>JAAAOG010000142.1 GCA_009909005.1 Alphaproteobacteria bacterium | reverse complement strand
GCCTGCCGGAGCTCGGGGTGCGGCTGCTGCTGCCGCGCGACGGGGCCGCGGCGATCCTGGCCGGTCTCGGCGCGCAGCCGGCGACTCCCGAGGCCTATGAGGCCCTGCGCCTGTCGCTGGGCGTGCCGGCGGGCAGCCGCGACGTCGAGGTCGAGAAGTCCACCCTGCTGGAAGCCGGCTTCGACGAGCTGCACGGCATTTCCTGGGACAAGGGCTGCTATATGGGCCAGGAGCTGACGGCGCGGACGAAATATCGCGGGCTGGTCAAGCGGCGGCTGGTGCCGGTGCGCATCGACGGCCCCCTGCCCGCGCCCGGCACGCCGGTCACCGGCGCCGACGGCAAGGTGGTCGGCGAAGTCCGCGGCGGCGGCGACGGCCGGGCCATGGCGCTGCTGCGCCTGGAAGCGCTGGAGGCCGACGGCCTGACGGCCGGCGAGGCGCGGCTGGCGCCCGAGCGGCCGGCCTGGGCCGGCTGGTAAGGCGGCTCCGGCACCGCTTGCGTCCCGGCCCGTGACCGCCGCCCCGAAACCGGAAAGCTGGGTCCGCGTGCTGCCGGAGGGGCTGTACGTCGACCCCGGCGGCTTCTTCATCGATCCGCCGCGGGCCGTCGACCGCGCCGTCATCAGCCATGGCCATGCCGACCATGCCCGGCCCCATCACGGCCATGTGCTGGCGACCCCGGAGACGCTCGCCATCATGCGCCAGCGCTATGGCGCGAACGCCGGCGCGGCGCAGCAGGCGCTGGCCTGTGGCGAGACGCTCCGGGTCGGCGCCGTCGATGTCCGGCTGGTGCCGGCCGGCCATGTGCTGGGCAGCGCCCAGGTAGTGCTGGACTACGACGGCAGCCGGGTGGTCGTCTCCGGCGATTACAAGCGCAGCCCCGACCCGACCTGCGCGCCTTTCGAGCCGGTGCCGTGCGACGTCTTCGTCACCGAGGCGACGTTCGGCCTGCCGGTCTTCCGCCATCCGCCCGTCGCCGCCGAGCTGGACAAGCTGCTGCGCTCGCTCGCCCTGTTTCCCGAGCGGGCGCATGTCGTCGGCGTCTATGCGCTGGGCAAATGCCAGCGGCTGATCGCGCTGCTGCGCGAGGCCGGCCATGACCGGCCGATCTACCTCCACGGCGCTCTCAAGGGGCTGTGCGACCTCTATGAACGGCAGGGGGTGGCGCTCGGTCCGCTCGAACCGGCCACGGTGGCCGGCGGCGGCCGGGAGGCGCGGGAGAAGTTCCGCGGCGCGGTGGTGCTGGCACCGCCCTCGGCGATCGCCGACCGCTGGTCGCGCCGCCTGCCCGACCCGGTGGTCGCCGCCGCCTCCGGCTGGATGCGGGTGCGCCAGCGCGCCAGGCAGCGCGGCGTCGAGCTGCCCATGGTCATCTCCGACCATGCCGACTGGGACGAGCTGATCGCCACCATCGAAGAGACCGGTGCGCCGGAGATCTGGGTGACGCATGGGCGGGAGGAGGCGCTGGTGCTGCAGGCCGGCAAGCTCGGCCGCCGCGCCCGGGCCCTCGCCCTGGTCGGCCGGGAGGAGGAGGACGACGCCGGATGAAGGCCTTCGCCGCGCTGATCGACGGCCTCGTCTTCATGCCCTCGCGCAATGGCAAGCTGCGGCTGATGGCCGACTATTTCGCCCGGGCCCCCGATCCCGACCGCGGCTGGGCCCTCGCCGCCCTGACCGAGGGGCTGAGCTTCCCCGCCGCCAAGGCCGGGCTGATCCGCGCCCTGGCGGCCGAGCGCGTCGATCCGGCGCTGTTCGCCTGGTCCTATGACTATGTCGGCGATCTGGCCGAGACAGTGTCGCTGATCTGGCCGGAACGCCCGACCGGGGCGCCGCCGCCCGCCCTCGGCGAGGTGGTCGAACGGCTGCAGGCCGCCCGGCGGATGGAGGTGCCGGGGCTGATCGAGGGCTGGCTCGATGCGCTGGGTGCCTCCGAACGCTTCGCCCTGCTCAAGCTGATCACCGGCGGCCTGCGGGTCGGCGTCTCGGCCCGGCTGGCCAAGACCGCTCTCGCCGGCTTTGGCGGCCGCGAGGTGGCGGAGATCGAGGAACTCTGGCACGGCCTGGCGCCGCCCTACCGCGCGCTCTTCGCCTGGCTGGAGGGGCATGGCGGCCGCCCGGAAACGCGCGACGCCGCCACCTTCCGGCCGCTGATGCTCGCCACCCCGCTGGAAGAGGGCGACCTCGACGGCCTCGACCCGGCCGCCTACAGGGCCGAATGGAAATGGGACGGCATCCGGGTGCAGCTCGCGGCCTGCGGCGGCCGGCGGCGGCTGTTCTCGCGCACGGGCGACGAGATCGGCGGCGCCTTCCCCGAGATCGTCGACGCCATGAGCTTCGAGGCGGTGCTGGACGGCGAGCTGCTGGTCGCCCGGCCGGAAACCAGGGGCGGAGACGTCGAGATCGCGCCCTTCAACCGCCTGCAGCAGCGCCTCAACCGCAAGACCGTCACGGCGAAGATGCTGGCCGACGATCCGGCCTGGGTGCGGCTCTACGACATCCTGGTCGAGGATGGGGAGGATATCCGCCCCCTGCCCTTCGACCGGCGCCGCGCCCGCCTGGAGGCCTGGTACGGCCGGACCCGGCCGGGCCGCATGGACCTGTCGCCGCTGGTGCCCTTCGATGACTGGAGCACCCTCGCCGATATCCGCGCCGGGGCGCGCGCCAACGCCATCGAGGGGCTGATGCTGAAGCGCGGCGACAGCCCCTATGTCGCCGGCCGGCCGAAGGGGCCCTGGTTTAAATGGAAGCGCGGGCCGTTGCTGTTGGATGTCGTGCTGATGTACGCCCAGCGCGGGCACGGCAAGCGCTCGTCCTTCTATTCGGACTTCACCTTCGGCGCCTGGCGCCCGGACGGCCGGGGCGGCGACGAGCTGGTGCCGGTCGGCAAGGCCTATTTCGGCTTCACCGATGAGGAGCTGGGCCGGCTCGACCGCTGGGTCCGCAACCACACGGTCGAGCGGTACGGCCCGGTCCGGGCCGTCTCGCCGGAGCTGGTCCTGGAGGTCGCCTTCGACAGCGTCCACCGCTCGACCCGGCACAAATCCGGCGTGGCCATGCGCTTTCCGCGCGTCCACCGCATCCGCTGGGACAAGCCGGCCAGCGAAGCCGACCGTCTTGCGACCCTGGAGGCGATGATCGTCGACTGACCGGCTTGCGGGGCCCGCCCGGCGGCTCACACCAGGCTGGCGAACAGCCGGATCGACACGACGAAAAGAAAGCCGGCGAAGCACAGGCGCAGCAGCCGCGGCCGGATCCAATGGGCCAGCCGGGCACCCCAGGGGGCGGCCACCCAGGTGACCGGCACCAGGATCGCGAAGCCGACCAGGTTGACATAGCCGACGCTGAGCGGCGGCAGGCCCTCGGCGTCCAGCCCGCTCAGCATGAACCCGGCGGTACCGGGTATGGCGATGATCAGCCCGACCGCGGCGGCGGTGCCGACCGCCTGCCGGATCGGATAATTGCAAAGCACCAGGGTCGGTACCGTCAGCGATCCGCCGCCGATGCCGACCATGGCGGAAATGGCACCAATGACGCCGCCGATGGCCGCCCGCCTCGCCCCGCCGGGCAATTCCCGGGCAAAGCGCAGATCGTCCGGCGCGAAGCCCATATACCAGGCGACGATCAGCGCCATGACCGCGAACACCGCGGTCAGCGCGGCCCCGCTGACGACCCCGGCGATGGCCGTCCCGGTGATCACGCCGACCGCCACGGACGGGCCGAAGCTCCTGAGCAATTGCCAGTCCACTGCACCGCGCTGGCTGTGCGACCGCAGTGACGAGATCGACGTGACGATGATGGTCGACAGGGACGTGCCGACGGCCAGGTGCATCCGCACCGCCAGATCCACGTCCATGAAGGCGAAGAGCTGGAACAGCGCCGGCACGATGATGATGCCGCCCCCCACACCAAGGAGCCCGGCCAGCACGCCGGCGAAGACGCCGACGCCAAGCATGGCCACGGCGAGCGAGATGATGGTCAGCAGGTCGAGATCCACGGTGGCACCGGCAGGCCGGGAGGAGACCGCACGCACCCGGGCGATCGGAACGGAACTTTCTGGATAGGCCCCGCGCGCGCCTGGGCGCAGGCTGTGGGTCCTTTTCCCCTACAATAGCAGGGTTACGATCAGCGGGACCAGCACGGCCGTGACCAGGCCGTTGAGACTCATGGCGATCGCCGCAAAGGTGCCGCTGACCTCGTCCAGCTGGAACATCCGCGCGGTGCCGATGCCGTGCGCCGCGGTGCCGACGGCCAGCCCCGTCGCGCGCCGGTCCCGGATCCGGAATAGTGCCACCAGCGGCGCCCCAAACATCGCACCGAGAATCCCGGTGGCAATGACCAGAACGGCCGCCAGCGATGCCAGCCCGCCGATCGAATCGGCCAGGGCCATGGCGATCGGCGTGGTCACCGATTTCGGGGCCAGCGAGGCCATGGTCTCCGGTGCGGCTCCGAGCAGGCGGGCGGTGAGCACGGCGGAGACGATTGCCGTCAGCGACCCGGCCAGCAGGGCCGCCGCGATCGGCACCAGCGCCCGGCGGACCCGGCCGAGATGCCGAAAGAGCGGCACCGCCAAGGCGACGGTCGCCGGCCCCAGAAGGAAATGCACGAACTGCGCCCCGTCAAAATAGGTCGGATAGTCCGTGCCGCTCACCGACAGCACCGCGACCAGAAGGGCGATGGCGATCGCCACCGGATTCGCCAGCGGGTGGCCGCCGCACCAGCGATGCACCGCCTGGCCCAGCGCATAGGCGAGCAGGGTCGCGGTCAGCCAGAGCAGCGGGCTGGCGCTGAGATAGACCCAGAGGCGATAGACCTCAGTCATGGCCTGCCTCGTCATCCGCTGCACCGAAACGCGCCATCAGCCGCGCCGCGAGACGAAAGACCACCGCCGTTACCACGACCGTCGCCGCGGTACTGACCAGCAGGGCCGCCAGCAAGGCCGGCCATTCGGCCTGAAGCCGCCCGACATGCTGCATGATGCCGACCCCGGCCGGCACGAACAGCAGCGACAGGTTCTGGAGCAGGGTGGTGGCGGTCCGGTCGAGCTCTGCGGGGACCCGCCGGCGCAGCATCAGTCCGGCCAGCAGGAGCACCAGACCGACGACCGGACCCGGCAGCGGCAGGGCCAGCATCCGCACCAGCACCTCCCCGGCCAGCTGGCAGCCGAGCAGCAGCGCCAGCGCCTCGATCACCCTGGGCCGCCCCTCTCCGGTCCCGCGGGGATCGGGTGTACGTGCGGCGCGATCAAACCGTACGCTCCAGGCGGCGCGGCGCCTCGGCGTATGCCTGCTCGGCGGCTTCGAAGCGGCGTACGGCTTCGAGGTCGGTCGCGCGCAGGTCCGCATAGGCCGCGTCGGATGTCTTCAGTCCGTCGGTCCTGGACCCGGACGGCACAGTCTCTTCGCCCATCGGCACGTCCCCCGGGCCACCGTGGAGGCACCGGACAAAGAAACGGCGGGACGTCGCCGCCCCGCCGCCGCTTCAGTCTGAAAAAAGCGGATCGCTTCGGCGCTTTACTCCAGCCCCTTGACGATCTCTTCGGTCATTTTCTTGGCGTCCCCGAACAACATCATGGTGTTGTCGCGGAAGAACAGCTCGTTGTCGACGCCGGCATAGCCGGAGCCCAGCGACCGCTTGACGAACAGCACGGTCTTCGCCTTTTCGACGTCGAGAATCGGCATGCCGTAGATCGAGCTGGTCGGGTCGGTCTTGGCCGCCGGGTTGGTCACGTCATTCGCACCGATGACATAGGCCACATCGCAGGAGGCGAAGTCGCGGTTGATGTCCTCCAGCTCGAACACTTCGTCATAAGGCACGTTCGCTTCCGCCAACAGCACGTTCATGTGACCCGGCATACGGCCGGCGACGGGGTGGATGGCGTACTTGACGTTCACGCCTTCGGCCTTGAGCAGCTCGCCCATCTCACGGACGGCATGCTGGGCCTGGGCGACCGCCATCCCGTAGCCGGGCACGACGATGACGTTCTGGGCGTTCTTCATGATGAAGGCCGCATCGTCGGCACTGCCCTGCTTCACATTGCGCGGCCCCCCCGGACCGGCCGCGGGGCCGGCCGATTCGCCGCCGAAACCGCCCAGGATCACATTGAAGATCGAGCGGTTCATGCCCTTGCACATGATGTAGCTGAGGATGGCACCCGAGGCGCCGACCAGCGCGCCGGTGACGATCAGCAGCTGGTTCTGCAGGGTGAAGCCGATGCCCGCCGCGGCCCAGCCCGAATAGCTGTTCAGCATCGAGATGACCACCGGCATGTCGGCCCCGCCGATCGGCAGGATCAGCAGCAGGCCGAGGGCCAGGGAGATCAGCACGATCAGCCAGAAGGCCAGTTCCGAATTGGTGCTGCACAGGATGATCACCAGGATCACCGTCAGCACGGCCAGGCCTGCATTCAGCGGGTGCTGCAGCGGGAAGACCAGCGGATTGCCGGAGACCAGTCCCTGCAGCTTCGTGAAGGCGACGACCGAGCCGGTGAAGGTGATGGCGCCGATGGCCACGCCGATCGACATTTCGATCAGGCTCGCGACGGCGATGTCGCCGAAGCTGCCGATGCCATAGGCCGACGGGTTGTAGAAGGCCGCCGCCGCCACGAACACCGCCGCCAGACCGACCAGGCTGTGGAACGCCGCCACCAGCTGCGGCAGGGCGGTCATGGGGATCTTGAGGGCTATATAGGTGCCGATCGGCGCGCCGATGACGATCCCCAGGATGATCAGCCAGATCCGGATCGGCGTATCGGGCGGCAGGATCTGCGGCATGGCGATCAGGGTCACGAGAACAGCAATTCCCATGCCCGTCATGCCGTAGATATTGCCCATCCGCGCCGTTTCCGGCGAGGAGAGCCCGCGCAACGCCAGGATGAAGCAGATCGCCGCGACGATATAGGCGAGGTAAGCGAATTCAAGCATCTGTCGGTCTCCCTCGCCTTACTTCTTCTTTTGATACATGTGCAGCATGCGCTGCGTGACGATGAAGCCGCCGAAGATGTTGACCGAGGCCAGGATCACGGCGAGGAAGCCCAGAATGGCGCTGAAGAGGAACTCGCCGCCGGCCGGCGAGGCGGCGATCAGCGCGCCGACGATGATCACCGAGGAGACGGCGTTGGTGACGCTCATCAGCGGCGAGTGCAGCGCCGGCGTGACGCGCCAGACCACGTAATAGCCGACGAAACAGGCCAGGGCAAAGACCGTGAGCAGCATGAGGAACAGGCTGCCGTGCCCCGCCGCTGCTGCGACCTCGGGAGCCGCCGCCGGCGCGGCCACCTGGGCGGCTTCCGCCAGCTCCCGTGCCCGCTCGGCCAGCCGCTGCGATTCCTGAAGCAGCTGCTGTGCGTTCTGGATGATGTCCTGCGGTTCCATGGTTGTCGCTCGAGCCCCCCTCAGGTTCCGCTCGCCGCCGGGGCTTCGGCGGCTGTGGCGAAGGCCGGATGCACGATCTTGCCGTCGCGTGTCAGATTGGTGCCGGAGACCGTCTCGTCTTCCCAGTTCAGCTTCAGCGCGCCGCTCTCCTTGTCATAGAGCGGCGTCAGGAAGGCGGTCAGGTTGCGGGCATAGAGGCTGGAGGCACCGCCCGGCATGCGGCCGGCGACATTGCGATAGCCGACAATCGTTACGCCGTGCTTCTCCACGACCTTGTCCGGCTCGGTCAGCGGGCAATTGCCGCCGCGCTCGGCCGCGAGGTCGACGATCACCGCCCCCGGCTTCATGGTCTTGACCATGTCCTCGCTGACCAGCGTCGGGGCCGGCCGGCCGGGAATCAGCGCCGTGCAGATGACGATGTCCTGTTTCTTCAGGGTTTCGGCGACGAGTTCGGACTGCTTTTTCCGGTAGGCCTCGCTCATTTCCTTGGCATAGCCGCCGGCGGTCTGCGCCTGCTGGAATTCCTCGTCCTCGACGGCGACGAAGGTCCCGCCAAGGCTTTGCACCTCTTCCTTCGAGGCGGGCCGCACGTCGGTGGCCGAGACGATGGCGCCCAGGCGGCGCGCCGTCGCGATCGCCTGCAGTCCGGCGACGCCGGCGCCCATGACGAAGACCCGGGCCGGCGGCACGGTGCCCGCTGCCGTCATCATCATCGGAAAGGCGCTCTTGTAATTGGCGGCCGCCTCGATGACGCAGAGATAGCCGGCAAGGTTCGCCTGGCTGGACAGCACGTCCATCGACTGCGCCCGGGTGATGCGCGGCATCAGCTCCATGGCGAAGGCGTTGATGCCGGCTTCGGCATAAGCCTTGATCGATTCGGGCGAATCATAGGGGTCGAGGATCGCGACCAGCATGGCGCCCTTTTTGATCAGCGCCAGCTCGTCCACCTCGCCCTCGCCCTTCAGCAGCGGCCGGCGAACCTTGAAGACAATGTCGGCATCCGCCAGCGCCTCCGACTCACCCGCGGCGATCTTCGCGCCGTTCTTGGTGAAGACGTCGTCGGGATAGCCGGCCGCTTCGCCGGCACCGCTTTCGATCACGACGTCGAGGCCGAGGCCGATCAGCTTCTTGACGGATTCCGGCGACGCGGCAACGCGCGCCTCGCCAGGGCGGCGTTCCTTCGGAACTGCGACTTTCATGGGCTTTCTTTCCCTGGACTTTCGACGGCGACCGAACGGAGAGGTGTCACCGTCCCCCCTCCGGCCGATGCGCGCGCACCATGCCGGATCGGGCAAGGTGTCGCAAGACCCTCTGCCCCCGGCTTTCCAAAATTTGCGTTTCGAATGGTTGGGGGACTCCGCGCCTCCCGAGCCTGCCTGCCCACGCCGCGGCCCGGGTCAGGAGGCGCGGTGTTCCGGATCCTGGATGTTGCCGTCGGCCGACAGAAGGATGGCAATCGGCCGGGTGTGCGGAAAATAGGTGAAGATAATCATCAGGATGACGGTGATCGGCATGCACAGGAACATGCCCGCCACGCCCCAGATCGCTCCCCAGGCCAGCAGGGAGACGATCACCACCAGCGGGCTGATGTTCAAGGTCGAGCCCATCATCCGCGGCTGGATGATATTGCCGACAATGACCTGGGTGGCGCCGATGGTCACCAGGATGAAAATGAACGGGCCGAAGGTCTCGAACTGCACCAGGGCGAGCAGCGTCGGAAAGGCGGTACCGAGAATCGAGCCGATGGTTGGGATATAGTTCAGCAGGAAGATCAGGAAGGCCCAGAACTCCGCGAAGTCCAGCCCGACGATGCGCATGGCGACATAGGAGATCATGCCGGTCGCAATACTGACCAGGGTCATGATCCAAATGTATTTTTTGACGTCGCTGCTCATCTGCATAAGAATCAGCCGGACCTTGTTCTGCCTCTGTTCGTCGGGGAACAGAGCCCGCAGCTTGGCATCGAAGAACTGTTGTTCGGCCATCAGAAAGAAAACATAGACCAGCACGATGCCGGCATTGCCGGCAAAACTGCTGACGGTCCCAGCCAGTCGCACGATCAGCCCCTGAATATCGATATTGGCAAAAAACTGATCGAAGGTCGGCGCCTCCTCAAGACCGAAGAGGTCCGTGAGGCTCTGAAACAGGCGCTGGAGATTCTGCTCGTAACTCGCGGCATTATCGGCCACGGCGGCGACATTCTCGGCGATGACATTCACGACCAGGCTGCCGGCGCCGATGATCATCAGCAACGCCAGCCCGACCGACCAGCCATGCGGGAGCCGGCGACCGGACACGCGGATCGCGGATATGCCGTCGGCCAGCGCATCGATCAGGAACCAGAGCATCACCGCGACGGCCAGCGGGATCAGCTGCTGCGCGGCGAAAATGAGCACGGCGACGATGAGAACGACACCGCCGAGCCAGAGAATCACCAGCAGCGCCCGCATCTCTCGCCTGTCGCCCGCCATTGTCCGGCCCGTCCACATTGATTCACGGGGCGGCATTATGCCCGCCGCTTGCCGCCTGACAAGGCCGTGGGTGTCGATCGCGCGAAAGGCCCGGTCAATCGTCCGCCCCGCAGACAAGATGGACAATCCCGCCGGGCGCGGCCACCCAGAACCCGGAAAAGCCTTCGGGAAGGGCTTCCACCTCATCGCAGCGCATGACGCCGCAGGCCTCCAGATAGTCCGCTGCCTCCCGCTGATCCGCCGTGCGTACCTCCAGCCACAGCTCGCGCTGGCTGAGCCCCGCAACGCGGTCGATCCAAAGCTTCTGCGTCCCGAAGGCGAAAACCGGCGACGGACTCTCCGCAATCACCGGCAGCTTCAGGATATCCCGATAGAAGGCAACCATCGGCTCGTGCAGATGGGCCGGCGTCTTCAGCGCCAGATTCGGCCCGCCCTCGAACCGTGGGCTATCGCCGCTCGGCCTGTTCGTCATTGCCGTTGCCGTTCGTCCGCGGAGGCGGCGCCCCCGTCAAAGAGACCAGATTCGACCCGTCATGCGGAGAGGGCGGCAAAGGCACACCGAAGCGTCCGAGCATCTCCCGCTGTCGTTCGGCCAGCACCGCCTCATCAAAATCCTCGATCAGCTCATTGAAAAGCCGGTACCAGTTGATCTCGGCCTTGAGGTGGATGAACACCGAACCCAGCCCGAGCGCGGCCCGATCCATGAAGACGAACTCGCGCGGCACCTCGACCCCGCCGACCCGGCGCAGCTCCTTGTGCACCTTTTCGGCTGTCTCGCGCCCATAGACGCCGTGATCGGCCTCGCCGATCCGCCGCGTCGCATCGTCGAGAATCGGCCCGTAGAGGAAGCTCGCCCACATGTTCAGGACGTCGACCAGTTCCCGCGTCATATTGCGGAAGCCCCAGGTCTCATAGGCATGGACGGCCGCGTCCCGGTCATCGGTCTGCAAGGCCCGATAGAGATCGATGACGCCGCGGACGAAACTCGGCGGGAAGACGCGGACGCAGCCGAAATCGAGCAGGTTCATGGTGTCGTCCGGCCGCACCGAGTAGTTCCCGAGATGCGGGTCGCCATGGATCACCCCGTAGAAGTACAGCGGCACGTACCAGGCCCGGAACATGTTCATGGCCAGGGTATTGCGCCGCTCGATGCTGTCTTCCAGGAAGCTCATGATCGGCCGGCCTTCCAGCCAGGTCGCCGTCAGCAGCCGCTTCGTGGAAAGCTCGGGGACGATTTCCGGCACGTGCACGCCGGGCTCGCCGGCGAGCATTTCGTGGTAGAGGGCGCAGTGCTTGGCCTCCAGGGCATAGTCCAGCTCTTCCCGCAGGCGGGCCGAGATCTCGGCGTGAATTTGCCGCGTCGAGATCGCCATGTCATAGCGCTCGAGAATGCCGAAGATCATCTTCAGCTGGTTCAGATCGGCTTCGACCGCCGACTGCATGTCGGGGTACTGGAGCTTGCACGCTAGCAGCCTGTCGTCGAACCCGACGGCCTTGTGCACCTGCCCAAGGGAAGCGGCGGCGGCAGCCTCGTGCTCGAACGTCTTGAAACGCTTCTGCCAGCCGGGGCCGAGTTCGGTCGCCATGCGGCGCTTGACGAAGGGCCAGCCCATCGGCGGCGCATTGGTCTGCAGGTGCCGCAGCTCGTCGGCATATTCCTTCGGCAACGCCTCGGGGATGGTGGCCAGCATCTGCGCCACCTTCATCAGCGGTCCCTTCAACCCCCCGAGGGCGTCCTTCAGTTCGATCGCCGCCTTGCCGCGATCCACCCGGAAGCCGAGATAGCGCTCCCCGGCCATCCGGGCGCCAAGCCCCGCCATGCTGGACCCGACCCGCGCATAGCGCAGGAAACGCCCCGACAAGCTGTTCTCTTCCGACTCTGCCATCTTCCGCCGCAGCCCTTAATCAGGCGGAGACAACCGTCTACCCGGCCGCCTATGCCGGTTTCCGGTCCCCTGCCCGCATTACGAACACCCACAAACGCGCCCGACCGGGGCACGCATCAGCCCAGATTCTCCAGTTCGTCCACCAGGCCGGCGATCACCGCCAGGCCCCTGTCCCAGAAGCCCGGGTCCGAGGCATCGAGCCCGAAGGGCGCCAGCAGATCGCGGTGCCGCAGGGTGCCGCCGGCCCGCAACATGGCGAGATAGGTCTCGGCAAAGCCGTCCGGGTTCTGTTCATACACAGCGTACAGCGAGTTCACCAGGCAGTCGCCAAAGGCATACGCGTACACATAGAACGGCGCGTGGATGAAGTGCGGGATGTACGACCACCAAACGCCGTACGCCTGGTCGAACCGCAAGGCCGGCCCGAGGCTTTCCCGCTGGACATCCAGCCAGATCTCGCCGAGCCGTTCGACCGACAGCTCGCCCTCCCGGCGCTCGCTGTGCAGCCGGCGCTCGAACTCGAAAAAGGCCGTCTGCCGGACGACCGTATTCAGCATGTCCTCGACCTTCTGGGCCAGCATGGCGCGGCGGCGGCGCGGATCGCTCTCCGCGGCCATCAATCGCCGGAAGGTCAGCATTTCCCCGAACACACTGGCGGTTTCCGCCAGGGTCAGGGGCGTATCGGACATCAGGTGCCCCTGCTCCGCCGCCAGCACCTGGTGGACGCCATGGCCAAGCTCGTGGGCCAGCGTCATCACGTCCCGCGGCTTGCCGAGATAGTTCAGCAGGATATACGGGTGGGCGCTGGGCACGGTGGGGTGGGAAAAGGCCCCCGGGGCCTTGCCCGGCCGCACCGGCGCATCGATCCAGCGGCCGTCGAAGAACCGTCCGGCGATTTCCGCCATGGTCGGGGAAAATTCGCCATAGGCGTCGAGAACCAGGCCGCGGGCTTCGTCCCAGCCGATCATCCGCTCCTCGGCATCGGGCAGGGGGGCGTTGCGGTCCCAGTAGTCCAGATGATCGCCGCCGAACCATTTCGCCTTCAGGGCATAATATTTGTGCGACAGCTGCGGGAAGGCGTTGCGAACGGCCGAGACCAGCGCCTCGACCACCGCGTCCTCGACATGGTTCGACAGGTTGCGCGAGGACCAGGGCTGCGGATAGCGCCGCCACTGATCCTCGATCTGCTTGTCCTTGGCCAGCGTGTTGGTGATGTGCGCAAAAAGCCGGACATTGTCGGCGAAGACGCGGCCGATCACCCCCGCCGCGTCCTTCCGCAAGGCCGGGTCGCCGTCGGACAGGCAGTTGAGCGCTTCCGCCGAGCCCATCTCCCGCCCGGCAATGGGAAAGCGCAGGGCCGCGATCGATTCATCGAAGAGCCGGACCCAGGCGCTTCGCCCGACAACCTGCTTTTCGTGCAGCAGCTGCTCGAGCTCGTCGCTCAACTGGTGTTCCCGGAACACCCGCACGTCGCGCAGCCAGGGGCGGTAATGCGCCAGCGCCGGTGCGGCCAGCTTCTCCTCCAGCGCCTCCTCGCTCAGGCGGTTGATTTCCAGCGTGAAAAAGATGAGGTGGCTGGAAATGGTCGTCGCCTTTTCCTGCATGGCCTGCAGGAAGCGGCCATGAGCCGGATCGCTCATATCCCCGGCATAGAGCAGATAGGCATAACTCATGATCCGGCCGAGGATTTCGTCGATCGCCTCATATTCGGCGACCGCCGCGCCCAGGACCTCCCCGTCAAGAGCCGCGACCTGCCCCTTGTACGCGTCGTGGAAACCGGCGGCACGGCGCCCTGCGTCGTCAATGTCCCGCTTGAGCGCCGCGGAGTCGGGTCCGTCATAGAGATCCGCAAGCGACCAGCCCGGCAGGGCGCCAAGGCGCGCGCCGCCGTCATCCGGCAGTGTCCGGCCGGTCTCATCGGGTTCAAACACGATCATTCCGTACATCCCCGCAGTGTAGAGGTGATATGGCGCCCGGCAGCACGGACGCCAGAACGGCCGGGAAAGTTTTGCGCCGCGTCGACCCGCCGGCAGGACTGGAGCCGGTAGGACTGGCGCCGACCCGGACGGTCCGGTACAAACGCGAATCTGCCGCTGTGCACGCCCGAATGCGATGCCCATGACGCCCCGACCCGACCCCGCCCCGGAGGCGGATCAGGACCCCGCCGGCCAGGACAATCTGCTGGCCATGGTCTTTGCCCAGGCCCGCCGTTTCGGCGACCGGCCGCTTCTCTGGTCGAAGCACGGCGGCCGCTTCCACGCGGTCACCTGGTCGGAGACGGTGGCGCGCGCCCGCGACCTGGCCGCCGGTCTGCGGCGGATCGGCGTCGCCGACGGCGATCGGGTGGTGATCGTGGCGGAAAACCGGCCGGAATGGCTGATCGCCGACCTCGCCATCATGGCCGCCGGCGGCCTGACCGTCCCCGCCTACACGACCTACACCGTCGACGACTACCGCCATATCCTGGGCGACAGCGGCGCCGTCGGGGCCATCGTCTCCCAGCCCGCGCTGTTTCGCCGCGTCTGGCCGGCCGCCCTGCAAACCAAGACCGCTCGCTTCGTCGTCGCGCTCGACCCGCCGGATCATCCGCATGACGACTCGGTCGCCGTCACGCGCTGGGATGATGTCGTCGCCGAGGGCCGGGCCAATCCCGATGATATCGATGCCCGCGTCGCGCGGCTGAACCGCGACGACGTCGCCTGCATCATTTACACCAGCGGCACGACCAGCCATCCGCGCGGCGTCATGCTGACCCATGGCGGCATGCTCTCCAACTGCGCGGGCGCTCGCGACCTTGTCTCCTCCATCGGCATCGACAACGACATCTTCCTGTCCTTCCTGCCGCTGTCGCACGCCTATGAACATACGGCCGGGCAGTACTTCCCGATGATGATCGGCGCGCAGATCTACTACGCCGAAAGCGTCGAGGCCCTGGCGTCGAGCCTGCGCGAGGTGCGGCCGACCATGATGGCCGCGGTGCCGCGTTTCTACGAGCTGCTGCGCCAACGCATCACCAAGGATCTGGCGCGCCGCGGCGGCATGGCGGCCCGCCTGTTCGACTGGGCCCTGACCCTTGGCAAGAAGCGCTATCAGCGCGGCGGTCGTCTGGGGCCGGTCGACAGCCTGCTCGACTGGCCGCTGGAGCGCCTCGTCCGAGACAAGGTGCGCGAGCGCTTCGGCGGCCGGCTCAAGGGCATGGTGTCCGGCGGCGCCCCCCTGACTCCGGAGGTCGGCCTGTTCTTTCATGCGCTCGGCCTGACGGTGTTGCAGGGTTATGGCCAGACGGAAGCGTCGCCGATCGTCGCCTGCAACCGTCCGGGCGACGAACAGTTCCATACCGTCGGCCCGCCGTTGAAGGATGTCGAGGTGCGGATCGCGGATGACGGGGAGATTCTGGTCCGCGGCGAACTTCTGATGAAGGGTTACTGGAACAATCCGGATGCCACGGCCCAGGCCCTGCGCGATGGCTGGCTGCATACCGGCGATGTCGGCCATGTCGACGGGCGCGGCCATATCGTCATCACCGACCGGAAAAAGGATATCATCGTGAATTCCGGCGGCGACAATATCTCGCCGCAGCGCGTCGAGGGCCTGATGGTGCTGGAGCCCGAGATCGGCCAGGCCATGGTGATCGGCGACCGCAGGCCGTATCTGGTCGGCCTGATCGTCCCGGACTCGGATTTCATGACGTCCTGGGCGAACACTCACGCCAAGCCCGCCGATCTCGCCCAGCTGGCGGAGGACGCGGACTTCCACGCCGCCATCGGTGCGGCGATCGACCGGACCAATGCGCAGCTCTCGCAGATCGAGCGGGTGCGACGCTTCGTGATCGCGCCGGCCCCCTTCACCATAGAGAACAACGAGTTGACGCCGACGATGAAAATTCGCCGTCACGCCATCCTGGCCGAATACGGCGATCGCCTGCGGGCGCTTTACGGCAGCGCCGGGTGACGGGCGGCGCCGGGCCGCCCGCACCGCCTCACATCACCGGGCGGACTTCCGTCACTTCCGGGATGTAGTGGCGCAGCATGTTCTCGATGCCGGCTTTCAACGTCATGGTCGAGCTGGGGCAGCCCGAGCAGGCGCCCTGCATGTGCAGATAGACGACCCCGTCCTGGTAGTCGTGGAAGATGATGTCGCCGCCATCCTGGGCTACGGCCGGCCGCACCCGCGTGTCGAGCAGCGCCTTGATCTGGCCGACGATCTCCTCTTCCTCCGCGGTCATGGTCGCGGTCGCCACATCGGCATCCGCCGCAGCCGATTCGGTCATGACCGGGCGGTTGGCGGTGAAATGCTCCATGATGACGCCGAGGATCGACGGCTTCAGGACGAACCAGTCCTTCTCGTCGCTCTTGGTAATGCTGATGAAGTCGTTGCCGAAGAAAACCGCCTCGACCCCCTCGATCTCGAACAGCCGGCCGGCCAGCGGAGACTTGCCGGCGGCGGCATGGCTGTCGGGAAAGTGGGCCGAGCCCTGCGGCAGGACATCGACACCCGGCAGGAATTTCAGGGCTGCCGGGTTCGGCGTCTGCTCCGTCTGAATAAACATCCGCGCTCTCCTCACGCCGTCGGCACCCCAGGCGCCGATGATTTAATTTCGCACTTAAATGATCAACAATTCCCGGTCATTCAACCCTATGAAGTTTATGGGCATGGCTGACCGGCGTTAGCCGAGGTCGTCGATCTCCTCGATCGTCAGGCCGCCCGGGACGATGGTGATCGGGATGCGCAACCGCCGCGCCCCCTTGCCCGTGAGATACTGAATGAGCGGTCCGGGCGTGTCGCCCGCAGACTTGGCGCCCAACACCAGGATGGAGATCGACGGTTCCTCCTCGATCAGCTGCAGCAGCTCCTCCCGCGGCTGGCCCTCGCGCAGATGCAGGGCCGGCATGGTGCCGGTCAGTGCATTCACCTCCTTGGCCACCCGCTGCAGCAGCTGCTCGGCTTCGTGGCGCCGCTGCTCGCGGATCGTTTCCTCCACCGCCATCCAGTGCTGGAAGTCGCTCGGCTCGATGACGTGCAGAAGGGCGACGCGTCCCCCGGTATGTTCGGCCCGACGGCAGGCGAAGCGCAGCGCCGCTCTGTACTCCTCGCTGTCGTCGACGACGACCAGGAAGATTCGATAGGGCGAAACCCCGGAGGTCTGACTGTCGCTGCTCATCTCAACACGTTCCGTCATGTCGGGTGATGGAGGGCAAAGGTAACCCCGGCTAGCCGCGGCGGAAGACCAGCCCGGCAATCCAGCCGGCGCTGACCGCCATGACGAGGGCCAGAATTCCGTATACCGCGCTTTGATGGTGGGCAAATGTGAAGATCTCTGCGCTCACGCCTATTTTGCTGACCACGAGCGGCGTCGTCTGGGCCTCGACCACTTCGCCCTCGCGGAACAGCAGCACGCTGACAATGTACTGGCCCGTCGGGACATTGGCCGGAAAATGGACATCGGCCCGGAACAGCCGGCCGCCCAGCACCGCCACCGACCCGGTCTCCCGTCCGTAGAGATCGGCATCCTGCATCTGACGGATGAGGGCTGCCCGGAACTCCACCGTCCTCGCCTGCGACAGCCCCTCCGGCTCGCGGGGCAAGAGCCGAAGATGCTCAAGACCGACGCCTTCGCGCTCCAGGGCCGCCGGCGTGGCGATCTCCGCCATGGGCCGGCTGCTGAACACGCGGTAGAAGCTGGGCACGCCCGAAAACGTGACACTGGGCCCGTTGATCCAGATGCCGGCCCGCTCGACCATCCGGCGGACGACGACATCCTGACCGGGCCCGCGGACGACGACGGCAATGTCGCCTTCCGCGGCAACTGCCCCGAACAGCACGACGTCCGTCCCGGTAAAGGCGGTCGAAATGGCGATCAGGTGGTTCGACAGGTCGGCGACCAGTTCCTGCGCGCGCGATGCCGGCGCGGCAAGCAGCAGCAGCGCCGCCAACAGCACGCTCCCGAAGCACCACCCGCCGCCCCGGATCATGGCGTCCCGGGACCCGCCCCGCGGACCTCGATGGAATACGGGTCGTCGGGCGGCGTGAAGAGGTCGATGGCGAGATTGACGCTGACCACCAGCACCATCAGGGCCAGCAGCAGCCTGGCCTGCTCGCCCTTCAGCACGCCGCTGACCCGCGTGCCGAACTGGGCGCCGATCACTCCGCCGGCAAGAAGCAGGAGGGCGAGCAGCACATCCACCGTCTGGTTCTCATAGGCATGCAGGAACGTGGCCATGCCGGTGGTGAAGATGATCTGAAACAGCGAAGTGCCGGCAACCGTCGAGACCGGCATGCCGAGTAGGTAGATCATCGCCGGCACCAGAAAAAAACCCCCGCCAATTCCCATGACCGCGACCAGGAGCCCGCCCAAAGCGCCGACGGCCAGCGGCAGCAGGGCCGAAATGTACAGCTTCGACTTCTGGAAACGCATCTTGAACGGCAGGCGATGCCGCCAGGGCTGCTTGTGCGAACGCGGGCGCGGCCGGCCGCCGCGGCGCCGACGCCAGACGGCTCTTATGCTCTCGTTCAGCATAAGCGCGGCCATCAGCGTCAGGAAAACCACATAGGACAGGGAGATCGCGAGGTTGATCTGGCCCAGGGCCTGCAGCAGGCTGAAAACCCAGACCCCGATCAGCGTCCCCACCGTGCTGCCGCAGAGCATCACCGTACCCATGCGGATGTCGACATTGCCGCGCCGCCAATGCCCCAGCACCCCGGACACCGAGGCCGCCACAAGCTGGTTCGCCTGGCTGCCGACCGCCACCGCGGGAGGCACGCCGATAAAGATCAGCAATGGCGTCATCATGAAGCCGCCCCCGACCCCGAACAGGCCGGACAGAAACCCCACCGCGCCGCCCATGCCCAGAATTACCAGGGCGTTGACCGTAATCTCGGCGATCGGCAGGTGAACGAGCATGATCAGCGGGGCCGGCTGGTGGGCGGTGCATCGGCGCGAGGCGGCAGCTTAGGCATAGAGCGGCCGGGGGCAAAGGCCCTGTTTCGCCCGACAGCCGTGACCGGCATTATTCACCTGAGACGCGGAATGAGCCGGTTTTATCGGATTGCTTCCTAAGGTTTGCTATTTGATAACCATTTTCCGGAAGGCTGCCGATCGTAATTGGCGTGCAATCCAAACGACAGGCCGGAGACTCCAGAGCGCGATGCAGCCCCGTCCCTGGAAATGCGCCGTCGAGCTTGAAGACCTTGCCGAATCGCTGGAGGCCCAAGGCTTGCCCGAAGCCGAACGGCTGCGCGCCTTTGCCCGGCAGATCCGGACCGATGGCTGTCACATCGCCAGCCCGTGCGAAGGCTGCAGCGGCGGCTACAAGCTCCAGGACCTGGTCCCGGAGAACGCGGGCGAAGGAAACGGCGCGGCCGTACCGGCGCGCCGCGACGACGACGACGGTCCGGAAACCGCGCCGTGCGACCAGGCCTGCCGCTGTTCGGCGCCCGGCGCCGCCCGCCGGGTCGCCTGACACCGCCGGGGTCGATCCGGCCCCGCGCCGCTCATGTTTCCAGGACCTGACGCATCAGCCCGTCGCCGGCGATCCGGAATGTCTGGGGCTGAAGCCAGTGACGGCCCAGCCCGGCATCCACCAGCGCCAGGAAACGAATGGCCTGGGAGACCGCCTCGATCCCGCCGCACGGCTTGATGCCGACCCGCCGCCCCTCATAGATTTCGGCGCCCTTGACGGCGTCGAGCAGCAGTGCCGTACCGTCCAGCGTCGTCGTGCGGCCGAACAGGCCGGTCGATGTGGCGAGGAAATCCGCCCCTTCCCGGACGGCCACCCGGGCGGCCTCCGACAGCGGCTCGGCTTCCTTGAATGCCGGCGTTTCCAGGATGACCTTGAGCGTCACGCTCGGCCCGCAGGCCGCCTTGGCAGCCGCCACGATCGCCGGCCCGGCCACCGAATCGCCGGCCAGAAAGGCCCGGTAGGGAAAGACCAGATCGATCTCCTCGGCGCCGAAGCCGATCACCCGCTCGGCCTCGGCCCGCACCGCCATCGGCTTGGTGTCGCCCTCCGGATAGTTCACCGTACTGCCGAGACGAACGCCACTGTCGGCCAGGCAGCGGGCAGCGCGCGGGACGAACCGCGGCGCCACGACGACGGCGGCGGCCTGGCCGCTCTCCCGGACCGCGCGGCCGCAAAGCACTTCGACGCTGCGCTCGTCCTCGGCATCGCCCAGCGCCGTCAGGTCCATCAGGCGGAAGATCCACCGGCCCGAACCGGCGGCGGGCGTGGCGCGGCCGGCCCGCTCGACCAGGTCTGCAAGGTCGGCCGGCAGCTCAAAGGGCAGGGGCTTGCGGGGCGTCCGCATGGCAGGTCACAGCTGTCGCCGGACGGGATCATCCACCCATCCTACGATCCGTGACTCCGGTATTCCAGCCTTCAAAGAGCCCGAAACCGGGAGAGCCGGACGCGGCTGGCGTCGCGGAGCCATCAGGCCTGCGATCGCGGGGCGACGCTGCGGCCCGGCCCTGCTAGGCTGAAGGGTCCGCGACTTATGGTAAACGGGCATGCACCCAGCCACCATCTCCCGACTGGCTCCGGCCGGCCGGCTGGCCCGCACCTTTCTCACGCCGCATCGCACGCGCCTGCTCGCGGCGCTCGCCTGTCTGCTGGCGGCGGCGGTGGCGACGATTTCCCTGCCCTTTCTCATCGCCCGACTGGTCGACCTCGCCGCCGGGCCCGCCGGGCCCGTGACCCTCGGCCTGGCGGCGCTGGCGGTGCTGGCGGCAATCCTGGCACGCGGCGCGGCGGCCTATGGCCAGGCGGTGCTGGTCAGCGACAGCGCGCGCAAGGCCGTGGCCGTCCTGCAGCAGCGGCTGGCCGCCCAGCTCATCCGCACCGCATCATTGCCGTCCGACCCGACAGCCGAGGCGGCCCCCGCCGTCCTGGTCGACAGGGATGCGGCGCGGCTGCAGCGCATGGTCGGCGCCTTGACCGGCGGTTTCGGGCTGCATGGCGTCAGCCTCGCGGTCCTGGCCGGGGCGCTGCTGGCGCTCGATGCCGATCTGGCGGTCGCTCTGCTGGCGGGCGGCGCTGTCGCGGCCTTCGTCGTGGGCCGCCTGATCCGGCGGATTCGCGGCGCCGCCGAGCGCGCCCGACAGACCCGCGAAGCGCTGGTCGCGCAATTGCATCGGGCCTTCGGCGCCCTGCGCCAGGTGCGGGCCGGCAGCGCCGAGGAGCGCGAGGCCGCCATGGCGGCGGAACTGATCGATCGTGCCGCCCGATTCGGCCAGCGCCGGATGCATCTGCGCAGCCTGCTGGTGCCGGCGGTCGAAGCCCTGGCCGGCCTGGCGGCCATCGGTGCCGTGATCCATGCCGGCCGGACGGTGTCGGCCGGCGATCACAGTGCGGGCGACTTCGTCGGCTTTCTCGCGGCCCTGCTGCTCGCCTGGCCGTCGCTCTACCGCACCGCCGACGCCGCACCGGCCGTGCGCGAGGGGCTGGCGGCCGCGGCGCGACTCGAAACGGCGCTGATCGAAACGGCGCCCGCCATGGCCGGCCCCGGAGAAACGCTCCCGCGGCGCCTGTCGGGCAAGATCGAGCTGTCGGAGGTCACGGTCGCCGACGCACCGGACCGGCCGGGCCTGCACGATGTCACGCTGCGGGTTCCGGCCGGGGCGACCATGGCCCTGGTCGGGCCGCGGGGATGCGGCGCGGAAACCGTCTTCGACCTCATCCTGCGGCTGTGCGAGCCGGAGGCCGGCACCCTCCTGATCGACGGCGCCGAGGCGCGCACGCTGCCCGCCGCCGCCCTGCGCCAACAGGTGGCGCTGCTCGGGCCGGACCCTCTGCTGATCGACGACACGGTCCGCGCCAATCTCGCTTATGCCGCGCCGGAGGCCGACGCCGCGGCCATCCACCGGGCGGCGGAGGCCGCCGGCGCCGAGACCTTCATCGCCGGCCTGCCGCGCGGCTACGACACGCTGCTGGGCGCCGCGGGGGAACGCCTGACGCCGGCACAGCGTCAGCGCCTGGCCCTTGCCCGGGCCATGCTGAAGGACCCGGCCATTCTCCTGGTGGACATGACGGCGATCGCCGGGGCGGATGGAACCGACGCCGAGCCCTGGCCGCCGGGCCTTGCCGCCTTCGCCGCCGGCCGCACCACCCTGTTGCGCGCCGGCCGGCCGGCCGACCTGCCGCCGGCCGACCGCATTGCCGTGCTCGAGCGCGGCCGGGTCATCCAACTCGGCACCCATGCCCAGCTGATGGCCGAGGACGGCGTCTATGCCTGCCTCCGGGCCCTGGAGACGGCCCGGGCCGAGGCGGCTGCAGCGCCGTCCTGACCGGCGATTGCCGCAACGGAGCGCCGGGACCGTGGCAGAACCGGGGCGACCCGGTCTATAATCCGGTGCGAGAAAACCACGCGGCGCGGAGACGGCCGGCGCACTTGTAGTGCCGCCCGCCAAACGCAGCCCGGCACGAAAGGGATCGCCATGGCCCCGGCCCCCGGCCTCGACACCATTGCCGCCACCGACGCTGCCGACAGCGACGAGCCGGTTGCGCGCACGATCTTTGCGATCGTCGCCAATGAACGGAAGCTCGACCCGGCCAAACTGACGCTCGACAGCCGGCTTGAGGACCTCGATATCGAATCGGTCGACCTCGTCGAGATCATTTTCGCCATCGAGGACGAGTTCGACATCGACATCCCGCAGGACAAGGACGACTTCAAGCTGGAGACCATGCGGGACATCGTCGACGGCGTCCGCGGCCTGATCGCCGCGCGCGACGCCCAGACCTCATGAGCGCCGGACCCGCGTCCGCTTGTTCCGGACCCGCGGCCGACCACATGTGCCGATCATGAGCATCGACAGCCATTCCACCGCCTTCGCCTCGCCGGCCGCACGCGCCGACGGGCGGACCAATCTGATCGGCCTCTCCCGGCCGGAGCTTGCCGCCCTGCTGGAAGAGCTCGGCGAGGCGCCGTTCCGTGCCGGCCAGCTCTGGCGCTGGCTCTACCGGCGGGGGGCCTCGGATTTCACGGCGATGACCGATCTCGGCAAGACGCTCCGGGCGAAGCTGGCCGAGCGCTGCGTCGTCGACCGGCCCGGCATCGCGTCCGAGCAGCTGTCGCGTGACGGCACCCGCAAATGGCTGCTTGCCATGGTCGACGGCCAGAAGGTCGAAAGCGTGCACATCCCCGAGACGGAGCGCGGCACGCTCTGCATCTCCAGCCAGGTCGGCTGCACCCTGACCTGCCGCTTCTGCCATACCGGCACCCAGCCGCTGGTGCGCAATCTCGGACCGGCGGAGATCGCCGGGCAGCTGATGCTGGCGCGTGACGTGCTGAAGGACTGGTATCGCGAAGGCGACGAGCGGGCCGTCACCAATGTCGTGCTGATGGGAATGGGCGAGCCGCTCTACAACTACGACAATGTCGCGCGGGCGGTGAAAGTGATCACGGACGGCGATGGGCTGGCCATCTCGCGCCGCCGCGTCACGCTGTCGACCGCCGGGGTGGTGCCGCAGATCCGGCGCTGCGGCGAGGAGCTGGGGGTCAGCCTGGCCATCAGCCTGCACGCGGTGACCGACGAGCTGCGCGACAGGCTGGTGCCGCTCAACAAGCGCTATCCGATCCGCGCGCTGCTCGCCGCATGCCGGGAATATCCCGGCCTCAACAATGCCCGGCGCATCACCTTCGAGTATGTCATGCTGGACGGGGTGAACGACTCGCCGGCCGATGCGCGGGAGCTGGTGCGGCTGCTGCGCGGCATTCCGGCCAAGGTCAACCTGATCCCGTTCAACCCCTGGCCCGGCTCGGCCTTCGCCTGCTCGTCGCCGGCCGCCATCGACCGCTTCGCCGATATCCTGATGAATGCCGGCTATGCCTCGCCGATCCGCACGCCGCGCGGCCAGGACATTCTCGCCGCCTGCGGCCAGCTGCGCTCGGAAAGCCGCCGCCGGCCCCGCCACGAACGGCGCGCCGAGCTGCATGGCCCGGAGCCGGCCATCGCGGGCGCCGTTTCCGCGTGATTTGGCAAGAAGAGACACCCTACGCCAGCTTCGGCCGAAAGCTCATCCCTCGCCTGCAGGCAGTTCGCAGCGGCTGAGCCGGTGAGCGAAATCCCGGCCCGGGCGGCAGATCGACGGCTTCGCCGGATTGTCGCCCCCTGGTTGTTATCGCACGCGGTTCCCCGCGCCACGAACGAGTGCGGCCAATCAGTATCTCCGGAGGTCCTTTGTCCGAAGCACCCGAAACCGCGAAATCCGTTTCGTACAATGCCGCGGAGATCGGCGCTCTGGCGCATCTCTATCGCGGCGAGATGTACCGCAGCAAGATCTGGCGCTCGCGCCTCGATGCCACGACCAACTGGGCGGTGGTGACCACCGGCATCGCCCTGTCCGTGACGTTCAGCAGCGCCGAGGCCTCGCCCCTGCCGCTGGCACTGGTCGGCCTGCTGGTCCTGGTTTTCCTGCTGTTCGAGGGCCGGCGCTACCGCTTCTTCGATATCTGGCGGGTGCGTGTGCGGGTGATGGAGACGAGCTTCTACGGCCCCATCCTCCTCGGCAAGGGCGTCAACACCGAGAACCGCTGGAACGAAATCCTGGCCGACGACTATAACGGCCTTCGCTATCATATCAGCCTTTGGGAAGCCGTCGGCCGGCGGCTTCGGCGAAACTATATTTGGATCTTCCTGGTCCAGTTCTCCGCTTACCTCGGCAAGCTGATGATCCACCCTGTCGCCATCGGCTCGCTCGACGATCTGTTCTTCCGCGCCGCCATCGGCCCGGTCCCCGGCGAGGCCATTCTGGCGATGGGCTTTATCCTGCATGGCGCCTTGCTGCTCTTCGCCATCCTCTCGGCCCGGCACAGCAAGGCGGTGGGGCGTGCCACCCGACACCGCTTCAAGGAGGACGCCATGGTCCGCCTCGCCTCCACCGAAGTCGAGCCGGAGCCGTAAGCATCCAGGACCGAGCGCCCGCGACGGGGCAGCGATGCCGGCGCCCTTGACCTAACCGACGGAAGAGGAAACGGCCTGGGCGGCCGTCTGCTGGCCGGCGAGGTCGAGCAGCGGCCGGAAGGCCGAGGGCTCCTGCGCCCCGGCCAGGGCAAAGCGCTTGTTGAAGACGAAGCACGGCACCGCCTGGATGCCCATCCGGCGGGCAGCGGCATCCTCCGCCAGGACCATCGGCCGCGCCTTGGGTCCGGCCAGCAGGGCGGCCGCCGTCTCCGCCTCATGGCCCAGCCCGGCCGCCACGGCACTCAGAACCCGATGGTCGCCGATATCCTCGCCCTCGCCAAAGTAGTGGACGAAGAGCGCGTCGATGGTTTCTTCCGCCGGCGTGCCGCGGTCGGCCAGAAGCCGGATCAGCCGGTGCGCATCGATGGTGTTGGGCGTGCGCCGGATGCGGTCGAGCCGGATCGTCAGCCCGTCGCGCTCGGCCGTCTCGACCACCAGACCATAGGCCTGCTGGGCCCGCTCCACCCCGCCGAACTTTGCGGCGATATAGGCGCGGCGGTCCATGCCCGCCGGTGGCATGGTCGGATTCAGCTGAAAGGGCCGCCAGCGCACCCGCCCCCCGGCATTCGGCCGCTCCGCCAAGGCCCGCCCGAAGCGGTGGCGACCGATATAGCACCAGGGGCAGACCAGGTCGAAATAGATGTCGATTTCCATGGGATCGTCGGTTGCCGTCACCCTTTGCCGTCGCACCGGCCGGAAGCCGCCGTTCCATGCATCATCCCGTGCCCGCGCGCAAGATTCCGTTAACGAAGCCGGCCTAGTCTTTGTTAACGACCCGGGGAGCGAGGAAAGACGACGCCGTGGCCGACGACCGCTATCTGCTCACCAAAGTCTCCGAGACCCTGCTCGGCGCCGGCGGCGATCGCAAGCAGGCCGAACGCCTGCTGCTGGAAGCGGCCGGCCGCGATCCGCGGCTCCTCAAGGCCATGATCGCGCCCTATCTGCCCACCATCGCAGCACGCACGGTGGCCGGCGTTTGTGACCGCGCCAAGGCTGCGAACGCGGCCAAGGCGGCCCCCAAGCCCGCCGCACCCGCCGCGGGAAAGCCGACACCGCAGCGGGCGGCGCGCGCCGGCCTCAGCCCGCGCGATCTCGATACGATTGTCGGGCAGCTCGGCAGCCGCATCGGCGCCGTGCCCCTGCCCGGCGGGCTCGATGCGCTGCTGCGCCCGGCCGTCCAGCCCAAGGCCGGCCCGCGGCACGAGCAGTCGATCCGGCAGATCGCCCTCGCCTTCGCCCGCAATCGCTACGACCATCCCGGCTGACCTGGACGTCGGAGCGCCGATTCAGCCGCTCGGGTCGGCCTGCAGGTCCACCCGCCGGATCACTACGAAGCGGCTGTCGGGGTCGGGCTGGCGTACGAGGGAGAGGGCATCGACGACCAGCGGCTCGCCGGCAAAGGCCGCGACCATGCCGCGCAGCGTCTCGGCCACCCGGTCGCGGGTCTCCCGGTCCAGCGCCCCGGTCAGGGTCATGTGAAAGCGGTATTCCTCGAAGACGTAAGGGTAGCCCCAGCGCTCCAGGTGCGCCCGCTGCGCCTCGGTCAGCGCCTCGGGCCGGCGGCGTTCGCGCTCGGCTTCGGTCAGCGGCGCGCGGAACGGGTCGAAATGCCGGACGATGTCGGCCGCCAGCATAGTGAGGCGTTGCGCCGGCTCGCACGGCACCAGAGCCAGAAACGCCCCCAGCTTGCCGACCACCATGGGTGCGCTGACGACGCCGCGCTGCATGGCGGCATAGCGGTCGATCGCATCCAGCAGGCCCGCCTCGTCGGCCCCCTCGGCCAGGGCGAAGGGCGCCTTCAGCGTGGCGTGAAAGCCGTAGCGCCGCGGCTCCGCCGTGATCGACTGGCCCAGCGCGGCTGCCGGCGCCATCTGCGAACAGGGCACGCCGGCCTCGATGTCATAGCCCAGCCAGCGCTTGCCGAACTGAGCGAGCGCGCTGGAGCGCGGCGGCGTGTAGAAGATGGCGTAGCGGGTGGTCATCACTCTCCCCCGGACGGGATCGGGTCTTCCCAATCGTCAGGTGCACCGCCGCCGGACGACGGCCCGGCCGTCGCGGGCCCGGCCGCAACGCCCGGCATCGGTCCATGCAAGGCGGCGAACCGCGCCAGGAAGGCCGCCTTGGCCTCGTCCGGCGACAGCGGCGCCAGCGTCGGCGCCCGCGCCTTGCGGCGATAGCCAAGGACCCGGCGCGCTTCCTCTTCCCCGAACCCGGCCAGGTCGACGGCTTCGGTAAAGGCGGCGGTCTTGTCCGCCCGCTTGATAACCCGATGCACGTCTTCGGGCAATTGCGCCGGCAAGCCGAAGCGGCGATGCACCGCCTCCATCAGGACCGCCTCGATCCGCCGGTAGTCGCCGCCGACGGCGTTCTTGAACGGCGTGATCATGTCGCCGATGACGTATTCCGGCGCATCGTGCAGCAAGGCCGCCAGCCGCCAGCGGCGTTCCAGGCGGCCGGCCTGCTGCGCCGCCAGCGCTTCCACCAGCACGCAATGCTGCGCCACCGAAAAGGCGAAGGGACCCGAAGTCTGGCCGTTCCAGCGTGCCACCCGAGCGAGGCCGTGGGCGATGTCCTCGATCTCGATGTCGAGCGGCGACGGGTCGAGCAGGTCGAGCCGCCGGCCGCTCAACATGCGCTGCCAGGCCCGCATGCCCGCCGTCACCCTCGACCCGGCCGGCCGTCTCGCGCCGGCCTTAACCGGACAGAAAGCTTTTCGCGCTTTGCTGGACGATGAGCAGGGTTCCGTCCCACCCGGACACAAGGATTGCCAGCATGACCGCCTCGATCGCGGTTGAGAGCATCGCCACGCCGCCGGCCGCGCGCCTGCACACCCTGGCGACGCCCCGCACCGACCCCGAAAGGTTCCAGACACCGTCGGCACAGGGGCGGGCCGACCGTGTTGACTTGCGCGCCGATCCGCCGCCCCTGGAGATCCGTCTCTCGGCCGCCGCCCAGCGGACCCGGGCGGCCCCACCGGAACCGGGGCTGACGCCGGAGGAGAAGGCCTATCTCGACGACCTGAAGGCACGCGACCGCGAGGTGCGGGCGCATGAGCAGGCGCATGCCAATGCCGGCGGCGTCTATGCCGGGTTGCCGGAATACGACTATGTCACCGGCCCCGACGGCCGGCCCTATGCCATTGGCGGCGCGGTCAAGATCGACGTCTCGCCGGTGCCCGACGACCCGGAGGCGACGATCGACAAAATGGTCGTCGTCAAGGAAGCGGCGCTGGCGCCGCGCGAGCCGTCCACCGAGGACCGCCGGGTAGCCGCCAAGGCCGACAGCCAGCGGCGCGATGCCGAAGGCGACCTGCGCGCCCTGGCCCTGGACGCCGGCACGCCCGGAGACAGCCGCGCTCCGACGCCCGAGGGCGCCGACGGCTCCTTTGCCGCGCGACTCTTCGCCGACGTCACCGCGACCTATCGGGACGCGACGGCCTTCATCGCCATGTCGGCCGAGACCGCCGGCACGGCCCTTTTGGCCTGAGGGCTGCGGGCTGCATTCGGCCCGCGGTTCGTCCGGCCGCAAGCCCGCCCCGGCAGTGGCTGCCGTCTCATCCGCCCCCACCAAATCTGCCACCGTCAAAGCCGGCGCCTGACGAGAGCGTCGATCTCCGCATCCTCCAGCACCAACGGGTTGGTCTTCATGCTGCCGCCGCGGCTGGCCGCGACGACATGCCCCACCTGGTCTTCAGTCAGGCCGAAGCTGCCGAGCCGCGGCATCTCGACCCGCTCGACCAGGTCGCGCAGCACGTCCACCAGCGCCGCCCGGTCTGCTGCCGGGTCCGCCGCCGGGTCGCCCGGCGGCCTTCCGGCCAGCAGGGCGCCGACCCGGGCATATTTGTCCAGCACCGGGCTGTCGGGCGCCCGGCTCTCCAGCGCCCGGATGTTGATGTCGGTCGCCTCCGCCACCAGCGTGCCGCAGACCGCGCCATGCGGGATGGGATAGAACGCGCCGAGCGGCGAGGCCAGGCCGTGCACCGAACCCAGGCCGGTCTGGGCCAGCACGATCCCGGAGATCAGCGCCGCATAGGCCATGCAGGCGCGCCCCGGCGCGGCATCCGGTGCCTCGCCGCGCCAAGCCGGCAGGAAGCCGCGGTGAAAGGCCTCCATCCCCGACCAGGCCAGGGCGTCGGTCACCGGATTGGCGCCGGTGGCGACATAGCCCTCCAGCAGCTGGGTGAAGGCATCCATGCCGTTGGCGGCGATCACCGAGCGCGGGCATGAGGCCAGGAAATCCGGGTCGACGATCGCCAGCCTGGCGACCAGGCTCTCGTGCCGGAAGGATTTCTTGAAGCCCTCCGGCCCCTGGCGGCTGAGCACCGCGTTCTTGGTCGCCTCGCTGCCGGTGCCGGCGGTCGTGGGCACGGCGATGAACGGCAAAGCCGGCCCCTCGAAGGGCCGTCCCAGGCCGACGCCCTCCAGATAGTCCATCACCGAATTGCCCTGCGGCAGCAGACCGGCGATCGCCTTGGCCGCATCGAGCGCACTGCCGCCGCCAATGCCGATGACCATCTCGATGCCGTCCTTGTGCCGGGCCCCGACCGTCTGGTCGACGAGTTCCGGCGAGGGCTCCCCCTCGACGGTCAGGGATTCGAAGGCGACGCCATGGGCGGTGAGGTCGTCCTGGAGCGACGCCCAGTCGGCCGACTCCCGGAACGAGCGGGCGCCGGTAACGATCAGCGCCCGGGTGCCGAAATGGCGGGCCTCCATGGCGATCGCGGCCCGCCGGCCGGGCCCGAAGACGATGCGCGGCAGCCGCGAGACGCTGAAGGCGGGGATACCGGGAATCCCGGCGGTCATGGTCATGTCCGATCCCCTTTCCAGGCTGATCAGGCTTTTGGGAACAGGCCGTTATAGGGCACGCCGCGCCGCGGCTCGGCCATCATCTCGGCAACCGTGTCCCGCCAGGCCTTGTAATGCGCGGTGTCCTTGTGCGCGGCGGCGTCCTCGGCCGAGGCATAGGCCTCGTAGAGGATGAACTGCGTCGGGTCATTCGGGTCCTGAAGAATGTCGAAGCGGCGATTCCCCGGCTCGGCCACCGACCCCCGATGGTTCGCCTCGCTCGCCGCGACGAAGGCGTCGACATGCTCCGGCTTCACATGCACATGAACCAGCGTGACATGCATGGCCTGCTCCTCCCCTCGATTGGCTTTGCCGCCAATCCTACCGCAAGCACCCGCGCCGCGGCCACCCCGTCGCGGCCGGCAGAGGCCGGGATTGGCCGGAAACCGCGGCGAGCCATGCGACCCTTTGAAGAGCGCCTTCTCCATCCTCGTTTTGGTGTTCGAGACATGCTTGCCGACATTCGACATGAAATTCCGGAAGCCCGAGCGCGGGTCGCGCATGGCGTGGAAGCACTGCGTGACATTGGCCGCTCTCCTAAAGGTTTCGGCTCGAGGGAATGTCTCCCTTCGTCTCACAAAGGGAACGAAGCCTTGTTTCCTTTCTCAATTCCGACTATCGAGAAGGCGGAAAGGCCGTATTTGCTTTCTGGGGGTGCATACGGATGGTTTTGTGCTATTATTAGATATTGGAGGTACCGAAATGCCTGATGCTACGGAAAAGCCCCGTTCTCGTGAAGAGCTGACCGTCGAACAGCCCGAGTCCACAGACCCGGCTTATCTGGCGTGGAAGAGAAACAAAATTCAGGCCACACTTGACAATGACGCGCCCGAAAAACGCCGTCCGGTCGAGGCCGTTTTCAGTGATTTATACCGCCGCCTGGACCAGTGAGAATAGAATTATCGCCAGAAGCAGAGGCCGATCTTCTGGAGATTGCCGAATACATTGCACAGGACAGGCCTGCCGTTGCCGTCCGGGTTATCGCACGCATAGAACAGTCAATTCACTGCCTTGAATTTCTGCCGAATATTGGCCGTCCCGGCATCCTCCCGAACACGCGCGAGCTATCTATTTATAAGCTCCCCTATAAAATTGTTGGCTCAGTTAGCGTTAGCTATGCACATCCGATTTTGGTATAATTGGGGATGTCAGATTAAGGAGCCGGGGCATGGATCGGGACACGTTTT
>JAAAOG010000205.1 GCA_009909005.1 Alphaproteobacteria bacterium | reverse complement strand
ACCGCTTTCGGCGCAGGGGCGCGGCCCGGCCGTGGTCAATGTCGATCCGGTGGTGGTCGAACCGCGCTTCCAGACCCAGCCGGTGGTTGGCCGCCTCGTCTCCCGGGAGACCAGCACGCTAGCAGCCCAGACCGGCAGCGCCGTCGAGGCCGTGCACGTCGATGTCGGCGACCGCGTCGAGGCGGGCGACATTCTGGCCGAACTCGACACGCGGCGCCTTGCCGTGCGGGTCGCTCTGGCCCGGGCCGAGCTTGCCGAGCGCGAGGCGCATCTGGCGGCCACCGAAGCGACCGTGTCCCTGTATCGCCAGGAGCTGACACGCATGGAGGGCCTGCGGGACAGTGCGGCCTATTCGCAGGCGCGTTTCGAAGACGCAACAGCCGAGGTCAGCCGCGCCGTGAGCGAGCGCGCCCAGGCCGAAGCCAGCCTTACAAGGGCGCGGGCGATGGTTCAGCAGGCGCAGATCGATCTGAACGATACGCGCATCAGAGCCCCTTTCCCCGGCGTCGTCAGCAACCGCGATATCAATGTCGGCGAGTATGTCGATGTCGGCGATCCGATCCTGACGCTGATCAACGACCGCGAATTGGAGGTCGAGGCGGCCGTGCCCTCCGGCCTTGTCGGCGGTCTCGAAGCCGGCTCGGAGGTCAATGCCGTCCTGGACGACGGTACTGAATTCACCGCGACAACCCGCGCCTTGATCCCGCGGGAGGATACGCGCACCCGGACGCGGCGGGTGCGGTTCACGCCGGATCTGCCCGAAACCGCCATGCCGCTCGCTGCCGACCAGAGTGCCGTCGTCTATGTGCCGATCGGCGCGCCCCAGGACGCGCTGACGGTCGACAAGGATGCGGTGATCTCCGGACCCTCCGGCCCGGTCGTCTACCGCGTGGTCGACGGTCACGCCGAGCTGACGCCCGTCGACCTCGGTGCCGCGATCGGCGGCCGTTTCGAGGTGACCGCCGGCCTGGAAGAGGGCGATCTGGTGGTGGTCCGCGGCAATGAAGGCCTGAGCCCCGGCCAGCCGCTGCAGTACGAAGGACTGTAAGCTCATGGACCTCATCCGCGTCGCGATCGACCGGCCGATCGCCGTCATCGCCGCCGTCCTGATGATCGTCATGTTCGGGTATGTCTCGCTGCAGACCATCCCGATCCAGCTGACGCCCGACGTCAACCGGCCGGTCATCGAGATCCAGACCAGCTGGCCCGGTGCTGCGCCGGCCGAGATCGAGCGCGAGATCGTCAACCGTCAGGAAGAGGTGCTGCGCGGCCTTGAGGGCGTCGAGGAGATGATCAGCGAGTCGAGCCAGGGCGAAGGGGTCATCACCCTGACCTTCGGCATCGGCACCGACATGGACCGGGCCCTGCTGCTCACCGCCAACCGGCTCGACCGGGTCGCCGACTATCCCGAGGAGGCCGACGAGCCGACCCTGTCGACCGCCGACAGCAACGACAACGCCATCGCCTGGTTCACCCTGGTTCCCGCCCCCGGCAATGACCGCGACGTCCATACCTATGGCGAGTTCGCCGAGGATGTCATCAAGGCGCGGCTGGAGCGCGTGCCGGGCGTCGCGCAGGCCAATGTCTATGGCGGCTCCGAGCGCGAGATGCAGGTGGTCGTCGACCCCGTGCTGATGGCCCGGTACCGGCTGACCGTCCCGGAAGTCGTGCAGGCCCTGCGCGAGGCGAACATCTCGCTGACCGCGGGCGATGTCGAGGAAGGCAAGCGCCGCTACATCGTGCGCACCGAGGGCGAGTTCGAGGACCTGCAGCAGGTGCGCGACGTGCTGGTCCGCAGCCAGGGCGACGGCCCGGCCGGGGCGCTCAGCCGCGTCACCCTCTCCGACATCGCCGAGGTGCGCTACGGCTACAAGGAGCCGCGGGCCCGCATCCGCTGGCTCGGCCAGCCGGCCCTGGCGCTGAATGCCCTGCGCGAGACCGGCGCCAATGTCATCGAGGTGATGGAGGGCATCCGCGCCGCGGTCGACGACCTGAACCAGGCCGCCATTCCCGGGCAGAACCTGCGATTCCAGCAGCTCTATGACGAGACAATCTACATCAACTCGGCGATCGATCTCGTCCAGCAGAACATCATCATCGGCGGCGCCCTGGCCGCCATCATGCTGCTGCTCTTCCTGCGCTCCGGCCGGGCGACGCTGGTGGTGTCGCTCGCCATCCCGGTGTCGGTGATCGGCTCCTTCGTCGCCATGGCGGCGCTGGGGCGGTCGATCAACGTCATCTCGCTGGCCGGTCTCGCCTTTGCCGTCGGCATGGTGGTCGACGCCGCCATCGTCGTGCTGGAGAATATCTTCCGGCTGCGCCAGCAGGGCATGCCGGCCCACCGCGCCGCCTATCACGGCGCCGCCCAGGTCTGGGGCGCGGTGCTGGTCTCGGCGCTCACCACCGTCATGGTGTTCATCCCCATCCTGGTCATGGACCTGGAGGTCGGGCAGCTGTTCCGCGACATCGCCGTCGCCATCTCGGTGTCGGTGCTGCTGTCGCTGCTGGTCGCCGCCACGGTGATCCCCGCCCTGTCGGCCCGGCTGCTGGGCAATCCCGGGGTCGGGCAGAGCACCACCCGCCTGCGCCTGCCGGTGATCGACGACCTCGCCCAGGCCTTCCTCAAGGGCGCGCTGGCCTTCACCCATGCCGTGGTGCAGCGCAAGGCGGTGGCGCTGGGCGTCGTCGCCCTGATCTCGGTGATTGCCATCGGCTTCACCTGGCGGTTCCTGCCGCAGCTGGAATACCTGCCGGAGGGCAACCGCAATTTCATCTTCGGCACGCTGATCCCGCCGCCCGGCTACAATCTCGACACCAGCACCGAGATCGCCCGCCGGCTGGAGGACGCCGTGCGGCCGCACTGGGCCTCGGCGGCGACGCCGGAAAACCCGGCGGCAGACCCGCAGATCAACAATTTCTTCTTCGTCGCCCTCAACAATTTCAGCTTCATCGGCGCCAGCGCCATCGACGAGCGCAATGCCGGAGCGCTGATCCCGGTGCTGCGCGGGCCGATCTTCTCGGAGCCCGGCACCATCGGCTTCATGAGCCAGATGTCGCTGTTCGGCCGCGGGCTGGGCGGCGCCCGGTCGATCGAGCTCGACATCTCCGGCGGCGATCTGCCGACCATCCTCGGCGTGGCGCGGCGCGCGGCCGGCATGGTGGTGCAGGCCATGCCCTTTTCCGAAGGCCACCAAATGCGGCCGATCCCCGGGCTGGAGCTCGGCGCGCCGGAGATCCGGGTGCTGCCCGACCGGCTGCGCCTCGCCGACAACGGTGTCACCGCCAGCGCCCTGGGTGCCACCGTCGACACCTTCAATGACGGGCTGCGGGTGGCCGAGATCACCGTCGAGGGCGACCGCATCGACCTGATGCTGCGCGGGCCCGACAACCTCATCGAACAGACCCAGGGCATCGGCGCCATCCCCGTGGTCACCGCCGACGGCATGATCGTGCCGGTGGAATCGCTCGCCGATGTCGTGGTCACCGCCGGGCCGACGCAGATCCGCCATTCCGAGCGCATCCGCACCGTCACCCTGGAGATCCGCCCGGCCGCCGGCATGGCGCTGGAACAGGCGCTCAACATCGTCAATGACGCCGTGATCGCCCCGCTCAGGGCCGAAGGCCTGCCGGACGGCGTGACCATGCAGGTCACCGGCACCGCCGACCAGCTGCAGAAGACCTGGAACCACATGGTCCTCGACCTGCTGCTGGCCCTGGTCATCGTCTATCTGGTCATGGCGGTGCTGTTCAACAGCTTCTGGTACCCGCTGATCATCCTGATCTCGGTGCCTTTGGCCGCCGCCGGCGGCGTCGCCGGGCTCGCGGTGCTCAACCTGTTCCAGACACAGGCGCTGGACATGCTGACGCTGCTCGGCTTCGTCATCCTGATCGGCATCGTCGTCAACAACGCCATCCTGCTGGTCCACCAGAGCCTCTACCAGTACCGCCATGAGGGGCTGAAGCCCGAGGCGGCGATCGTCGAGGCCACCCGCAACCGCGTCCGGCCGATCTTCATGTCCACCTTGACCAGCGTCTTCGGCATGCTGCCGCTGGTGGTGTTTCCGGGTGCGGGCTCGGAGCTCTATCGCGGCCTGGGCTCGGTGGTGGTCGGCGGCCTGGCGCTGTCGGCGGTGCTCACCCTGCTGATCATCCCGCCCCTGATGACCGTCTTCATGGGCCTCATCGAAAGCCGCACCACCCGCCAGGGCGAGGAAGACGAGACCGAAGCCGGCGAACCGGCCCCCGCCGAAGCCCGCCCCAAAGCCGCGGAATAGCGGCCCTCTGATGCGGGGGAGGGACTATTTTTTTGTTTCAAGCTGAATTCGTCCCTCCACAAATTTGCGGGGCGACAGAATGCGGATGTCGCCGAAGGGATGCAAACTAAACCACTCGACACAGGCGGCAGATGAGGACCCTGGATAAAGGACAGCGCTCACGAAGACATTTGTGTCGATCACGGCGACATTGGCATTAATCCCGGTCACGGTGCTGTGCCGGACCGCGGCCGATCAGGTTGCGGAATTCCTCGGCATCGATGCCGAGTTCGGCCATGAACGCCGCATCGGCGATCGGTGTTTTCGCGGCCTCCGCCTGCACGTCGCGCAGTGCATCCAATGCAGCAGTATCGACGAAGCTCACTACGACTTTCTGATCCCGCGGCAGGTCCAGCGTCTCCAGCTTTTCGATGATGTCATCGACATTTCCGGAAATGGGTCTCATGAGAATCCTCCGCTTGTTCTGATCCGAAAATGGAGATTCCCGGCCGAACAGTCAAATCGCCCCGTCAGTCGCACGGCAGGATTGCAAACCCGTAACTCCGAGCCCGGGCATCCGGATCCTCTGGGACAAGCCCATCCCCGCACCGATCCAGCAAATAAACAACGTCCTTGCGAGGAGGCTCCGCAGGAGCCGACGCGGCAACCCAGGTTTTTCAAACAAAAACATGGGTTGCTTCGCTTCGCTCGCAATGACAAGAAAGTTGATCACAAATGGACACAATGAAGAAAACCGGTTCGTGGCCTTTGTGTCTTCCCATTTGCCCTTCGTGTTAAACAGCGGCCCTGCCGTTACCCCAACGGTCATTCCCGCGGAAGCGGGAATCCAGTCGGCCCCGCCGCTGTCGGGATGCCCGCCTGCGCGGGCATGACAGGCTGAGGGAGGGCGGCAACGTGCACCACCCGCCCCGTGCCCCGCACCGACGCACCCGAATAAACACCGCCTTTGCGAGGAGGCTCCGCAGGAGCCGACGCGGCAACTCAGGTTTTTCAAACAAAAACATGGGTTGCTTCGCTTCGCTCGCAATGACAAGAAAGTTGATCACAAATGAACACTATGAAGAAAACAACTTCGTGGCATTTGTGTCTTCCCATTTGTCCTTCGTGTTAAACAACGGCCCTGCCGTTACCCCAACCCGTCATTCCCGCGGAAGCGGGAATCCAGTCGGCCCCGCCGCTGTCGGGATGCCCGCCTGCGCGGGCATGACAGGCTGAGGGAGAGGCGGCACTGTTACCCACCCGGCCCATGCCCCGCACCGACGCAGCCGAAAAAACAACGTCCTTGCGAGGAGGCTCCGCAGGAGCCGACGCGGCAACCCAGGTTTTTCAAACAAAAACATGGGTTGCTTCGCTTCGCTCGCAATGACAAAAAGTTTTACAACAATGGACACAATGAAGAAAACAACTTCGTGGCCTTTGTGTCTTCCCATTTGTTCTTCGTGTTAAACAGCGGCCCTGCCGCGGGCAAGGGGCGAGGGCATGCGGAAAGGCCGTCACTCTTCGGCCAGCATGGCCCGGGTCTCGGCGATCCGGTCTCGGACCCAGGCCAGATCCTCTTGCGCCCGGACATTGGTCTCGTCCAGCGCCGCCAGGCGCTCGGCGATCGGCAGTGCCTCTTCATACAGCGCCAGCGCCGCCGCCGGGTTGTCCCGCGCCATTTCAACCATCGCAATCCTGATAAATGAAATAAAGAGATCGCGCTGCCATTGGGCATTGCCGGGATCGGCGGCGGCGAGGCGCTCCCTTATGGCAAGGCTGTCCCGATAGCTCTGCAGGGCGCCGCCAAGGTCGCCCTGGACCCGCTGCACATCGCCGATCCGGTCATGCGAGACGGACAGATCTCGCTGCGATTGGGCATTGCCGGGATCGGCAGCGGCGAGGCGCTCCCGGATGGCGAGGCTGTCCCGATAGCTCTGCAGGGCGCCGCCAAGGTCGCCCTGGTCCCGCAGCACATCGCCGATCCGCTCATGCGCGACGGACAGATCGAGCTGCCATCCGGTGTTGTCGGGATCGGCTTCGATCAGCCGGTCTCTGGTGGTCAGATCATCGCTGTAAGCGGCGAACGCTCCGGGCAGGTCGCCTAAGGCCCTTCGCGCGTCTCCAACCTCACTGAATGCGACCGCCAGGTCCCGCTGCCATTGCAGGGTGTCCGGGTCGTCGGCAACGAGGTCTTCGAGCACCGCGACGGCAGCTTCGGCACGGTTAAGCTGGCCATGGGTGTCGCCGAGCGTTGCCAGAGTGCGGCCGAATTCGATGTGCATCCAGCCGTGCTGGCGGCGCAGGCGCGGGCTGGCTGCGCCGGCCTCGAACAGGCTTTCGAACACCCCTTCGGCGCGTTCGAGAATGCGGCGTACGGTTTCGGCCCGGATGCCGCTGACGTTGCGGAGGCCCCCGGCCAGATCGCGAACCAGCGCATCGGCCGCGTAGGTGGCAATATTGATATTGCGTTCCGCCGCCGCGCGCTGCTCCTCGGCATGGGCCAGGGCCGCCTCGGCCCTCTGTTGCTGGTATTCAGCCCGCCCCTGCGCCTGTTCCGCTGCCGCGCGCTGACGGTCGGCGACGGTGCGCATGTGCTCGGCCCAGATGCGGTCGGTTTCGGCGCGCCGATTTTCGTCCAGGGCCTCCCGGCTTGCGACGCGCGCCGCCTCGGCGCTAGCCTCGGCTTGTCGAGCGCTCGCTTCGGCCTGCCGGGCGTTCAAATCCGCCTCGACGCCCTTTTCATAGGCGTACCAGCCGAAGCCGCCGGCGACGATGGCCAGCGCGGTCATGGCGGCGGCGACGGCGCGAGTGCGCCGGATGCGGCGCTGCTCGGCGGCGATCTGCGCCTTTTGCAGCGCGTCCGACTCCCGGAAGAAGGCGCGCTGCACATCCGTCATCTCGCCGGCGCGGCGGGCGTGGAAGTCGCGCAGCAGGTCGAGATTGGGCCGGCGCCAGAGGGAGCCCCTGGGCCGGCCGGCCTTGTCCCAGTCGCGGGCCGCTTCGGCCAGTTTGCGGTCGAACTGCTCATCGCTGCGGCCGTCGTCCAGCCAGGCGCGCAGGGCGGTCCAATGGTCGAACAGCGCCTCGTGAGTGACTTCGGCGACGCGTTCGCCCGGCCCCTCGCCCGACAGGGTGACGATGCGGTAGTCCTTGCGGGCGAAGACGTCGAGCACCGCCTGGATGTCCTCCGGCCGTGTGTCGCCGGTGACGATTTCGTCGATCGCGGCGCGGCGCCGCGTGTCGCGGGTGCCCTCGCCCAGCCGGGTCATTTTCAGGAAGGCGCGGCGGGCGATGCGCTGCTGGGCCTCGGTGAGGCTGTCATAGAGCCGGGCGGCCTCCGCCGCCAGGGCACCACCCACCCCTTTCAGGGTTTTCACGGTCTCGGCCGGCGGCGTGCCCTCTGCCATGCCCTCCCAGATGCGGGTGAGGACGAATTGCAGCAGCGGCAGGGCGCCCTCCCGCCCCTCAGTCTGGTCGACCAGCAGCCGCACGGTCGCCGGGTCGATCGGGTGCCCGGCCCGTTCGGCCGGCCGGGCAATGGCGGCGTCCAGCTCCGCCGCATCCATCACCGGCACCAGCTCCCCCTGCTCGGCAAGCAGGCGGCTGAGCGCCGGGTCCCGGTTGGTGGCGCCGAGGAAGTCGCTGCGCAGGGTCAGGATGATCGAGACCCGGCCGTCGCGCACCCCGGCCGCGTGCAGCAGCGTGGCGATGAAGGCGTCGCGGTCCTGGTCCTTGCGGCAGAGGGCATAGGCCTCCTCGAACTGGTCGACCAGCAGCACCAGGGCGCGGCCCTGCAGCCGCCGGCTGTCGCGGACAAGGGTGTCGAGGCCGCTATAGGCGCCGTCCCGGTCCGGCTGGGCGAGGTGCTCTTCGAACTCCCGCCGCTTGGCGACCGGCGCCTCGTCGTCCAGGGCGAGGTCGGCCAGCGTTCGCGCCAGCTCTTGCAGCGGCCGTTCGCCCGGCGTCAGCACCGCGAAGGCCGGCTCCTTCAGGCCGTCGGGCGGGTCTTTCTTCAGGCTTGCCAGCAGGCCGGCGCGGGCGACCGAGGATTTGCCCGAGCCCGACGGCCCGATGATCGGCAGCAGCCGCACCGGCCCGGTTTCGGCCGCCGGCGGCACCGCGTGCAGCGCCCGGAATCTTTTGAGAAGCGCCGCGGTCAGCTTCTTCCGGCCGAAGAAGCGGTCGGCATCCTCCTCATGAAACGCGTCCAGCCCGCGATAGGGATTGGGCCCGAGGTCGGCCGGCGCCACGGAGGCTGGGGTCTGTTGCTCCGGCTTCTCGTCCGGTCCCTCCTGCGGCCCCGCATCCGGCCCAACCTCCGGCTCGGCCGGCACCGCCCCGGCCGCCTGATCGGCGTCGAGGTCCGGCCCGAGCGCCTCCTGGCAAATCCGGCGCAGACCGGCCGTCACATTGTCGAAGGCCTTGGCCGGCCGGCCCCAATCGGCGACCGGCACGCCGTCGGTCGGCAATGCCCCCAGCGCGCCGAAGGGGCTGGCTTGCCAGTCGCAGCTGTCGAGGATGATCGGCACAACCCGCGCCTTGCCGACCTGCGCCCGCGCCAACCCCCGTCCCGCCTCGTAGACGCACCAGTCCGAGGCCAGGGAGTCGGCGCTGGTCAGCAACAGGACGAGATCGGAGGCGTCGATGGCCGCGTCGATTTCCTCCGCCACCTGCGCCCCCGGCAGCATGGTACGGTCGCGCCAGGCGGAGATCAGCCCCTGCCGCCGGAGCGGCGCCAGGTGCCTCTCCAGCCTCTCGGCATGCTCCTCGTCCTCATGGGCGTAGGAAATGAATGCCCGCAGGCCTTTCCTGTCCTGGCTGTCCATGGCCGGTGTGCCTGCCCGCCAAATTGCATCAAATGCCGGGCAGTGTAATGCGGGGAGCCCCGTCGCGCCAGCGTCAGGGGGTGGCGAGGGTGGCCGCCTCGGTGCCTGCTTGCTGCGGTTACCGGCTGAGGCCGAGGGCGAGGCTGGGCATGTCGAGCGGCAGGAAGCCGTAATGGCGCAGCCAGCGCAGATCGCCGTCGAAGAAGGTGCGCAGGTCGGGGATGCCGTATTTCAGCATGGCGGGGCGCTCGATCCCCATGCCGAAGGCGAAGCCCTGATAGCGGCTGCTGTCGATGCCGCAGATCTCCAGCACCCGGGGGTGGACCATGCCGCAGCCCAGGATCTCCAGCCAGTCGCCGTAATTGCCGAGCTTCAGCGCGCCGCCGGCCCGCGAGCAGCCGATATCCATCTCGGCCGAGGGCTCGGTGAACGGGAAGAAGGACGGGCGGAAGCGGCTGGGCAGGTCGTCAATGTCGAAAAAGGCGCGGGCGAATTCGATCAGGCAACCCTTCAGGTGGCCCATATGGGTCGTCTCGTCGATCACCAGACCCTCGACCTGATGGAACATCGGCGTGTGGGTCATGTCGTAGTCCGAGCGATAGGTGCGCCCGGGCGCGATAATGCGGATCGGCGGCGGCACCGACATCATGGTGCGCACCTGCACCGGCGAGGTGTGGGTGCGCAGCACCATATTGGTGCCGTCGGGCCGGTCCGGCAGGTAAAAGGTGTCGTGCATCTGCCGGGCGGGGTGCTCCGGCGGGATGTTCAATGCCGTGAAATTGTGGAAGTCGTCCTCGATATCCGGCCCTTCGGCGACCGTGAAGCCCATATCGGCGAAGATCGCAATGATTTCGTCGAGGGTCTGGCTGATCGGGTGGATATGGCCGAGGGGCCCGGGGCGCACCGGCAGGGTGACGTCGATACGCTCCGATTCCAGCTTCTCGGCCATCGCGGCGCGAGCGAGCACCTGCTTGCGGTCCTCGACCGCCGCCGCCACCTCGTCCTTCAGCCGGTTGAGCGCGGCGCCGCGGTCCTTGCGCGCCTCGGGGTCGAGACCGCCGAGGTTCTTCATCAGCCCGGTGACCCGCCCCTTTTTGCCGAGGGCGGCCACCCGGGCGGCGTCCAGCGCCGCGAGATCCTGCGCACGGGTCACGGCGCCGATCAGGTCCTCCCGGAGCGCGTCGAGATCGTCCATGGGCGCCGTCGGCGGCGCGGCGGCGCCGCCTCTCCTGTCAGGGGCGGATCGTCGGGAGCAAGGAGGGGACTCAGGCGGCCGCGGCCTCGGCCGGCTGGGCCTGCGGCCGGGCGTCGAGCGCCGCGCGGGCCTCGGTCACCAGCGCTTCGAAGCCTTCGGGATCGCGCACCGCGATGTCCGACAGCACCTTGCGGTCGACTTCGATGCCGGCCAGCTTCAGGCCGTGCATCAGCTGCGAATAGGTCAGGTCGTGCAGCCGCGCCCCGGCATTGATCCGCTGGATCCACAGCCGGCGGAAATCGCGCTTGCGGGCCCGGCGGTCGCGATAGGCGTACTGCATCGCCTTTTCGACAGCCTGCCGGGCGACCCGATAGCTCGACTTGCGGCGGCCGCGAAAGCCTTTCGCGGCCTCCAGAACCTTTTTGTGGCGGGCGTGGGCCGTGACGCCCCGTTTCACGCGTGCCATGAGACCGGGCTCCTAGCCGTTCGGAAGCATATAGCGGCGGACTTTGCGGGCATCGGGCTCGCACAGGATCTTGGTGCCCTGATTCCGTTCCTTCGCCGCCTTGTCCTTGCTGATCAGACGGTGCCGGCGATACGCCGAATTGAACCGCACCTTGCCGGTCGCCGTCAGTCGGAAGCGCCCCTTGGCGGCGCTCTTGGTTTTCATTTTCGGCATGACGTCCAACGCTGATTGCCGTCAACGGCCCGGATGCGCGCCCGTGCCGCCAACCCCTTTCGCTCGGAAATGAGCGCTGTATATAACGGTCCCGTTCGGACGCTGCAAGGGCAGCGGGAGGACCGGCCGGGGGAAAGCCCGAAGGCAAGCTGCGACTCTATTGACGACGCGCAGGGGCTTGTGGAGTACTGTGCAACCGATGGGACGATGGGCCGGTCGGAAGCGGCGGACATCGTCGATCCGCCAAGGCGGATCGTCCGAGTCAATGCCGCCGGCCGGGTGCATTGCACGCCGACCCGAAGATCGGCATCGGTTGTCTGTTGAAGGACAGGGTTTCGAGGACGCCGAGGCAGAGGCTAGCGTACGGCAGCAGGCTTCGGACGTTCAGGAGAGCGGTGATAATGGAACTGACCACCCGTCATTCGCGGCCTGTGACATTGCTGTTGGTGGAGGACGATCCTGCCCATGCCGAGCTGATCACCACGAATCTGCGCAAAGGCGGTATTCACAACGAGATCGTCCATCTGATGGACGGCAAGCAGATACTCGATTATCTCTATTACCGAGACCAGTATAGCGAGCGCCGCAAGAACAGCGCGCTGCTTGTGCTGCTCGACCTCAACCTGCCGAAAATCGATGGCCTCGAAGTGCTGTCGACGATCAAGGCCGACCCGACCCTGCGCACGGTGCCCGTGATCGTCCTGACCTCCAGCGAGAACCCGGAAGAGATCGAGCGCTGCTATAATCTCGGCTGCAATCTCTTCATCCCCAAGCCGCTGGAGTTCGAGAACTTCGCCTCGGTGATGCGCGAGCTCGGGCTGCTGATGGTCGCCAGCGTCGTGCCCCGGCGCGAATAGGGCCGCCCGCCGCCCGCTCCGGTCGGGCCTCAGCCCCGGTTGCCGCTCCAGACGCCAAGCGCCGGTTCGGTGGCAGCCAAGGGCATGGAGGACCTATCCTCGGGTCGCAACGCCGCCCCCGTCGGCGGAGGGCGGCGGTCCGGCATTGAGCTGGGTACCGATATGCCGGAAGCCCAGCCGCTTGTACAGGGCATGCGCCGGCGGCGATCCCGCCGACAGCCAGACGAGCCGGTTGCCGCCGGCGAAGGACTCCGCGATCAGCCGGGCGCAGGTGGCAGAGGCGATGCGGCGCCGGCGCCAGGCGGGATCGGTGGCTACACCGACCAGTTCCGCCGCACCGCCGCCACTGATCAGCATGGCGCCGCCGATGATCTCTCCTGCGACGGAGGCAACGCAGGCCGAGGCAAGGCCGCTCGCGAGATCCGTTCGCATCTGCGCCAGCCAGCCCGAATCGCCGTTGGTCCCCGCCAGGGCCTGAAAGCAGCGGGCCTGCAGGGCCATCAGGCCCCGGAGCGTGGCGCCATCGTCCGGCCCGGGACAGGACAGAACGAGCCCCGCCGTGGCCCGGACCCTGATGGGCTCCCCGGCCGCGAGAACGAGGACCGGCATGGTGTCCTGGCTGTCGAGGCCCTCGGCGGCCAGGGCCATGGCAAGGGTCGGGAAAAGCTCGGAAAAATACTCCAGCCGCAGCGTTCGATTGCGGGCGGCAAAGGCGGCTTGCAGCGCCTCGATTCCGGGCCGCCAGTCCGGCGCCGGCTGGCGCGGCACGGCAAGGCTCAGCAGCGGGTCGTCGCTGGTGTCCGAGAAGAAGGCCCGGAAGGGGCCGATATCGACGACGGTGCGGTCGCGGCCGGCCACCGACTGGACATGGTCGGCCAGGGCGCCGAGCAGCGCGGTGTTCATCGCAGCGCCGGCAGGCCGCGCCGCCGGGTGTCAGAGGCGGGGGTCGACGGATCGGGAGCCGCCTCCGTCCGGCAACAGCCGAAAGCCTGCCGAAAAAATCCCTGCAAATTAGCCAATTCTTTACCGCGCGGGGGCCAGGATGAAGCTCGTCCTCTTGGGGCGACTCCTCCCTTGACACTGAACTGCGGATTTTCCGCGATTGGGCCGCGTATGCGGCCCATTTTTTTAGATCTTGATTTGCGCCCAGGGTCCTTGTGCGCCCTGTCAGGCGTTCCTCCCTAAACTCGGGCCTCATACGCGGTAATCGGACACTAGCACTCATCATGAAGTAAGACCATAAGAATCTGCATGCCGGCCGGGAAACATTATTTCATTTTCTTGCTTGAATTCTGCAAATGATAATCGATCTCTTTAAAAAGTTGCGAAAGAAACCAAGTGCCGGATGATGACATGGTTTGCTGCATTGCGTGCGCGTCTTGCTCAACTCACTTCCGCATCCATGAATCGCCGCATGGTTTCGGCCATCTCCTCCGGCGTATGGCGCGGCGCAAACAGATAGAGCAGGTCTCCGGTTCCGTCGGTGAAGTAGATGAAGGAACTGTGGTCCATGAGGTAGTATGTGTACGCCTCCGAGTCGACGCGCCGGTAGTACGCCCTGTACGCCTCGGCGACATCGGCAATGTCCTGAGGGCTGCCGGTCAGCCCGACCAGGCGCGGATGGAAGAGCGGCACGTACGCCGCCAGCACCTCGGGTGTGTCGCGCGCCGGATCGATCGTGACGAACAGCGGCTGGACACGTGCACCCCGCTCATCCAGCAGGTCGATCGCCTGGGACATTTCCGCCAGCTCGGTCGGGCAGACATCCGGGCAAAAGGCAAAGCCGAAATAGATCAGCAGGTAGTCGCCGTCGAAATCGGCGGGGCCGACCCGGGCTCCGGTATGGTCGGTCAGCGTGAAGTCGCCGCCAAGGTCGACACCCGAGAAATCCGCCGGGCCGCCGGAAGTCTGACTGCGCGCTGCGTCCCGGACCGCGTCCAGTTGCCACCAGACGATGCCGCCCGCCAGCACCAGCCCAACCAGAAAGGCCCCGATGACCCGATAGATCCGTCCGCGCATGCGCCGTCTGTCCCTGTCGATCTTGAGAGAATGGCTCACTTACGATATGGAAAAACAGCCGTCGCCGGTGAGACGGCACACCGTCGCACACCGGCGTCACATGGCAGTGCGGTCAGGGAAATTGAAGAGGAGGACGGCGATGACCGCGGGATCGAAAACGCATGCGACGCGCGGCCGCAGCGTTCGGCGCGCCGGGATCACCTCCGGCACCACCGATACCGAAAGCGGCAACGAGGCCCCCGGCGTGGACCGTGACCTGTACGCCCTGAAGAGCCTGTACGAGCGCGGCCTGATCCCGAAGGAGGTGTACGAGACACGGCGGGCCGAACTGCTCGGCGACTCCGCCGGCCCGGATACCGGCCCGGATACCGGCCCGGATGAGGGCGCGGCGACATCATGAGCCGTCATTGCTTCCGCCCGGCGGCGGCCCTCCTGGCGGTGTGTCTCGCGTCGCTGGCGCCCGGCCCGGCCGCAAGCGACCATCCGGCGGCGATGCCCCCCGCGCCGCCGGCCGTACCGCACCATGCGCTGGCCATGCACGGCGACCCGCTCTACCCGCCCGGCTTCGACCATTTCGCCTATGCCGATCCGCAGGCACCAAAGGGCGGAATGCTCAGCCGCGCCGTGGTCGGCTCCTTCGACAGCCTCAACCCGTTCATCGTCCGCGGCCAGGTCGCGGCCGGCGTCCGGCCCTATCACTTCGCCAGCCTGCTGGCCCGCAGCTGGGACGAACCGTTCACCCTCTACGGCTATGTCGCCGAGACCGTCGCCGTGCCGCCCGACCGCAGCAGTGTCACCTTCACGCTGAACCCGCAGGCCCGCTTCCACGACGGCACGCCGATCACCGTCGACGACGTCGTCTTCACCATGGAGACGCTGCGCGCGCACGGCCGGCCGAGCTTCCGGCGCAATTACGACCGCATCGCCGCCGTCGAGCGCCCGGGCCCCCGGAGCGTCCGTTTCGTCTTCGACGAGACGGCCGACCGCGAGACCCCGATGATCCTGGGGCTGATGCCGATCCTCAGCCGGGATGACTACGCCGAGCGGCCCTTCGACCGCACCACCCTGGAGCCGCCGCTCGGCTCCGGGCCCTACCGCATCGCGGAGGTCGAGCCCGGACGGCGCATCAGCTTTGCCCGGGTGCGGGACTGGTGGGCCGCCGACCTGCCGGTGTTTCGTGGCCAATTCAATTTCGACACGCTCCGCTTCGACTATTACCGCGACCGGGACATCGCCCTCGAAGCCTTCAAGACCGGCGCCTATAATTTCCGGCGCGAAGGCAGCGCCGAAACCTGGACGACGGATTACGAAGGCCCGGACATCGACGCCGGGCTGATCACCATGCTGGCGCTTCCGCACGGCCGGCCCTCGGGCCTGCATGGCTTCGTCTTCAACACCCGGCGGCCGATCTTCGCCGACCGGCGGGTGCGCCGGGCCCTCGGCCTCGCCTTCGATTTCGAATGGGTGAACCGCACCCTGCTCTACGGCCAGTACGACCGCATCACCGGCATGTTCACCAATTCGCCGCTGGCGCCGACCGGCCCGCCGGAGGGCGCGGAGCTGGCGATGCTGGCACCGTTCCGCGACAGCCTGCCGGCGGCCGTCTTCGGCCCGCCCTACGAGCCGCCGGAGACCGACGGCAGCGGCCGCAACCGCGCCCAGCTGCGGGAAGCCCGCCGGCTGCTGGCCGAGGCCGGCTGGACGGTGCGGGATGGCGTCCTGGTCAGTGCCGCGAGCGGCGCCCCCTTCGCCTTTGAGATTCTGCTGCGCGATGTGTCGCAGGAGCGGCTCGCCCTGGCGTTCGCCGGGAACCTGCACCGGCTCGGCATCACGCCGTCGATCCGCACGGTCGATAGCGCCCAGTATGCCAACCGGACGGACAGTTTCGACTTCGACATGACCATCGCGTTCTGGAACGTGACGCTGTCTCCGGGGGCGGAGCAGGATTTCTATTGGGGCAGCCGGTCGGCGGCGATTCCCGGCACCCGCAATCTCGCGGGGGTGCAAGAGCCGGCGGTCGACGCGCTGATCGACCGGCTGGAAGACGCGGCCGACTACGAGACGCTGCGGGCGGCGGCGGCGGCGCTCGACCGGGTTATCATGCACGGCCACTACGTCATTCCCCTGCACTATCTCGACCGCGACCTCATCGCCTATCGCGGCGACCTGCAGCGGGTGACCGATTACCGGGCGCTCTACGGCACGGTCGTCGAGGCCTGGTGGCAGCCGGCGGAATAGCCGGACTGGGCCCCCGCGTTCAGTCGCGCCAGAAGCGCGGCGCCAGCATCACCAGCACGGTGAACAGCTCCAGCCGCCCGAGCAGCATGCCGAAGGCGAGCAGCCATTTCGCCGCATCGGGCAGCGGCCGGAAATTGCCGGCCGGGCCGATGATATCGCCCAGGCCGGGGCCGACATTGGCGATCGCGGTGGCCGCGCCCGACATGCTGGTCAGGAAATCCAGGCCCATCAGCGACAGCGCCAGGGCCAGGGCGCAGAAGCACAGGGCAAAGAGGAAGAAGAAGCTCATCACCGATTCGGCAACCGCTTCGGGGATCGGCTTTCGGTTGTAGTACGGCGTGAAAACACCGTGCGGATGCAGCAGCTTGGCCAGCTGCCCCCGCATCACCGCATACAGCACCTGGAAGCGGAACACCTTGATGCCGCAGGTGGTCGAACCGGCGCAGCCGCCGACCACCATCAGCAGGAACAGCGCACAGATGGCGAAGGTCCCCCAGCGGCTGAAATCGTCCGTCGCATAGCCGGTGCCGGTGACCATCGAGGTCACGTTGAAGGCGCTCAGCCGCAACGCCTCGCCCCAGGACCGGTCGTCCGGCTGCGCCACCAGATAGGCGGTCATCACCGCAATGGCGAGCGCCAGGATGGACAGGAACCACCGCACCTGGGTGTCCGCCCACAGCGCCCCGGGCTGGCCCCGGACTGCCCGCAGATAGAGCACGAAGGGCATGCTGCCGACGATCATGAAGACCGTCGCGATGGTATCGATGGCGGCGCTGTCGAAGGCGCCGATCGATCCGTCGACGGTGGAAAAGCCGCCGGTGGCGATGGTGGTCATGGCATGGGCCACGGCATCGAACCAGCTCATGCCCGCCGCGGCATACAGTGCGGCACAGAGCAGCGTGACGGCGACATAGATCATGCCGATGGCACTGGCGATCTGGGCCGCCGCCGGCAGCACCTTTTCCGAGGTGTCGGAGCTTTCCATGCGGAAGAGCTGCATGCCGCCGACCCGCAGCATGGGCAGCACCGACAGCGCCATGACGATGATGCCGATACCGCCCAGCCATTGCAGCAGCGCCCGCCAGAGCAGCAGGCCGGGCGGCGCCGTCTCGAGCCCGACGATCACCGTCGATCCGGTCGTCGTCACCCCCGACATGCTCTCGAAGAACGCGTCGGTATAGTCGAGATTGAGCTCGGAAAAGGCGAACGGCAGCGCAGCAAAGGCGGCCACCACGACCCAGCTCAGGGTGGTCAGGACAAAGGCCTGGCGGACGCTGAAGCTGGCATCATAACCGCGGCTGGTGATCGCCAGGGCCACGCCGACGAACAGGGTGACGGCGGAGGAGGCGCAGAAGACCTGCCAGTCGCTACTGCCATATGACAGGTCAACGATGGCGGGTACCAGCATGGCCAGCGCCAACACCGAGAGGAGCAGTCCGAGGACGAAAAGGATGGGGCGGAAATCGAGCACGGCCGGACCCGCGAACGCTGTGGCTCAGTGGCTCCGTCACGAGCCGGTCCGCAACAGGATCGGCAGGCTTTCGGCGAAAATCAATGCTTCACCGCCGCGCGGCGCCACGGCCGCCGTCTGGAGGTTCTCAACCCGACAGGCCGACCATGGCGAGGAATTCGCGGCGCAGCTGCGAATCCTCGCGGAAGGCGCCCAGCATGCGGCTTGTCACCATCGAAGTGCCCGGCTTGTGGACGCCGCGCGTGGTCATGCAATGATGCTCCGAATCGATGACGACGCCGACGCCGCGGGGCTGCAGCACATCGTCGATGGCCTTGGCGATCTGGGCGGTCATCTTCTCCTGCAACTGCAGACGCCGGGCATAGACGTCGACGACCCGGGCCAGCTTGCTGATCCCGACGACGCGATTGGCCGGCAGGTATCCGACATGCGCCTTGCCGATGATCGGGGCGAGGTGATGCTCGCAGTGCGACTCGAAGCGGATATCGCGCAGCACGATCATCTCGTCATAACCTTCGATCTCCTCGAAGGTCCGGGCGAGATAGTCGGTGGGGTCGATCTGGTAGCCGCCGAAGAATTCCTCATACGCCCGCGCCACCCGCTCCGGCGTGCCGAGCAGCCCTTCCCGGCCCGGATCGTCACCGGCCCATCGCAACAGGGTACGGACCGCCTCTTCCGCCTCGGCGCGGCTCGGGCGGCCCTCGCCTTCGACCGGGCGGACCAGGGTACGGGGATGGTCGACCACGTCCGGGCGGGCGCGGGACGACGAAAGCAGGGCAGACCTGTCCATGGAACAAGCGGACCTTCGATGGTGGGACCGGAAGCGAACCGGGCGCGAAACTAGCGTGCGCAGTGTCCGTTTCAAGACGCGCGGTCGCCCTGCCGCAAAGGACCGCCTGTCCTAGTGCAGCTGCCGCGGCTGATGCGGGCTGTCGAGCGAGAAGGCAGGGATCGTCACGTGGAACCGCTCGCCGGTGTCCCGCTCCATCTCATAAGTGCCTTCCATCATGCCCGATGGCGAGGTGAGTGGCGTGCCGCTGGTGTATTCGAAGCTTTCGCCGGGGGCCAGCACCGGCTCGACGCCGACCACGCCGGGCCCGCGCACCTCCTGCACCCGGCCGAAGGCATCGGTGATCCGCCAGTGGCGGTTGCGCAGCCGGACCGTATCGCTGCCGCCATTCTCGATGCGGACGTGATAGGCCCAGAGGAAGCGCGAATCATCGGGGGCCGACTGGTCGTCCAGATATACCGGCTCGACCGAGACCCGAATCGCCTGCGTCGTTGACGTGTAGATCACGTTGGAAAGCCCGGTATCACGAACTGCATCCTGCCGGACCTGCCCCCACCCCGCGGCGGCGGCTCCAGCATCTCCTGCTTACTCAGCCGGCGGGCTCTCTGTCCACCCCCCACGCGCCACGGCACAACCGGGCGCGGCCGAAAAAGAAACGGGGCCGGGCCCCCTTGAGGAACACCCGGCCCCGCTGCCTTGACGGCGCAGAGGACTAAACTACGCGTCCGTTTGCGGCATTACTGCCCGATAGTGATTTCGGCGCGCCGGTTCGAGGGCTCGCGGACGCCGTCCGGGGTCGGCACCAGCGGCTGGCTCTCACCGAAGGCCTCGGTCGAGACGACATCGCCCGGGATGCCGCCGGCGACAAGGGCGCCTTCCACGGCAGCCGCGCGACGCTGCGACAGGCCGACATTGTAGGCGGCCGAGCCGGAGCGGTCGGCGTGACCCTCGACATTGATCATCGGCTGACCCTGGGCCTGCTGCCACTGGTCGATCACGCCATTGAGGATTTCCTGGGCGTCCGGACGGATGGTCGCCCGGTCGAAGTCGAAGAACACCAGGAAGGCCTCTTCGGCCGGCGCGACGCCCTCGAGGATCGCCAGAGCCGCGAAGAATTCGTCGCGGCAGGCCGCGATATGGTCGGCCTGGTGATTCTCCTCGCGCTGCTCGACCCAGCAGTCGAATTTCGCCTGGGCGATCGCCGCCTCAAGCGGGAACGTCTGGCGCCCATTTGCGTTCAGCGCGGCCACCAGCCGGGAGCGGGCGTCGTTGAGGTCCGGCAGGGCATCGCCCGGCAGGTCCCAGTTCGCCAGAATCGCCGGCTCGACGACCTCGCCCGCCGCCGACTGCAGGCCCTTCTGGGCGAAGTATTCGGCATCGGCCCAGTCCTGCATTTCGAAGGCTTCGAAGTTGGCGAGATCGCGATATTCACGAGCAAGATTCTGCGTGAAGGAATCGCCCGGAATATCGGTTTCGTTCAGCTGTTCGACATTGGCCCCGACGCAGCCGGCAAGCAGTGCCGCACCCACGAAGAGGCTGACGTATCGCACCATTCTCATTCCTTACTACTCCTTCTGGTCCCCTTGGAGGTGAGTCTGCCGACGCGACGGAGATCGCCCGGGTTAGAAGTGATGACCGCCGGCAAGCAAATCACCGTGTCCGTGAGTTACGGTCTTGGTGAGTCCCCTGCAGCCTTATAACAGAAAATGCGGCGATTTGAAGGGCTCGCACATGGTCATTTCCCCCGCCCGGCCCGCAATTCATCGGTGCCGTGGCCGGAAAACCGCGTGGCGGGCCGGCAGTTCCCGTCCTCGAGGTCGATGACCGGTCCGCCGGTCGCCCGTGCGTCCGCCGCATCATGGGTGACCAGCAGGGTCGGCAGCCGCCGGGCCCGGGCGTGATCGAAGACGAACTCGCGAAAGCGCTCCCGAAGCGCCGCATCGAGCTTCGAAAACGGCTCGTCGAGCAGCAGAGCCCGCGGCTCGGCCAGGAGGGTGCGCATCACCGCCGCCCGGGCGCGCTGGCCGCCGGACAGCGTCGCCGGATCCCGGTCGGCAAAGCCGGCCAGGCCGGCCTCGGCCAGGGCCCCGTCCACCGCCTGCCGCCGCTCCCGCCGGCCCTTCACCCTCGGTGGCAGCGCAAAGGCCAGATTCTCGCCAACGGAGAGATGCGGAAACAGCAAATCGTCCTGAAAAAGAATCCCGACGCCGCGCTTTTCCGGCGGCAGGTCGGTGATGTCAAGCCCGTCGAGGAAAACCCGGCCGCTCGCAGCAAAGACGGGGTCGAGGGTCCCGGTCAGGAAGGCCAGCAGGCTCGACTTGCCGGAGCCGCTTGCCCCCATCACCGTCACGATCTCGCTCGGCGCGATCGTGATCGACAGGGGACCAAGCAGGGCCTCCCCGCCCAGGACCAGGGCCACTGCCTCGAGTCGCAGCGTGCCGGCGGCGTTTTCGGCTTCGGCCCTCACGGCGACATCCCTTTGCGCCGGCGGTACAGCATGGTTGGGACGGCCAGGGCCAGGGCGAAGGCGGCCAGCGGCAGCACCGACTGGGCGAAAGCGTACATGCCGATCACCCGCCGGTCGCCGCCGCCGGCCAGCCCGACGGCCTCGACCGTCAGGGTCGTCAGGCGTCCCGCACCGGCGAAGATCGTCGGCAGGTACTGCGCGACGCTGACGGCGAAGCCGATCGCCGCAGCAATCAGCAGCGGCCGCAACAGCATCGGCAGCTTGACCCGCAGCAGCACCGCCCCCGGCGACAGACCCAGGCAGCGGGCCGTGCGGGCATAGCGCGAATCGAGCGCCCGCCACGGATCCGACAAGGCCAGAAAGACATAGGGCAACACGAACATCAGATGGCTCCAGATCAGCGCCGGGGCCGTGCCATCGAGCCGCAGCAGCACCAGCAGCACCTGCGCGCCGAAGAGAAAGGCGATCTGCGGCACCAGCAGCGGCACGTACAGCAGCCACAAGGCCCGCGTACTCGGGCGTACGCCGGCCCGGTCCTCATATTCCAGGCAGCCGATCGTCAGCACGAGGGCAAGCCCGGCGGCCGCCAAGCCCGCCCATAAGGTAGTCCAGGCCGGCCAGGCCAGCACCGGCAGCGTCTCGGCCCAGGTCGCCGCCGACCATTGCGCCGGCAGTGCATCGGGAAAGCGCCAGCGCCGCGTCACCGACCAGACCGCCATGGCCAGGATGGCGGCGGCGAACATGGCTCCGGCGAGACCGATCGCCAGCCCGCTGACACCGCGCGTCGCCCGCCCGGGTCCGCCGCGGCCGCCGGCCGACAGCCAGGGCCGGCAGCAGCGTACGACCAGCCGCTCGGCGCCGTACCACAGCGCCAGCGCCGCCAGCACGATGCAGAGCTGCAAAGTGGCCCCGGCCGCCGCCATAAAACGGAGGCTGAGATCGGGATCGTTGAACCAGCGCAGCACCAGCACAGCCAGGGTCGGCGGCGTCGACGGCCCGAGAATCAGCGCCATGTCGACCACGGACAGGGAATAGGCCAGCACCGCATAGACCGGCAGCCGGATCTGCGGGTAGAGCTGCGGCAACACCGTCTTGACCCAGGCGGTGACCGGTCCGTAGCCGGCACTGCGGGCGACGGCCAGGGTTCGCTCCACCCGGATCTGCCCCAGCGCCGCCAGGCTCATCAGGAGGAGGAACGGCGTCTCCTTCAGCGCCAGGCCGAAGGTCAGGGCAATGCCGTTCGGATCGTTGGCGAGGCCCAGCATCGGCGGCCGGCGGGGCACGGCCAGGCCCATCAGCTCGCCAGCGGCAAAGGCCAGGCGCACCAGCCAGCCGCTGTCGGCCAGCAGGAAGGCAAGGCCGAGGGCGAGCGCTGCATGCGGCACCGCCAGCAGCGGCGCCAGGAACCGGCGGACGGCGCGCAGAAGCCGCGTGCCGTGCCAGGCGGCCAGCACGCTCATCGCCAGCACCAGGGCCAGCAGGGCGGAGAGGAAGCCGGTCGTCACGGTCAGCAGCAGCGCGCCCGGCAGGGACGGATCGGCAAACAGCCGCTGCCACGGCTCCGGCGACAGGCCGGTGCCGCCCAGCGCCGGCAGATAGCCGAAGGCCGGCAGCCAGGTGCCGACCAGTCCCAGCAGCACCGGCACGAGAAAGAGGAACAGCGTCAGCCAGGGGACGAAGCCCATCCAGGGGCCGCGCCGCAGACGCGGCCGGCGGCCGGCTATTGCCCGTAGCGGGCCAGCCATTCGGCTTCCAGGGCTCCGGTCCAGGAGGCATGCGGCTCCAGCAGCGGCGTGCCCAGCGCCTCGGGCGGCAGGGTGGCCGGGCCGCGCGGCAGCGCCGCGAACAGGGCCCGCTCCTCCGGGCTCAGCCGGTCCATCGCCAGCACCGTCGGATCGCCCCAGATGCGCGGGTCGGCCTTGCGCGCCTGCGCCTCCGGCGACAGCAGGAAATCGGCGAAGACCATGGCGCCGGCCCGGGCCTGGGCGTTGAAGGGAATGGCGACGAAATGGGTGTTGCCGATGGTGCCGCCGTCCAGGACATAGGTCCGCACCGTCTCCGGCAGCAGGCCATCGGCAATCGCCGCGCTCGCCTCGTTCGGATTGAAGTTGAAGGCGATGTCGATCTCCGCATCGTCGAGCAGCTGCAGCAGCTGCGGCCCGGCCTGGGGAAACGTCTCGCCGCCGCGCCAGAGATGCGGGTGCAGGGCGTCGAGATAGTCCCAGAGCGGCTCGGTGACGGCCGCGAAATCGGCCTGATCGACCGGCCGGTAGAGCGCGTCGCGATCGCCGGTCAGCACGACCAGCGCCTGTTTCAGGAATGTGGTGCCGAGGAAGTCGGGCGGCTGCGGATAGGTGAAGCGGCCGGGATCGTCCCGCGCCCAGGCGAGCAGGCCGGTGATGCTGCGCGGCGGCTCATCCAGCAGCGCGGTGTCGTACATGAACACCACCTGCGCCATCCCCCAGGGCGCCTCGAGCCCGTCGGTCGGCACCGAAAAGTCGATAATGGTGGTCGGCCGCGCCTCGGTATCGACCAGGGCGAAATTCGGGAGCCGGTCGACAAAGGGGGCGCCGAGCAGGCCGTTCTCCTTCATTGCCGCGAAATTCTCGCCGTTGATCCACATGAGGTCGACCGAGCCCCGCTCCGTCCGCCCGGCGGTCTTCTCGGCCAGGATGCGGGCGACGACCTCGGCGATGTCATTGACCCGGACGTGCCGGACCCGCACACCGTATTCATTCAGGACGCGCTCGGCCGCCCAGGCGACATAGTCGTTGACCCGGTCTGAGCCGCCCCAGCCATTGAAATAGACGGTCTGGCCGCGTGCCTCGTCGAGCACCGCCTGCCACTCGCCCCCCTGGGCCCGGGCGACTGCGCTGCCGCCAACGGCCACACAGACACTGAGGAGCACGGCCGGCAGCCACATCGCGAGATCCCGGAACATTCCTCTCACCATGGCGGCCGCCCTTCGTGGTTCCCTCGGTTGGCCGCAACCTAGTGTGCACCGGGCACGCTGTCACGCGGCGATGCCGCCGCTGACCCGCTGTTGATCGGCCGTGAGCGGCCGGCTGCCGTCCGGCACCGGGAAGCTCCACCCCGGGTCCGGGCCGGCAGACTTCCCATGACCCTCGCTTTGGAAGCGCGTGGTTAAACCCTTATGTTCGGCGCAGCACACCTTGAAGGGCAATTGAGCGGTGGCCAGTCCATGACCGACGGGTCGGGCCAGAAAGCGCCGACTGCGGCTGCGCCGGGGCCGGCGGGCAGCGGCCTGGCGTTTCGCCCGGTGGGAGCCGGCTCCGAGGCGCTCGGTCCGGCGGCGCCGGCCGCCTTTGCCGCCCTGGTCCGCGACTCGCGTCAGCCCATGCTGCTGGTCCAGCGCGAGAGCGGCGCCGCTTTCTTCGCCGGTCTTTACAATGACGCATTCGCCCAGGCCATCGACATCCAGGCCGGCCTGGCACTGCAGGCCGCCCTGCTGCCAAGCGTCGTCCGGGTTTTCTCGGGCGACGCGGTCCGCCTCAACGAAATCCCGCTGCCGGGCCGGGCGGGCCCGGAGCCGACGCTGATCCGTGCCGCGCTGTCTCTGACGCCGGTCCGCGATGCCGCAGGCGCGATCATCGGCGCCGTCGGGGCGGTCGAGCCGCTCCCGGCGCCGCCCCTGCAGGACGGCGAGCGGGAACTGCTGGAGACGATCATCGACAGCATCCCGGTGATGATCACCCTTTACGACCCGGATGTGAACGTCCTGCGGCTCAACCGGGCCTTCCAGCGGCTGACGGGCTGGACCACCGCGGATGCGGTGCGGCGGCCGATTATGGAAGTCTGCTACCCCGACCCGTCCTATCGGGAAGAGGTGCGCCGGTTCATGGCCGAGGGCGCGGGATGGAAAGACATCTGCATGCGGACCAGGTCCGGGGCGATGCTGGAGACCTCCTGGGCGAATGTGCGGCTCGGCGACGGTCGGCAGATCGGCATCGGCCTCGATATCAGCGAGCGCCGCCGGGCTGAGGAAGGTCTGAGCCGCAGCGAGCGGCGGCTGCGCCTCGCCCTCGATGCCGCACAGATGGGTGCCTGGGAGGTCCGGGAGGGCTCCGATCACGGCTATATCGATGCCGGAATGGCGGCGCTGTTCGGCCTGGCCGAAGGCACCGAACGCATGTCGCTCGATTTTTTCTACACCGTCACGCATCCGGACGACCGCGCTCTGGTGGCCGAACGGGTGAAGAGGGCCTGGGACACCGGCTCCGACTTTTCCGCCGAGTTCCGTGTGCTGGTGGACGGCCGGGAGCGCTGGCTGGTTGGCCGCGGCCGCGTGGTAAGCGAGCCAGGCGGCCGGCACCTGTTCGGCGTCAATTACGACATCACGCCGGTCAAGCAGGCCGAAGAGTCGGTGCGGCGGAGCGAGGAGATGCGCCGGCTGGCGCTGGAAGGCGCGGCCTTCGGCACCTGGGACACCGACCTCGTCTCCGGCGCGACCACCTGGGACGCCCGGACCCGGGAAATCTTCGGCATTGATCCCGACGAACCGGCGACACTTCAACGCGGCATGGCGCTCATCCATCCCGACGACCGGGACGCGGCCGAGAGCAGCTTCCAGGCCGCGGTCGCTGCGGACTCGAACGGTCGCTATGCCATGGAAAAGCGCATCGTCCGGCCCGGCGGCGGACTGCGCTGGGTTGCGGCGAACGGCCGGGTGCTCTTCTCGCCGGAAAATGGCCGACCGGTCCGCATGGTCGGCGTCATTCGCGACATCACCCGCCGCAAACGGGCAGATGTGGCCCTTCGTGCCAGCGAGGAACGCCTGCGGGTGGCGGTTGCCAGCCTGCCGATCGTCGTCTGGCAGCAGGACCGCGATCTGCGCTACACCTGGGTCCAGAACCCGCGGCTGGGTTTGGACGAGAGCCTGGTCGGCCAAACCGACGAAGAAATCCTGCCTCCGAGCGAGGCGGCGAAGGTCGTACCGCTCAAGCAGAAGGTGCTGGAAAGCGGCGAAGGCCTGCGCACGGAGGTCGAGCTTACCGTCGGCGAGCAGAGCGAAATCTACGAGTTCGCCCTGGAGCCGATCCGCGATCCACAGGGCAGCGTGACGGGGGTAACCGGCGCGGCCCACGAGGTCACCGATCTGCGGCGCACCGCCCGCTCTCTGGCGACCAGCGAAGCGCGCTTTCGCACCATGACCGAAGCCATGCCGCAAATGGTCTGGTCGACCCGGCCGGACGGCTATCATGACTTCTTCAATGCACGCTGGTACGAGTTCACCGGCGCACCCGCCGGTGCCACTGACGGGCTGGGCTGGTGCAACCTTTTCCATCCCGACGACCAGGGACAGATGTGGGAGAAATGGACCCGCTGCCTGGAAACCGGCGAGCCCTATGAAAGCCGCTACCGGCTGCGCCATCACAGCGGCGAGTATCGCTGGGTGCTGGGCCGGGCCGCGCCGCTCCACGACGAAACCGGAGCGGTCGTCCGCTGGATGGGCACCTGTACCGATATCGACGCCATACAGAAGGCTGAAGAGCACCGCAAGCTGCTGATCGACGAGCTCAACCATCGCGTAAAAAACACTCTGGCGATCGTGCAGGGGATTGCCCAGCAGACCTTCCGGCACGACGCGGCGTCGAAGACGGCGCAGCTGGCCTTTGAAGGGCGGCTGGCGGCCCTGGCAAGCGCCCACAATCTGCTGACCCGCGAGCATTGGGAGAGAGCCTCGCTGCACAGCCTGGCCGCCGAAACCCTGCAGGCGCGCGGTGCCAATCGCGGCCGCGTGCACCTCGCCGGACCGCCTGTGGTGCTGCAGCCGAAGCAGGCGGTTACCGTGGCCATGGCGCTGCACGAGCTGTGCACGAATGCCGTGAAGTACGGCGCTCTGTCGAACGAAGCCGGAACCGTGTCCCTGGAATGGGACGTCGCTGCCGGCGCGGAGCCCCTGCTTACGCTGCTCTGGCGTGAGGTCGGCGGACCGGCGGTCACCCCGCCGGCGAAGCGGGGTTTCGGTTTGCGCCTGATCGAGCGGGCTTTGGCCTATGAACTCGACGGCGACGTCAGCCTGTGCTTCCGCCCCCAGGGCGTTTCGTGCGAAATCAAAGCCGTGTTGAACACGACAACCGGGGAAAAGGCATCATGACGGCGCTTGCGGGCAAACGGATCCTCTTCCTTGAGGACGAGCCGATCATCGCCATTTCGGTCGAGGACATGCTGGCCGATCTCGGCGCGACGGTCATCGGTCCAGCCGGCAGTATCGCCGCGGCGCTGCAGCTGATCGAAAGCGAAGCCATCGATGCCGCGCTGCTCGATATCAATATTCGCGGCGAGCGCAGCTATTCCGTCGCCGAGGCGCTGAAGGCCCGGGACATTCCGATCGTCTTCGCCACCGGCTATGGCGAGAGCGGCTGGGCAGGAGCGCCCGAAGCTCCGGTCATCGACAAACCCTATGCGCAGGCGCAGATCGGCCGGGCCTTGAGTCACGCCTTGAACCCCGCCGACTGACCCGCTTCCGGCGCCTTTCGCCGCTTCCGGCGCCGGCGGGATTGACGAGGGCCGGCGCCTGTCGCAAACCGGCATCGCCCTGCCGCCTTGCCGCCCCGGCCCCGCCGCTCGCCCCCGCTGCCGCCCTGATGACCGCCAAGACATTGTCCGCCGCCCGCTGGTCCGGGTTCGATCCCTTCGCCCCGGCGGCGCAGACGGGGCTGTTCGCGCTGTATTGCCTGGGCTTCTTCCTGCCGCGCCTGGCGTTCACGACGACACTGAAACAGGACGACGCGGTCCGCCATTTCGAAGCCCAGGTGCTGTCCTGGCGCTATGCCAGCAACGACCCCGCCCTCTATACCTGGATGCTCCGCGGCGTGCAGGAGCTGGTCGGCGTCGGCCTGCATAGCTCGATGCTGGTGAACTACGCGCTGATGACCGGGGCGTTCTGGGCGCTACTGATGAGCGCCCGGATGGTGCTGGCCGAGCCCCGATGGGCGGCACTCGCGGCCTGGTCGCTGGTGCTGCTGCCGCCGGTGATGCTGGGCCATTTCGCCCTCGCCCATACCACACAGGTCCTGTGCGCCGGCGCCCTGGCGCTGCTGGCGGTGCTGCGCCTCGCCCGCCACGGCCGGCCGCGCGATCATATCCTCCTCGGCGCGGCGATCGGCCTGGGTCTGCTGTCCAAATACAATTTCGGCCTGTTCGTCGCCGCGGCAGCGCTCGCCGCCCTTGCCACCCCGGCGCTGCGGCGCCGGCTGGCCAGCCCCTGGGCGGCGGCCATCCCGATCGTCGCCCTCCTGGTCGCCGGCCCGGCGCTGCTCGTGCTGGCCGAGACGTTCGGCCAGATCGGCAGTACCCTCGGCCAGCTGCGGCACGAGACGGCCGGACCGCTGATGGACCGGATGAGCGGCCTGAAGAGCGCCGCGGCCTCGGTCATCGCCTATAGCTGGCCGCTCCTGCTGGTGCTGCTGGCGGCCGCCCCGGCCCTCTGGTACCGGCGCCGCACCGCCTATGAGTCGGCGGAGGGTCTGGCGAGTCCCGAACTGGCGCGCCTTCTCGATCATTATCTCGTCGCGGCGCTGGCCGTGGTCGCGCTGACGGTGCTGATCTCGGGCATCCCGCAATTCCACGAGCGCTATATGCAGCCGCTGCTCTTCGCCTTGCCGCTGGTCGCCGCCGTCCACATCGCCCGGGTGGGAGCCGGCCCCCGTGCCTGGCAGCGCTACCGTGCCGGGCTGATCGCGGCGATCGTCGGGGTGGCGGCGGTGCGGTTGCTGGAGCTGTCGCCCTTCTGCCCGCAGGCCTGCCGCGACCTCATCCCCTATGACGCCCTGGCCGAGCGGCTGCGGGCGGAAGGGTTCGCACAGGGGGCCATCGTCACCGGCTCGCCGGTCGCCGCCGGAAATCTGCGCGTCCAGTTCCCCGACTCGGCGGTTTTCGTCGCCCGCACGCCCGAGGCCCTGCAGCCCGCCGGCCGCGCACCGCCCTGCCTGGTGATCTGGGATGCCGTCGAGTGGAACCCGCCGGTCGCGGCCGACCGGGCGCTCGGCGCCGTCGGCCTGGACCCGGCGGCGGCCGCCGGCCGTATCGAAACCATCGAGACAACGTGGGCCTGGCACTTCTTCACCTGGTCCTGGCCGCCGGGCTTCGCCGAACGCACCTATCGCTGGCAGTATGTCCTCCTCGAGGACAGGGCCTGTTTTCCCGCCGACGCCGGACCCGCACCATGACCGAGACACCGCCTGCCGCGCCGCGCGTGACCGTGGTCATGCCCGCCTGGGACGAAGAGGACTGCATCGGCGCGGTGCTCGACGAGCTGGCCGAGGCCTTTGCCGGGGCCGACCGGTTCGAGATCCTGTGCATCGACGACGGCTCGACCGACGCCACCGCCGCCCGCATCCGCGAGCGCATGGCCCGCTATCCCTGGCTGCGGCTGGTCGCCCATCGCCGCCGGTCCGGCAAGTCGGCCGGCCTGCGCACCGGAGCGGAATGGGCGCGCGGCGCCTGGATCGTCACCATGGACGCCGACGGCCAGAATGTCGGGACCGATATCCGGGCGCTGGCCGACCGCGTCGCCGGCCTGGAGGCGCGGCCCTCGCCACTGATCGCCGGCATCCGCACCGCACGGCAGGATACGCTGTCGCGCCGCGTCGCCTCGAAGATCGCCAACCCCATCCGGCAATGGGCGCTGGGCGATGCCTGCCCGGACTCGGGCTGCGGCGTGAAGGCCTATCGCCGCGACGCCTTTCTGCGGCTGCCGGTGTTCGAGGGCATGCACCGCTTCCTGCCGCCCCTGTTCAATCTCTACGGCCATCCGCTGGAGCTGCAGCCGATCGGCCACCGGCCGCGCCATGGCGGCGCCTCGAAATATACCAATTGGCGGCGCGCCCTGGTCGGCATCGTCGATCTGCTCGGCGTGCTGTGGCTGCGCCGCCGCACCGCCGTTGCCGAGGCCGATCCCGGGCCGGAGGGGCAGCCGGCCGGCACCTGGGTGAACACGCATGACCCCTATTGAGCCGGGACCCGCGCCGGCTTCGCGGCACCTGGCCCTGTGGCAGGCGGCGCTGCTGATCCTGGTCGCCGTCGCCCTGTTCTGGCCCGGCCAGACCACGGTGCCGCCGGTGGACCGCGACGAGGCACGCTTCGCGCAGGCGACCGTCCAGATGCTGGAGAGCGGCGATTTCATCGACATCCGCCTGCAGGACGACCCGCGCTATCTCCAGCCGGCCGGCATCTACTGGCTGCAGGCGGCGGCCGTCGCCGGCCTGTCGGAGGCCGAGGCACGCGCCATCTGGGCCCACCGGGTGCCGTCCTTGCTCGGCGCCGTCGCCGCCGTGGCGCTGACCGGCTGGCTGGGTGCCCGTCTGTTCGGAGCGCAGGTGGGCCTGCTGGGCGGCCTGCTGCTCGCCTCCACCGTCCTTTTGAATGTCGAGGCGCGGCTGGCGAAAATCGACGCCATGCTGCTGGCCAGCATCCTCCTGGCGCTGATCGGCCTGCACCGCGCCTATGTTGTCCGACAGGAGCGCGGGGCGCGGCTGCCCTGGGGCTGGGCGGTGCTGTTCTGGGCGGCGGTCGGGGCCGGCATCCTGCTGAAGGGCCCGATCAACCCGCTGGTGGTCGGCCTGACCGCCCTCACCCTCTCGATTATCGAGCGGCGGGCCGGCTGGCTGCTGGCCCTCAGGCCGGCCTGGGGCGTGTTGATCGCCGCGGCCATCGCCCTGCCCTGGTATGTGGCGATCTACATCGAGAGTGAAGGCGCCTTCTTCCAGCGTTCGGCCGGGCAGAACTTTCTCGGCAAGCTGTTCGAGGGCGAGCAGGGCCATGGCTTTCCGCCCGGCTATCACCTGCTCGTCGCACCCGCCGTGATGTGGCCGGCCGTATTGGCCTTGATCCTGGCAATCCCATGGATCTGGCGCCGGCGCCGCGACCCGGCGGTGCGCTTCTGCCTCGCCTGGGCCCTGCCCGTCTGGATCCTGTACGAACTCGTCGCCACCAAGCTGCCGCACTATGTGCTGCCGGCCTATCCGGCGCTGCTGCTGCTGGCCGCCGCCGCCCTGTTGACGCCGGTCGCCGGCGAGCAGGCGGGTCCCGGCGGCCGGCGCTGGCCGGCCTGGCTGTTCGGCGCCGGCTGGGTGGCCTGGCTGTTCGTCGGCGCCGGGCTGGCGGCCGGGCCGCTGGCGATCGCGCTTGGGGTGGACGGCGGGGCGGCCTGGCCGGCCTTTGCGG
>JAAAOG010000025.1 GCA_009909005.1 Alphaproteobacteria bacterium | reverse complement strand
CGCCGCAGGGCCGGTCGCCGCAGGGGAGGTCGGCGCCGGCGCGGCTGGCTGGTCGGCCATGGCGGCCGGCGGGGCGAGGCTCAGCCGGGCTCCGGACTGTGCGCCGCCCTGCGGTGGCGGCCCGTCCGCGTCGCCGGCTTCGGCGGTTTCCGGCGCGCCGTTCGGATCGGCAAACCAGATGTCGATGGCGACGCCGCTATCGGTGGCGAAGTCATTGACCCGGAGGTCGGCGATCGGGGTCAGCACCACCCGGCGACCGGCCGCGTCCACCTCCGCACGCCCGAGAAAAGACGAGAGGCGGTCGGCCGCACCGGCGAGGCTGACCGCCATGTTCGGGTCGATCGGCGCGTCGAACAGCACGACCAGGCGATCGCCGTCATTCTCGATGCGGTAATCGACCGGGTTGCCGGTGTCGAAGACCAGGCGGCCGTAATGGCCGAAATTCCAGCCGCGCACCTCGCCCGCTTCGGCGCCGGCGGGCCATGCCGCCGAAGCCAGCGCCGCGAGCAGAGCCAAGGACTTCAGCCGACCCCAAGACACCGGTCGCCTCTCTCGCTGTTGTGATCGGTCTGTCGAACGTTGACGTGGCCGGCTGCAGCCTTCCGGCCGGCAGGCCCCCTCAGTCGAAGCTGGCCAGCAGCCGGTCGATTTCGTCCTGATTGCAGGCGCCGCCGGGCAATTGCGGACCGTTGAGCAGGTCCTCGTCGGTGGTGCGGGCGGGTTTCCGCTCTTCCTGGACCTGGTTCTGGCGGGCGCGTTCGACCTCTTCGCCCAGCACGTGGACCAGGGCCTCGATCTTCGCCTCGATGTGCTTCAGGGTCTTGACGACCTTGGTGATGCGCTGGCCGGTGATGTCCTGGAAATTGCTGGCCTCGAAGATCGACATGGCCAGTTCCGTGACCTCGTCCTTGGCCGGCCCTTCGATCTTCTCGTCGGCCACGTTGAGCAGGCCTTCGGCGGCATCCAGGATGCGCCCCGTCGCCTCCTCCGTGGCGCCGACCACCGCGTCGAGCTCGTCGGTGGCCGCCATGATGTAGTCCTGGCTGATCTTGTCGGGCCGGATCGCCGCGATCTCGGTGCGGGCGGTCTGGATGTACCGCGCCAGCCCTTCCAGCTCGGTGTAGAGCTTGAGGTCGAGCATGGAGACGTCGCCGCCCATGGTCCCGACAACCTCGCCGATGATCGAGGCGACGTCGTCCTTGGTGAGGGGCTGGGCACTCTCGGCGCGCACCTGTTTCAGGCGCTCCCCAAGGGTGGGATCGGCGGCTGGCATGGCCATGGTCTTAGGTCCCGGTTGGTGTTGCTGTTCAGAAATTGCCGAGGACCGAAGTCAGCTTGGTCTTCAGCGTCGCGGCATTGAACGGTTTTACAATGTAATTGTTAACGCCGGCTTCCTTGGCCGCGACGACGTTCTCGGTTTTCGACTCTGCGGTGATCATGATGAAGGGGACGGCGGCGAGCTTGGCATCGGCGCGGACTTCGCGCAGCAGCTGCAGGCCGGTCATCGGCTCCATGTTCCAGTCGGAGATCACCAGGCCGAACTGACGTTCGCGGAGTTTCTGCAGCGCGGAGGAACCGTCGGTGGCGTCCTCGACATTCTCAAAGCCGAGCTGCTTCAGGAGATTGCGGATGATCCTCAACATGGTCTTGTAATCATCCACGATCAGGATCGGCATGGACATATCGACGGCCATCTTACGCTCCGTTTCTGTTGTCTTCGCTCCGACAAATGACAGTGATCTGCCACGGAAGGTCACGGGATCAGTTTCTGCACATTCGCCGGTGCCGGTTAAATTCCCGTAAAGTTATTCCGATAATCAAGGCGCCTATTGTTGCGGAAGTTCGGGCACCTGCTGGCGCATGGCCAGTTCGGAGGTGACGCTGCGTGCCCGGTCGGGGGTCATGGAGGCAAGAATCGCCGCCGCCTTCTGCTCGCGCATCCGGTCCAGGACGGAGATCAGGACATCCATTTCCAGCCCGTCGAAAATGTTGGCGGCGTCGCCCGGGCGCATGTTCTCGTAGATTTCAACCAGACTGGCGAGGTGCGCCTCCTCCTGCTCGTCGACCTCGACCAGCAGGCCCTCCAGCTGCGTGCGCAGGGTCTGGAGTTCGGTCATCTTTTCGTCGATGCGCTGCTCCGCCACCTCCAGCAGGGCGGCCTGCTGCTCGAGCGCCCGTTCGCGCTCGTCGAGCGCCTCGCGCCGGTCGGCCAGACTCTGCAGCAGTTCCAGCTCGCTTTCGCTCATGGTGTCGGGCCGCGGCGTCCGGCCGGCGGGGTCCCTGCGATCCGGCCGGGCGGCGGTGTCGGTGGCAGGTGCGGGGGGCGGCGCGGCGGCCGTCATGTCCCCGGAGCGGCTTTCCGGAGCGAGGCCCGCCTCCGGACGTCCGTCGGAGCGGGGTGCGGGCGCGCCTTCGGCCCGGGCTGCGTCCAATCGTCCGCCGTCGTCGCCGCCGGCGGCCCGGCCGTTCTCATCCGCGCCGGATTCCTGGGCCAGCGAGGGCGTGACCAGCGGCATCGGCCCGTCCGCGGTGACATGGTTCCAGAAATCGCCGACCCGGACGCCCAGCATGATCAGCGCGGCGAAGATCATCGCCGGCAGCAGCCGCAGCCGCGGCGGCCGCAGGCGCGGCATCTGCCAGGCCGGCAGCGCGTCCTTGACGCTCCGGGCCATCTCCGCGGCCCGCACTTCCGCCGCCCGGACCACCGCCGGCAGCGAGGCTGGTGCCGCTGCGGACGGCGCGCCGCTCCCGGCGGCTGCCGGACCGGTTGCGTATGCGGACGGCGTCCGGCCGTCTCCGCTGTGCGAACCGGCCTGCCGGACGGTTCCGGAATCCTCACCCGAGGCTGCCGCCCGCGTCGCGTTCGTGTCGGGGCCGGCGGCCGTGTCCGCGCCGGAACGCCGGCGGAGGGCGGCGTCCGTCCCGCCTGCCTCGGCCGTGTTCACCGAAGCGGAGAGCCGGGAGCGCGGCCTTGCCTGGCGGCCGGTACCGCCGCCGGCAAGGCTGTCATCGCCGTCGCCGGCGGCGCCGCGGATGCGGGCCTCCTCCAGCGAGCGGAGGGCGGCGGACGGGCGGCGAACCGGCTTGCGCGGCTCGCGGCGGGGGGTGTCATCGGTCGCGCTCATGGCCTCACCGCATATTGTCGATGACCTTCATCAGGTCATCATCCGGACCGTCGCCGCGCATGTCCCGCGCGGATCTGCGTCCGTTCTCTTTCGTCGACGCCGGAATCACGCCACTCTTGCCGGCATGCGCCTTTCGCCGCGGCAGGGCGGCTTCGCCTTCCGCCCCGGCCTCTTCATCGCCCGGAACACCGGCCGTGAGTGCGTGTGCGGGTGCCGCATCATTGGCAGCCGCGCCATTGCGCCGGGGTGCCACCGGGTGCTCGGCAGCGCCCAGCCGCTCGGCCAGGGCATCGCCCGAATCGACGAGCAGGGCCAGCTCGTCACGCAGGGCGTTGGCCCGGTCGATCTGGCTCTGCAGCCGGTTGCCGGTCTCTTCCGCCGTATGTTTCAGGCCCTTGATGCCGTTGTCGGCCCGGGCCGCCGCCTCGGCGAGGCTGCGGATGGCGCCGTCGAGGTCCTTGCGGTGGCGGCGCAGCTGACTCAGCCGGCGGCTGAGCACGGCGGCATAGAAGATCGTCGCCATCAACAGGATGATGACGAGGCTGTCCAGGATCAGGCCGAAATGTTCGGTCACCGCGGCGCCTCCTGCGGCTTGGGGAAGTCCCGGTCGATGCGTACGGCGATATTGCCCTGCAGCCGGCCCATGCGGCCGCGGAACATCGGTACGTCGCCGCAGCGCAGGTCGACCAGCCCGTCCGGTCGGGTGTTGAGCGGCAGCTGCGTGCCGACCTTCCAGTTGAGGACATCGCGCAAAGGCAGCGAGACCTGGTCGAGCACCGCGCTCAGGTGCACGTCGGTCATCCACAGCTCGCTGGCCAGATGGTTCTCCCAGATCGAGTCGCGGCCGAACTTCTCGCCCATGAACATCTGCAGCAGCAGCTCGCGCACCGGCTCCAGGGTCGCATAGGGGATCAGCAGCTCGAGCCGGCCGCCGCGGTCCTCCATGTCGATGCGCAGCTTGGCCAGGACCGCCGCGTTGCCGGGCCGCACGATGGTGGCGAAGCGGGGATTGGTCTCCAGCCGCTCATAGCGGAAGTTGACGGGCGACAGCGGGTCGAAGGCGGCCGACAGGTCCGAGAGCACGACGTGGACCATGCGCTCGACCAGGTTGCGCTCGATCGTCGTATAGGGCCGCCCCTCGATCCGCATGGCGGCGGTGCCGCGGCGGCCGCCGAGCAGCACGTCGACGATCGAATAGATCAGCGCGCTGTCGACCACCAGCAGGCCGAAATTGTCCCACTCCTCCGCCTTGAACACCGACAGCATGGCCGGCAGCGGGATGGAGTTGAGGTAGTCGCCGAAGCGGATGGAGGTGATCTGGTCGAGGCTGACCTCGACATTGTCCGAGGTGAAGTTGCGCAGCGACGTCGACATCATGCGCACGAGGCGGTCAAAGACCACCTCCAGCATCGGCAGGCGCTCATAGCTGACCATGGCGCTGTTGACCAGCGCCATGATGCCGGCATTGTCGCCGCCGGCATCGCCGCCATTGTCGAAGCCGAGCAGGCTGTCGATTTCGTCCTGGTTGAGGACGCGGCTGGAGGCGGCGCTCTGGCCGACCGGGTCGTCCTCGCCGTCATCGCCGTCATCGCCGCCGGCCATCGCCGCCCATTCGGCCGCCATGGCGTCCTGGTCGACATCGTCCGCATCGTTGCCGGCCGTTTCCGCTTCCCATTCGGCGGCGAGCTTTTCTTCGTCCGTCGGTGTCGGCATCACTCAGCGACCGCTTTCAGTGTCGTGTTTCGGGGCGTCCGCTTCGGGCCCGCAAAGCCCACGAACATGGTTAAGACCGTTGGTACGCGCAGCCCCCCGGCACGCTGTCGCACCGGGGCCCGGCGGTCAGTTCTGCAGCAGCATCTCGCGGAAGAGTACGTCGCGCACGCGCGCCGGCTGGGCCGCCATGTGCACCCGCCGCAGCAGCTCCTCGCGCAGACGGTAGAGCCCGGCCGAACCGCGCAGCTCATCCAGCCGCAGCTCCCGCAGATAGACCTGGAAATTGTCGATGATGCGCGGCATCACCCGCTCGACATGTTCGATGTCCTCTTCGCTGCCCAGCTCCAGGCTGATGCTGATCGCCAGATAGGTCTGGCGCCGTTCTTCGCCGGTCAGGTTCACCAGCAGCTGCGGCAGGTCATAGAAGACACCCGGCTCGTCCGGCTCGATGACCGGCTCGGGTTCGACCGACGCTTCCGAGCTGCCGAGCAGCCCGTCGAGCACGCCGCTGACATACAGCGCCGCGGCGCCGCCGCTGAACATCAGCAGAGGCAGAATGACGTAGAGCACAAGCGCCTTGCCGCCGACTTTCCGACGCGGCAGCTCGTTTGCAAGGTCTTCGACGGAATCGCCCGCCATGGTGCCGCCCCCCGGGCCTGCATCGATCTCGCAAGGACCGTAGCAAGGTGAGGGTTAACAAGTTGTTGCGGGGTGCGGCGGTTCCGACACGGCATTTTCTGCCGAGCAGATCCTTGCCGATCGGCGGGCGATGCCCCGACCGGCCGCGGCGTTAACCAAATCTTTTCCAGCCATTCCCTAGGTTCGGCCATGGCATAGCCGTTGCTTTGCTTGTCCGGGCAATCCCCTGCCTGCATCCGAAGAGCGAGAGCCGGTTATCGGACATGGAAAACGCCATCTACATCGCCCTCTCCCGCCAGATGGCCCTGCGCCGCCAGATGGACGTCACGGCGAACAACATCGCCAATATGAACACGGCGGGGTTCAAGGGGCAGCAGATGCTCTTTCGGGAATACCTCATGGAACCGGAAGGCACCGGCCGCCCGCGCGAGGCTGCCATGTCCATGGTCATCGACCAGGGCACCGTCCGCGACATGCGCGCCGGCCCGCTGGCGGAAACCGGCAACCCGCTCGACGTCGCCCTGGAGGGGCCGGGCTATCTGGTGGTCGATACGGTGAGCGGCCCGCGCTACACGCGCAACGGCCATCTCTCGCTCGACATCGACCGCCAGCTGGTCGACGGCACCGGCCTGCCGGTCCTGGGCACCGACGGCCAGCCGCTGGTGGTGCCGCAGGATGCCGCCGAGATCATGATCAGCGAGGGCGGCGAGATCACCGCCATCGCCGAGGCGGGCGGCGGCGCCCCGGTGGAACCGGTGCCGGTCGGGACGCTGCGCCTCGTTACGTTCGAGGATGAACGCCGGCTGACGCCGCTGGGCGGCGGGCTCTACGCGACGAACCAGATGCCGCAGGACTCCGAGACGACCCGGGTGATGCAGGGGATGATCGAGCAGTCGAACGTCCAGCCCATTCTCGAGATGACGCAGATGATCGCCGTCTCGCGCCAGTACCAGTCCACCCAATCCCTGCTCCAGGACGAGCATGACCGTCTGCGCTCCGCCATCCAGAAGCTGGGGCGGATGCCGCAGTCATAAACGGAGGTTTCATCCCATGCGATCGCTCAGCATCGGCGCCACCGGCATGCTGGCCCAGCAGCTGAATGTCGAGGTGATTTCCAACAACATCGCCAATATGCAGACGACCGGCTTCAAGCGGCAGCGGGCCGAGTTCCAGGACCTGCTGTATCAGAGCCTGCGCCGGGTTGGCACCGCGTCCTCCGATGCCGGAACCATCGTCCCGGCCGGCGTGCAGGTCGGCGCCGGCGCCCAGACCGCCGCCGTCTACCGCATCCACCAGCAGGGCGACATGCAGGTGACCGACAACCCGCTGGATGTCGCCATCAACGGCCGCGGCTTTTTCCAGGTCGAGCTGCCGGACGGCGAGACCGCCTATACCCGCGCCGGCTCCTTCCAGCTGAATGCCGAGGGCGAGGTGGTCACGGCCGACGGCTATCCGGTGATGGGCCCGGGTGCGGTGCCGGAAGGCGCGACCGAAATCACCGTCAATGCCAGCGGCGAGATCCTGGCGAGCATCGACGGCGAGGTCGAGGCGCTGAATATCGGCCAGTTCGAGCTGGCCCTGTTCCCGAACGAGGCCGGGCTGGAAGCCGGCGGCGCCAACCTGTTCTACGAAACGCCCGCTTCGGGGAACGCCGTGACCGGCGTCGCCACCGGCGAGGGGTTCGGCGAGCTGAAGCAGGGCATGCTGGAGACCTCGAACGTCAACATCGTCTCGGAGATCACCCAGCTGATCAGCGCCCAGCGCGCCTATGAGATGAACTCCAAGGTCATCACCGCAACCGACGAGATGATGCGCTCCGTCAACAGCATGCGGTGACGTGACCGCCAACGCGCAAGGAAGGCTCGTGCGAAGAGGCAATCCGATGGTGCAGATCGCCGCAATGCTGACCGCCGCCCTGATGTTCGTCGCCGCCATGGCGACGGCCGACGCGGCCGGCCTGCGCGCCGAGGCGGTGATCGAGGGCGAGCATGTCCGCCTCGGCGACCTGTTCGAGGACCTGCCGCCGGCCCGGGCCGAGATCGTCATCGCCCGGGCGCCGTCCTATGGCCGCGCCGTGACCCTGCAGGCCGACTGGGTGCGGCGGGTGGCGCGGGCCTATAGCGTCGATTACCGGCCCGACCGGCGCGGCGAGACCATCGTCCTGCGCCGCGCCGGCAAGCTGGTGCCGGAGGCGGCGGTCGAGGCCGCCCTGATGGCAGCGCTGGAAGACCGTCTGCCCGAGGGGCGGATCCGCCTGACCCGCGACGGCGCCGCCGCCGCTCTCTACGTGCCGGACCGGACCGAAGCCAGCGTCGCGGTTGCCACCTTCCGATTCGAACCGGTGACCGGCCAGTTTTCCGCCGAGCTTGTGGCGCCGGCCGCCGGCGATCCGGTCAGCCGCGCCACTGTCGGCGGTCAGGCGGAGGCGATCGTCGACATTCCGGTGCCGGCCCGACGGTTGCGCGCCGGCGAGGTGATCGCCACGGCCGACCTGGCCTGGATCGAACTGCCGGCGCGGCAGATCCGCACCGATATCGCCATGGCCGAGGACGAGCTGCTGGGCATGAGCCCGCGCCGCACCCTGGCCCCCGAGCGGCCGGTGCGCCTGTCGGAGATCCGCCCGCCGGTCATCGTCGCGCGCGGCGCCTCGGTCCGCATGCGCTTCGTCTCCGGCCCGCTGGTCATTACCGCCATCGGCCGGGCCCTGCAGGACGGTGCCGATGGCGAGATCATCCGCGTCGTCAATATCGACAGCAGCCGCACAATCGAGGCCGTGGTCAGCGGCCCGGATACCGTAACCGCGCTCACCGGGTCCGCCGCGGCCGTTGCGCGGTCCGTCCAGGAGGCCAATCCATGAGTGTCACCCCGCGTTGCCGCCCCGGATGCCGGGTCCTGCGCCGGGCCGCCCCGGCGCTCGCCGCCCTGATCGCCCTGTCCGCCTGCAGCGCCGTCGAGCGTGTCGAGGATCTGGGCGACAATCCCGGCCTGACGCCGATCCAGAACCCGGTGGAGAACCCCGACTACACGCCGGTGCGCATGCCGATGCCGGCACCGCAGGTGGTTGAGCAGAATCCGAATTCGCTCTGGCAGTCGGGCAGCCGCGCCTTTTTCCAGGACCAGCGGGCCGGTGAGGTCGGCGACATCCTGACCGTCGTCATCGAGATCGACGACGAGGCGACCATCAGCAATGAGAGCGAGCGCAGCCGCAGCAATGCCGAGCAGGCCGGCCTGCCGAACTTCCTCGGCCTGGAAAGCTCGGCGCTCGGCACGCTGTTTCCGGAAGGTTTCAGTCCCGAGAACATGGTCGACGCCACCTCGGACAGCACCTCGCGCGGCGGCGGCTCGATCGCCCGCACCGAGGAGATCACGCTGCGCCTGGCCGCGGTGGTCACCGAGGTGTTGCCCAACGGCAATCTGGCGATCTTCGGCCGGCAGGAGACCGAGGTGAACTTCGAGCGGCGGGATCTGGTGGTCGCCGGGGTGATCCGGCCGGAGGACATCTCGATCGGCAACACCATCAATTACGAGCAGATCGCCGAGGCACGCGTCTCGTATGGCGGCCGCGGCCGGCTGAGCGAGGTGCAGCAGCCGCGCTACGGCCAGCAGCTCTACGACATCCTGTTCCCGTATTGAGGGCCCGGCGCGCCGCCGCTGCCTTCGGGCGGGCGGCGCGCTATTTCCGTTTGCGGCCGGCATAGCGCCTGGCCGCCGTCTTGGCTCCGCCCGGGTCCTTGGCGCGCTTGGGCCGGGCACTGCCGCCACCGGCACTGCCGCCGCGGCCGGACGGGCCGCCCCGCTCTTCGACGTTCGCGCGATGGGTGCCGCCGCGTGCCCGCATCGGCAGCAGGCCGCCGGCGGTCGACGGGTCGGACACGCTTCCGGGCAGCTCCAGCTCCGCCGCCTCCAGCCGGCGGATCTCGTCGCGCAGCCGCGCCGCCTCCTCGAACTCCAGGTCCGCCGCGGCGCTGCGCATGCGCTGCTCCAGCCCGGCGATGGTGTCGGCGAGGCTCTTTCCGGTGAAGGGCGCCCCCTCCTCGGCGACGCCGGCGGAAACCTGCACCCGGTCGCCGCGCTCGTACACGCTCTCCAGAATGTCGGCGATGCTCTTCTTGATCGAGATCGGGGTGATGCCGTGCGCGGCGTTGTACGCCTGCTGCTTCTCGCGGCGGCGATTGGTCTCGTCGATCGCCGCGCGGAGGCTGTCGGTGATGGTGTCGGCGTACAGGATGGCGCGGCCGTCGAGATTGCGCGCCGCCCGGCCGATGGTCTGGATGAGCGAGGTGCGGGAGCGCAGATAGCCCTCCTTGTCGGCGTCGAGAATGGCGACGAGGCCGCATTCGGGGATGTCCAGGCCCTCGCGCAGCAGGTTGATGCCGACCAGAATGTCGAAGGTGCCCAGGCGCAGGTCGCGGATGATCTCGATGCGCTCCAGCGTCTCGATGTCGGAGTGCAGATAGCGCACCTTCAGCCCGCTTTCGGTCATGTACTCGGTCAGCGCTTCCGCCATCTTCTTCGTCAGGGTCGTCACCAGCACCCGCTGGCCCTTGGCGTTCACCTCGCGGCACTCCGCCAGCAGATCGTCGACCTGCGAGGCGGTCGGCCGGATGATGACCAGCGGGTCGATCAGCCCGGTGGGACGTACGACCTGCTCGACGAACACCCCGCCCGTACGTTCCAGCTCCCAATTGCCGGGGGTGGCCGAGACGTACGTGGTCTGCGGCCGCATGGCGTTCCACTCCTCGAACTTCAACGGCCGGTTGTCGACGCAGGCCGGCAGCCGGAAGCCGAAATCGGCCAAAGTCGATTTGCGCTGGAAGTCGCCCCGATACATGCCGTTCAGCTGCGGGATCATCACATGGCTTTCGTCGCAGAACAGCAGGGCGTCTTCGGGCAGGTACTCGAACAGGGTCGGCGGCGGTTCGCCCGGCTTGCGGCCGGTCAGGTAGCGGGAATAGTTCTCGATCCCGGCGCAGCTGCCGGTCGCCTCGATCATCTCGATGTCGAACTGGGTGCGCTGCTCCAGCCGCTGCGCCTCCAGCAGCTTGCCCTCGCGGGTGAACAGATCGAGCTGGGCCTTGAGGTCGCGCTTGATCTCGTGGATCGCCTGGACCAGTGTCGGCTTCGGCGTGACATAGTGGCTGTTGGCGAAGACCCGCACCTTGTTCAGCCCGGCGAAGCGCTCGCCGGTCAGCGGGTCGAATTCGTCGATCGACTCGACCTCGTCGCCGAACAGCGAGATGTGCCAGGCGCGATCCTCGTAGTGGGCGGGGAACAGCTCGATGACATCGCCACGGACCCGGAACGTTCCGCGGGCGAAGGCGATATCGTTGCGCTTGTACTGCAGCTCGACCAGGCGCTTGAGCAGCGCGTCGCGGTCGACCCGGTCGCCGACGGCGATCGGAAACGCCATGCCGTAATAGCTCTCGACATCGCCGATGCCGTAGATGCAGGAGACCGAAGCGACGATAACCACGTCGCGGCGCTCCAGCAGCGCCCGGGTGGCGGAATGGCGCATGCGGTCGATCTGCTCGTTGATCGACGATTCCTTCTCGATGTACGTGTCGGTCCGCGGCACGTACGCCTCGGGCTGATAATAGTCGTAATAGGAAACGAAATATTCTACGGCGTTTTCCGGGAAGAAGCCCTTCATCTCGCCGTAAAGCTGGGCAGCCAGCGTCTTGTTCGGCGCCAGGATCACCGCAGGGCGCTGCACTTCCTGGATGACATGAGCCATTGTAAAAGTCTTGCCGGAGCCGGTGACCCCGAGCAGCACCTGATTGCGCTCGCCGCGGCGGACGCCGTCGACCAGCTCGGCGATCGCCTGCGGCTGGTCGCCGGCCGGCTGATAGTCGGAGGCGATGGCCAGCGCCCGGCTGTCGTCGCGGTCGGGCAGCGCCACCCGGCGCACGCCCGGCAGGTCCGGGGCCGGCGGGTCGGGCAGCGTATCGGTCTCGATCGAGGCGTCGGTCGGCATGCCGCTAAAGTGCTATGGTGGCGGCCCGTCGCCAAGGGGGCACGGGCCTTCGCTGGCGTCGCCGGTCATCAATGTTTGGTCATTGGCCAATTTGAAATCAATGCTTACATTGAAAGCATCCTTATCCAAGGGAGGGAACCGTGGCGAGCCTCACCATCCGCAACATCGAAGACGATGTGAAAAGCCGGCTTCGGATCCGGGCCGCCGAACACGGCCGCTCTATGGAGGAAGAGGTGCGGGACATACTTCGGCGCTCTGTCGAAGGCGCACCGCCACAGAAAGATTTGGGCGAGGCGATCCATCGGCGATTTGCGGCGATCGGCGGCGTCGACCTGGAACTGCCGGAACGGGAACCGATGCGCGAGCCGCCGGCTTTCGACTAGGATCAGCAGATGATCCTTCTCGATACCAATGTCATTTCTGAATTGATGCGGCCCAAACCTTCGCCTCAGGTCCGTATCTGGGTGCGTCATCAGGCAGCGCGAGTCTTGTTTCTCAGCGCCGTGACCGAAGCCGAGCTGCGCACCGGCGCCGCCATGCTCCCGGATGGCAAACGGCGCCAGCGGCTCCTGATCGAGATCGACGCGATGATTGTCGAGGACTTTGCCGGTCGGGTTCTCCCTTTTGACAGCGCGGCGGCGAAAGCCTATGCGGAAATCGCCGCGTCCCGTCGGGCGGCGGGCCGGCCGGTGCATCAGGCGGATTGCCAGATCGCGGCAATCGCCCGGTCCTCGGGCGCCGACATCGCGACCCGCAATGTCGAAGACTTTCAAGGGTGCGGCATCGGGATCGTGAACCCATGGATGACAGTGTGACGGACGTTGCAGGTGTCAGACTCTACGCGACATTGTGAAGGTCTTGCCAGAACCGGTGACCACGAGCAGCACCCCGACGCTCCCTATTGAAATTTGGGCCGAACGACTATCATACAGTCTTTCCGGAGTCCGGCTCTCGAGCTCTTTTGGGCGCGGGCAAAATCTGCAAGCGCAGTTTGACATGATGGTCGCGAGGCGAGAGATGGCCGGATAACTTGACCGCATAGAATGCATCAGGGCGGCCTGACAGGGGCACGGGATGATGGCAGAGACTTGGCCGGATGCGGCCGCCGGCGGACCGGCAGGAGGGGCTTGAAAGGGCTGCGATCGACATTCCGGCCGATGCTGTCCATCGCCGATTTGCGGCGATCGGCGGCGTCGAGCTGGAACTGCCGGAACTGGAACCGATGCGCGCGCCGCCGGCTTTCGCTTAAGGGCGGCCTGAAGGGTACCAGAGCGGCACTTTGCCCGGGCGGTCCGGCGGTCTAGGTTTGCCGGCATGATGGATGTCCAGTCGATCCGGCCGTCGGGGGACCACAGCCGCGAGGTCCGTGCCCTCGGCTCGCTGATGCCCTTCCTCTGGCCGAAGGGCGAGGTGGAGCTGCGGGTCCGCGTCGTCATCGCCATCGTCTTCCTGGCCGCGGCCAAGGTGGCGACGGTCTATATCCCGATCTTCTACAAGGACGCGGTCGACGCCTTGTCCGGCGAAACCGGCGCGGGCAGCACGGCCGACCTGGCCGTGGCGCTGCCGCTGGGGGCGATCCTGGCCTATGGCGCCGCCCGGGTGCTGTCGCTTGCCTTCGCCGAGCTGCGCGATGCCGTTTTCGCCAAGGTGGCGCAGCGGGCCATCCGCTCGGTGGCGCTGACCGTCTTCCGCCACCTGCACGGCCTGGCCCTGCGCTTCCACCTGGAGCGGCAGACCGGCGGCCTGAGCCGGGTGATCGAGCGCGGCACCAAGGCGATCGAATCGCTGCTCGCCTTCACCCTGTTCAACATCCTGCCGACGCTGATCGAGATCGTGCTGGTCGCCGCGATCCTCTGGAGCCTGTTCAACATCTGGTTCGCGCTGGTCACCCTGGCGACCGTCGGCGCCTATATCGGCTTCACCATGTGGGTGACCGACTGGCGGCTGAAATTCCGGAGGCGGATGAACGCCACCGACCAGGAGGCCAACACCAAGGCGATCGACAGCCTGCTGAATTTCGAGACGGTCAAGTATTTCGGCAATGAGGCGCACGAGGCCGGCCGCTATGATTCCGCCATGCGCCAGTACGAGCGGGCGGCGGTGCACTCCAAGGCCTCGCTGTCGCTGCTCAATATCGGCCAGGCGCTGATTATTTCCGTCGGCCTGACCATCGTGATGATCATGGCGGCGGACGGCATCGTCGCCGGCACCATGACCATCGGCGATTTCGTGCTGGTCAACACCTATCTGATCCAGCTCTACCAGCCGCTCAACGTCTTCGGCTGGGTCTATCGCGAGATCAAGCAGGGCCTGGTCGACATGGAGCTGATGTTCCAGCTGCTCGACGTGCCGGCCGAGGTCGCCGACAAGCCCGGCGCCCCGGCGCTGGAGATGCGCGGCGGCGCCATCGCCTTCGACGATGTCGGCTTCGGCTATGACCCGCGCCGGCCTATCCTCAAGGGCGTCAGCTTCGCGGTCGAGCTCGGCCGCACCGTGGCCATCGTCGGGGCGACCGGGGCCGGCAAGTCGACCATCAGCCGCCTGCTGTTCCGCTTCTACGACGTCGATGCCGGTGCGGTCCGGATCGACGGCCAGGACGTGCGCGACGTGACGCAGGAGAGCCTGCGCGCCGCCATCGGCATCGTCCCGCAGGACACGGTGCTGTTCAACGACACCGTCTACTACAACATCGCCTATGGCCGGCCCTCGGCGAGCCCGGCCGAGATCGAGCGGGCCGCCCGCCTCGCCCATATCCACGACTTCGTCATGGGCCTGCCGGACGGCTATCAGACAAGGGTCGGCGAGCGGGGCTTGAAACTGTCGGGCGGCGAGAAGCAGCGGGTGGCGATCGCCCGCACCATCCTCAAGGACCCGGAGATCCTGGTGTTCGACGAGGCGACCTCGGCCCTCGATACCCATACCGAGCGCGAGATCCAGGCCAATCTGCGCGAGGTCAGCCAGGGCCGCACCGCCCTGGTCATCGCCCACCGCCTGTCGACGGTGATCGACGCCGACGAGATCATCGTCCTCGACCAGGGCCGCATCGTCGAACGCGGCCACCATTTGGAACTGCTGGCCGCCAACGGCACCTACGCCGCCCTCTGGCACCGCCAACAGGACGTGAAAGCACCGTCCGATCCCCCGCCGGAGCCGATCGCGGGTTGAGGAAACGCAGGTCGACGTATTCCGTCTCAAGGAACGGGTGCGGGCACGACCACGCCACGAGCCGTAAGAATGAGATAGGCGACCGCTGTGACGGTCAGCATAAAAAGGATCATGGCAACGATCACGCCTTCGCGACCCTGAGCGCTGCTGCTGTCGCCACCCTGGGTGCCCATTGGCAAAAATTCTTCCTTGAAAATCGAAAAATTCGGCTCATGAAGGTCAGATCTTGATTGCTCTACCACAGCCCTGAGGTAGTCGTTGTTGGTTCTCATCCGGTTAAACTCAAGTATAAGGGCGAATACGAAGATTGCTGCAGCTGATAGGCTTATCGCAAAGGCGTCTCCGGCAACGCTGGGATCACGATATACGATATTGAACGTTACTGATATGCAAAGCAGCGACAACAAAGAAATGAGCTCTCCAAGGGTCAGATGATGGCCGTGTTTGGCAGCGACTGCATCCGCGCTGGAAACAAGATCCAGGATGTCCTGTTGAAAGTCCCTATAATCACGGCAAATAGCGAGAACTGCGTCGCGCATCGTGATTACCAATCGAAGGCGCTCCTCCTCCCCTCCCTGGCTAACGCGGCCGCCATACACCAAGCTGCATAACGCATGGACATACATGACGATCTCGTACCGCGTCCAAATCGGGACCTGTTTGGCAAGGAGCCTCATCCTCTTGAAGACGTCAACCAAACCGGCATGAACATCCGTCATACGGGTGTGCAGACGAGTGAGCGCATAAGCAGCCAGGAGACCGTAGAAGATCGCAGGGAGCGATGCCAGACTGTAATAAAAATCTTGCGGCAGCTGTCCAAAGAAGTGGGTTACAATACCCAGTGCCGCAAGTGCTAAGAAAAACCCTTTGAACGCCCAACCAAGAGGCAGTCGGACGTTCAAGAATACGTTGACCAGTATGAGAATCAATGCAGCACTAACTTCGGGCCCGTTCAGCCAACGACCGTTATACAGGCTCAATATCATGATAGCGCAGACAGGCATCAAATAATAAAGAAAGGTGATTGAAGCTCTTTTTGCATCCCCCATTCCCAGCATTAAAAGAACACTCCCGAACACCATAATCAAAATTGCATAAGTGCCCGTCACTTGGATCAAATCCCACGATAAGCGTTGTGTGATTTCAAGGCCAGGTATCCCCAACGAAGAAAGAAGTGTCATGAGGAAGAAGATTCCAAACCGCTGAATTGCTTCTACCGATACCGCTGCAACAAGTTTCTCCCTGTCACTGAGCTCGAGATCGACCTTAACCCTTTCAAACACAATAAACCAAATCGTTGTACCAAGACCTTGCAAAATAAGCCCGAATGTTGCCGTGATAATCCAGACAGGAGTAGAGGCGATGGAAAAGTTATTGGACTCAACGTTCGCCATCAATAAAAATATATATCCGATTAAGCATAAGAAAAGATATGGCGTATCGGAAATCTTGAGGCCATAGTCCTTTTTTTCCAATAGGGATAACCTCTTGCTCACTGCAATCGTCAGCATCAATGCTGTTATGATGGGCCAGAACTCGATAATAATAGTGACCGTGACATCACCTGTACCTGCTCTGCTGAAGCTGCTCAATTGGCAAAGGTAAAGACCCGTAGTCGTCGGAACGCCGCAAGCGACAAGAGTTCGAGCCCGCTTTCCAAAAAGTATTTGGCCCACCTGTTTGAAGAGTGCCCAACCAAGGCGATCCTTTCCCGGAAAAAAAGCAAGAGCAAACAGCAAAATGGCAGCGGTAGCCCCGGAGATAAATTTCATCAAAATGAGACCAAGAACGATATCGCCTTTTTCGGCAATAATTTTCATTCCGAGTGGGTAGAAACCCCATACCAATGCCGAAAGAGCCATATATATAAATGGTCTTGCTGTTTTCATCCTTTGATATCTCTCAGGCTATGAAATCAAAATGTCCTTCATTATCGACAAGATAACTTTTAGTTATCATGCACACACGACCCTACGAGTCAACAAAAATGCTAACCTTAGCAAGATGTTCTATCTTTATTCTTATGCCTGCGATGGTATGCGGAGCGCTACACTCGAGCCTAAAACGAAGTAAAAAGCATACTATCAAAAAACTCAATTTCTTACAGAAGTATTCAAAGACGTAACTAAAAGTTATAGATTAAATGGTAGGGGCGAAACATGCCAATCAGGCGAATAAGCAGGAGGGCTCTCCTGTCAGGTGCACTTGGTATTCCCCTTTCGACGATCATACCGGGAGCGGTTAAAGCCCAGGGCAGCAACATTCGAACTCGCGGCGGTCATCTGCGTGTCGGTTTAAATGCCGGGAGCGCAACCGACAGTCTTGATCCCGTCAGATTTTATAGTTCATATCAGAGTATAGTTGGATATTCATTCGCCAACAACCTGGTCGAAATAGGCGACACGGGCGAATTAATTCCCGAGCTGGCAGAGTCTTGGGAGTCTGATACGAATTTCATGCGCTGGAAATTCCGACTGCGCGAGGATGTAACATTTCATCATGGCAAATCACTGTCCAGCGAAGATGTAATTTACAGTTTGCAACGACATATGCAGCCTGAAAGTGGCTCCGGCGGGCAACCGTACTTACGAGATGTTATAGAAATGCGATCAGATGGGCCAAAAGAGGTAATATTTTTATTACGAAGGCCGCAGGTTAGTTTCCCGTATTTTTTGTCCGATTATCATCTTCTTATCACGCCTGCAGATTTATCTCCAGATGCCGGCGTCGGCACAGGGGCCTATTTGACCGAGAGATTCGAGCCCGGCGTCGTTTGGGAAGGTAGGCGAAATACAGGATACTGGAAATCTGACCGGGCGAATGTCGACACTGTAAGCCTTTTGGTGATCAACGAGTCATTGGCCCGTTTAGCAGCGCTCCGCTCCGGTTCGGTTGATGTCATTAACCAGGTAGATCCTGGCGTCGCCCCGGCTCTCGAGAACGATAATACAACTCAATTGGTTCAGAGTCGCGGTCGTTCGCACGTTACATTTCCGATGCAGATGCATGTCCAGCCTTTTGCCAATCCTCAGGTCCGCACGGCCTTAAAGCTCTTATTTGATCGTCAAGCGATTGTGGACCAAGTTTATAATGGCTATGGCCAGATTGGTAACGACCATCCGATTTCTCCGGCCGACCCGTTTTATTCTGAAATTGGGCAACGCTCGCCAGACCCGGACCTTGCACTTTCATTACTGCGGCGTGCCGGCGTTGATCAGCCTATCGTGCTGCATGCCTCGGATATCATTCCACGCGGGATTCAGCTTGCAGAGACGTTTCAAGCGCATGCAACCCGAATAGGTGTCGATTTGAGAGTTCGTCGCCATCCCCAGGACGGATATTGGAGCAATGTGTGGGCTAGGGAGCCTTGGTGCCTCGCACTATGGTCCGGGCGGCCGACGCCTGAAATGATGTTTTCCGTGGCTTATGCAAGTAATGCGTCCTGGAATGAGACCGGGTGGGAGAGTGAGAGGTTCGACTTTCTTTTAAGTGAAGCAGGACGTGAGTCAAACGCCGACACTCGCTACGAAATATTTTCTGAGATGCAGGAATTGGTCCGCGACGATTGCGGCACCGTGATCCCGGTGTTCCTCGACTGGCTGGATGCAGCGAGGAGTCGCGTCCGGGGATTGGCACCATCGATTCACGACGAGCTGTTAGGAAAAAGAGTCGCAGAGAAGGTCTGGCTCGAGGGCGCATGAGGCGCCAAGCCGGCTTACGGTGAACTGCGATGAGCGCTCTGTCACTTCGCTTCCTCGCCTGTCGCCTATGGTCGGCGCTCGTCGTGCTAGTGGGAGTTTCGGCACTCATCTTCGTGGCGACCGAGATTTTGCCGGGGGACATCGCCGTAGCGATCCTCGGGCGCGCTGCAACCCCGGAGGCGGTTGCGGCGTTGCGGGAGGCGCTTGGCGCCGATCAGCCGGCGTTGCATCGTTATCTGGATTGGATCGGGGGTGTTCTCGTCGGCGATTTCGGTCAGTCGTTGACCACGGGCCGGGACGTCGCCCGTCTGGTCACGGCCCGGCTGGAATTGACGGCCAGCCTTGCCGGAATGGCTGTGGTGATCGCGGTCCCTCTTTCCGTAAGTGCGGCATTTGTGGCAGCCCTTTATCGTGGCCGCCCTCTTGACACAATTCTTTCCGGGTTCGCCCTTCTCACCGCCTGCATTCCGGAATTTTTCATTGGATACTGTCTGATCCTGGTTTTTGCCGTCCACCTGGGATGGTTTCCGTCCCTCGCGATGACAGTTCCCGGTGCCGCCGGAACCGGCGACGGTTTCCTGTCGGAGATTGAGCCGCTTGTATTGCCGGCTGTTACGCTCGGCCTCGTCCTTGTCTCGCACACCATGCGGCTGGCGCGTGCCGCTATCTGCGATTTGCTCGAACAGCCTTTCATCGAAATGGCCCGGTTCAAAGGTGTGCGCGGGGCCCGGCTCATCCTATGGCACGTCGTGCCCGGCCTGCTTCCGTCAGTTGCGGCTGTTCTAGCCCTTGGCCTTGCTTATGCGTTGGCGGGGGCGGTGATCGTGGAGGTCGTGTTCGCCTATCCCGGGCTCGGACAGCTTTTGGTGGATCATGTGTTGAAGCGCGACGTCCCTGTTGTGCAGGCCTGCGCATTGGTTCTGGCCGCTTGTTACGTCCTTTTGAATTTCCTCGCTGACCTGACGGCCCTTCGGTTCGATCCGCGCCTCCCGGAACGTGTGGCCATATAGGAGCCGGCAGCAATGGCAGAAGGCAGCGCAAGACTGGGACTCGCCGGCATTTCCGTGGCTGCCATCGCGATAGCGGTGGCCGTCGGGCCTGAGCTGGCACCGCATGGGCGTGGCGAGATCGTCGGTGGAATCTGGGAACGCCCGTCCGCAAAGTCGTGGCTGGGAACGGATCAACTGGGCCGGGATTTGCTGGCGCGCCTTCTGCATGCCGGCCGAACCACGCTTCTGCTTTCGGGGGCCGGTGCTTTTCTTGGATGGCTGATCGGTTGTGTTGGGGGAATCTGCGCCGCTCTTGCTCCAAGATGGCTGGATCAGGTCCTCGCCAGGACCGTCGACGGGGCGCTGGCCGTGCCGCCGCTGCTGCTCGGGCTCCTTGTCCTGACAATTCTGCCGCCAGCGCCGGCCATTTTGGTCACTGTCCTGGTCGTCGTCGAAGCGCCGCGTGTCTTTCGAACGGTCCGAGCGCTCTCCGGCACTGTCGTGAGCCTCGACTATATTACTGCTGCCCGTCTCAGGGGGGAGGGATTTGCCTGGCTGGTCTTTGGCGAGATTTTTCCGGTGCTTCGACGGCCGCTCGCTGCAGAACTGGGTCTGCGGGTTGCCTATACGATACTCTTGCTAAGTGCCCTCAGCTTTCTTGGCCTGGGTGTCCAGTCGCCCGATACAGATTGGGGATCTATGGTAAGGGAAAATGCCCAGGGATTATTCTTGGGTGTAGGAGCTTCTCTCTATCCTGCTGCAGCCATAGCTTGCGTAACCCTCTCCCTGAATTTTTTGATTTCCGGCGATTCGTTGCGAGCGTGATTCCCATGGCATCAAAACCGCCACTCTTGGTAATCGAAGCTCTGACAATAAAGCCTCGCAAAGGTCGTGGGGGTTCTGCCATAATTGAGGATATTCACCTTGACATTGGCGAGGGTGAAAGCATTGGGATAATCGGTAAAAGCGGCGCAGGAAAATCCACGTTGGCGCGGGCTGCAATTGGACATATGGGGGAACATTTATTTCTTGAGGCGGGTGCTGTTCTATTCCGCGGTCAAAATCTGCTTTCCATGTCCGGCTATTCACTGTCGAGACTGCGCGGACGTCGCATCAGTTTTATCGCTCAAGGCGCCCAGGCGGCCTTTAACCCGTATCTCAAACTTAGATATCAGCTCTTAGAATCCGCAGTGGTGCATGGCTTTTCCTGCCGGTCGGCCATAGAGCTGCGCCTTGTCGGACTATTGGCGAATCTTGGGTTCTCCGAGCCGGATATGCTCGTGCGGCGGTATCCGCATCAGCTGTCAGGTGGGCAACTTCAGAGAATGCTAATCGCAATGGCCCTGCTCCTTGAGCCCGAGCTGGTGATACTCGATGAACCGACATCAGCCCTGGACGCGGTAAACAGAAAGCTTTTCCTTGAACGGCTTCGATGCGTGATGGCCGAACGCGGAACGGCATCCCTGATGGTCAGCCATGATCATATTGCAGTCTCCCAAGCAATGAGTTCGGCAATCGTTCTCGATGCGGGTCGGATCGTTGATCGAGGCCCCACGTCTGACATCCTTGGTCGCTTGATAAGGCAACGGAGCTCGTCAGGGCCGAACGCGATCGCCAACAAGCGGCCTTCGGAACGTGTTTCAAGAACGGCACTACTTGAACTCAGAAAAGTCTCCGCCGGCTATTCGCATCGAACTCTCGCTTTGAAAACCATCAGCATGGAGCTTGCCGAGTCGGAAGCGTTGGCCGTGGTTGGCGTTTCCGGTTCCGGGAAGAGCACGCTTGCCCGGGTGCTATGCGGTCTCCTGCCGTACCGCGGCGGCAGCCTTGAGTTCTGTGGCGAGATGCTCGCTGGAAGTATTGAACGCCGTTCTGCAATGCAAAAACGAGGAATCCAGATCATCAGTCAGTTTCCCGATATGGCCCTCAATCCCGGACAGCGCATCGAGACCATCATCGGAAGACCGATTTTTTTTTATGATAAAGCGACAAGGCGCGAACGGCGAATGCAGGCAGAGGGTCTGTTGACGGATCTTGGGCTTTGTCCAAGTATTCTCGATAGGACTCCGCCTTCATTGTCTGGAGGCGAAAAACAACGCATCGCGATTGCCAGGGCTTTGGCCGCGCGACCCCGGCTTCTGATATGTGACGAGATCACCTCTGCTCTTGATGCTGAAACAGCAATTTCCTTGATCGAGATACTCAGATTTTTGCTTTGTAACAAGGGCGTTTCTGTGTTGTTAATTACACATGACATCTCAATGGCAATGAGTTTGACATCAAGACTAGTTGTATTGCACGAAGGCGAAATAATAGAGGCCGGGTCAACAGCGGAGATAGTCTCGTATCCTTTACACCCCCAGACAAAAGGCCTTATTGAGGCCGCGTTTATTTCCTGATCTGCGATTTCGCTGCCGGTGCCGCGCAGACCCAGCCGCCATTTCGGAAAAGTCTCCCTGGTCCAAGACCGTCCACCGAACGCCATAGGGGGAACCCGCCGGTCAACGATGGACTCCGTTGACAGGGCGGGCGGCGGCGGGCTGAATGGCGGGACCATGCCGGTTACGCTCGCTCAAATTTGCCGTTATCCGGTCAAGGGGCTGGATGTCCAGCTGCTCGACCGCGTCGCCCTGGAGCCCGGCCGCTCCCTCCCCGGTGACCGACGCTTCGCGATCGCCCATGGCGCCAGCCGCTTCGACCCGCTGGAGCCGGCCTGGCAGAACAAGCGGCAGTTCCTCACCCTGATGACCCATGCCCGCCTGGCCGAGCTCGACACGCAGTTCGATCCGGCTACGGGTGCGCTGCACATCCGTCGCCACGGCAGGGAAGTGGCGCATGCCGACATCACAACCCCGATCGGCCGGGAGGTCGTCAACCAGTTCCTCAACGCCTTCATCGGCGACGAGGCGCCGAAGCCGGTGCGGCTGGTGGAAGCGCCGGGTCTCGCGCTCGACGATGCCGGCGAGAACCAGCTGTCGCTGATCAACCGGGCCTCGCTCGCCGATCTGGAACGGGTGGTGCGCCGGCCGGTCGACCCGCGCCGCTTCCGCGGCAATCTCCTGATCGACGGCGCCGCCCCCTGGGCCGAAATGGACTGGGTCGGCAAGACCTTGCGGATCGGCGACACGGTGCGGCTCAAGGCCGTCGAGCCGATCGGGCGCTGCGCGGCGACCACGGTCAACCCCGACACCGCCGAGCGCGACATGAACATCCCCAAGGCGCTGATGAGCGGCTTCGGCCATGACGAGTGCGGCGTCTATCTCGAGGTGCACGAAGGCGGCGAGATTGCCGTCGGCGACCCGATTACCCCGGAATGATCGCCGGTGCTTCCCACCATCTTCTCGGCGTCGAAGTCCATCGTCCATTTTTCCGGCTGGTCCTTGTCGGCGGCCGGTAGCGGCTATCTGCGTTTCGAGCTACCGTTGCTGACTGGCGACGATTTCCAGCCGGAACTGCGCCTTCGCGGCGGCGCTTATGCTTGGCTGCCTGATGAGCATGTCACCTTCGAGATGATTGCTCGCCGTCAGGAAGACGGCAAACGCGTACCGCTGATACGTCTCGACTGGCGCCCGCTGGATGGCGGGCATACCAATCCCAGGCGAGGCCCACCAAAGTTTGCAGGCAAGAGAATCGTTGGCACTCACCTCCATGATTTCGATCTGAACTGGATAGCAGAAGAAAACCGCATGAGAGGAAGAAATCTGCCTCTGGCCAAACCGGTTCCCGGACTGTTTTCGTTCGAAGAGGTCAGGGATTTTGTCGGTATGTCATTCAAGATCGACAATATCGGGCTTGTTGGTGTTCCACCATGGGGTTAGAGTGGGATCATGGATCAGGCGATAGATGACGGCACCACCTTTGATTTCGACCGAATTGTCGACTCGGTTGTCCGAGACCTTGTTTCGGTCCGGCACCGGGCTGGCAGCCGATGGGTGACGCTTCCGCTCCTATATCCGGATGGGTCGAGCGTCACGGTGCGGATAGAGGCCGCGGGCGAGCAAATCCGCGTGAGTGATGACGGCTTTGCCTATCGCATCACCGAAAGCATAGGCGAGGAATGCGCCTTTGCGGCTGCTGCCGCGCAGGTCGCGCGGCGCTGGTTGGTCCGTTGCGATCAAACGATTATTTATATCGACGTGCCGCCCGACACCCTTTTCCGTGCAATCTGCGATGTCGCGATCGCATCGTGGCAGGTCGCAGAAAATGTTTGCTCAGCCGTTGACGAGAGGGTTCATCAGGGATAAGCGATTTCGTTGCCTTTGCAGCCTCTGATTTTTGGATTCTCCCATCTGCTCAATTCTTTCCTTTATCTGACCACGGCGTCCGCCGGAGTCCTGCCCGGCTGGCCGAGCGGTCCGCCTGCGGTCTGCCGCCACGCCGCCAGCGACCAGTGCACCGAGGGGAAGGCCAGGTCGTCCCAGGGCACCTCGTCCCAGCGGAACAGGCCGACCTCCGCCGATTCCGGCCCGGCGGCGACGGCGGGGTCGAGCAGCCGGGCCCGGTAGATGATCTGCACCTGGCTGATGCGCGGGATGTTGTAGACCGCCAGCACGCCGTCGATGGCGATTCGGGCGCGCGCCTCTTCCCAGGCTTCCCGCGCCGCGCCGTCCTCCGTCGTCTCGTTCAACTCGAGAAAGCCGGCCGGCAGCGTCCAGAACCCCAGCCGCGGCTCGATCGCCCGGCGGCAAAGGAGCAGCCGATCCTCCCAGCTGCAGACGCTGCCGACGATGATCTTGGGGTTCTCATAGGCGATATAGCCGCAATCGGGGCAGGTCAGCCGCGGGCGGTCATCGCCCTCCGGCACGGCCCGGACAGAAGGGCCGGAAAGGTCGTCCGCAGGTTTCGCCATGGTCTCCGGGTCGGTCATGATTGCTGCGGCCTCAGCGTTCCGGCGATGTTCCGGGGCGCAGATAGGCGAAGACATGCTGAACATAGTCGGCTTTGCCGAGATCGACACCCTGACTGCGCAAAATGGCGTAGGCCGTGATCAGATGAAAATTGAATTGTGGCAAAGCCCAGTCGCGCGCGTACTGCTCGCCGGTCATGTCGAAAATCATGCCGTTCGGCAATTCGAGAGCGATGGCCAGTCCGGCGCCGGCATCGAGCGCATCGGGGGCGAGGCCGGCCAGAAACGATCGGGTCTCGGCAATGCGGGCCTGGGCATCGGCGATCGTACCCGGCCGGTCGCCGGCGTTCCGGCCCTCCTCGGCCAGGTCGTTCACGATCTGCGGGAAAGCCTCATTCCGAAGACGGAAAGCCGCTTCGTAAGCCTGCAGGCAGGCGAAGCGAACCTGGGACGAGAGCGGGAACATGTCGGGCGCAAGTCTTGCCGAAAGGATCCCCTCGGCGTCTTCCGACCGCGCCGCCGCTTTGCCCAGCCACATTGCCAATGCCTGGAGCATCTGCCGGGTGGTTGGAACGAGGAGACTGGTCAGGGACATGTCGGCTCCGGACATGATCGGCGCTTATCGCCGGGGACTCGGCCCCGGGTCTCCATTCGGCGCCATGCCGTTTCCGGGGAAGGACTGACAAGGGTTATGGGGCGGCAGCCGGGACCCGGCAAGTCCCGGCGCCGCAGCCGGCCGCTCCCCTGCCAAAGCCTGCGCCCTCACCGCGCGAAGACGGGAATGGCGACGTCGCAAAAAACGGGTTGAGGCGGCGGGCGGGAACGGCCCTGCGACGCGGCCGGGCGGCGTCGACGCGGTGTCCACCGATCAGGCGCCGACGATCACACCAGGATGTCGACGATCATGCCGCGGCGGATCGGACCGTTCGTCGGCAGGCGGGCCGGATCCTTCAGCATCTCGGCATCGAAATGGCCCGAAGCCCGCTTCGTCTGACCCTGAGCCGCGCCCTGCTGCTCGGCCTGAAAGGCGGCGGGTTTAGCCGGCGCTGCCGGTCCGGTCAGCCGCGACAGGGCCTGGGCCAAAGCTGCGGAAAGAGAGAGCTGCATGCGATTAATCTCTCGTCAGGCCCGGCGGGGCCGATCCATCCGAAGATATGGGGCCTGACAGGTAAAGGTTCCGTAACCCAAAGCGGTAAAGATCGCGTGAGGCCGTCGTGGCCTGCAACCCGGCCAGTCTGCGCTAATCCCCGACATGCCGGATGCGCCAAACCGTCCCACCCGTGTCGTCGGCGACCAGCAGCGCGCCGTTATTGTCGACGGCGAGCCCCGTCGGCCGCCCCCAGACCCGCGCTCGCCCCTGATCTCCCGGCTCGTCCAGCCGGAAGCCGGTGGCGAAGGCCTGGTACCAGCCGACCGGCCGGCCGTTCTCGAACGGCACATGCACGACCATATAGCCGACCGGATCGGAACGGTTCCATGAGCCGCGCAGGCTGACGAAGGCATCGCCCCGATAATCGGCGGGAAAATCCCCGTCATCATAGAAGACCAGGTCGATCGGCGCTGAATGGCTCTTGAACAGCAGGTCGGGGACGATGGTCCGTTCGACCAGCTCCGGCCGGCGCTCGGCATAGTCCGGCTGCGGATTGGCGCCGATATAGGCATAGGGCCAGCCGTAGAAGCCGTCCCGCACCACATGGGTGAGATAGTCGGGCACCAGATGGTCGCCGAGCCCGTCGCGCTCGTTCACCACGGTGAACAACTCGCCGGTGTCGGGATGGAAGGCCATGCCGATCGGGTTGCGCAGCCCGGCAGCATAGGTCAGCTGCCGCATCTCCTCCAGCCAGAACTCCTGAATGGTTGCCCGCGGCTCGGACTCGACGCCGATATTGCCGCGCGAGCCGATGCCGACATAGAAGCGCTCGCCGTCGGGGTGGAAGACCAGGGTGCGCGACCAGTGGCCGCCGGGATCGCCGAGTGCGTCGGGCGGGGTGATGCGCTCCGGGCTGTCCTCCAGCGCCAGCGCGCCGGGCCGGTGCCGGGCCCGGTGGACGCCGCGACCGTCGGCGATATAGAGCCATTCGCCTTGCAGCGCCATGCCGTAGGGGTTGACGAAGCCGCGGGCGTAGGGAACCGCCGCATCGGCTTGGCCGTCACCGTCGGTGTCGCGCAGCAGCGTCACCTGGCCGGCCCGCGACTCGGCCAGCAGCACGTCGCCATTGGGGAGCACCAGCAGGGCCCGCGGATGGGTGAGGCCCGCGGCGAACAGCGTCGCCTCGAAGCCCTCGGGCACCTGCAGCGCCCCGCTCTCCGGCCGGGCGGCGCGTTGCGGCCCCTGCGACACCGACTGCGAGGCATAGGGGGCCGGCATGTCCTCCGGCCGCACCTCATAGCGGGTGCCGGGGGCCTGCGCCGGCGCCTGCGGCGCCATGCCGGCGCCGAGCAGCAAAGCGGCCAGCAGCGCGGCACGCGACAGCAAAGGCTTCATTGGAACGCGGCGTGAAAAGGGATCCAGCATTATCAGCGTCCGATAAGGCTAAAATAAAGGTGGCGGCTCCCTCGGAGCCTACCTCTCGGAACGCAGATTGGGTCGGTCAAACCTCATACAAGTGCCCCTTCCGGGATCAGCTGACGGCCCTACGCCGCCGGGACTTGCGGCGGGCGGGGGGCGCAGGGCGGGCAGGGGCGGCGGGCCAGGACGCCCATGGTCGGCAGGCTGTGCTGCTCCAGCCGTTCCTGCCAGAGCGTCTGGCGGGTGGCCGCGGCGACCTTGATGTCGCACATCACGTCGGCCTCGTCATAGTCGAGCAGGCCGTGCAGCTTTTTGCAGATCGCCTGCATGCGGCGGTTTTCCTGCAGGCAGATCATCTTGATGCGCCGGATGCCGCGGTTCTGGGCGACCAGCACCGCCTGGCGCACCAGCTCGGTCCCCGCACCGGTATTCTGGAAGGTCCGTTCGACGCTGACCGCCAGTTCGACGACGTTCATGCCGTCGGCCGGGCTGCCGACCAGCTCCACCGCGCCGCGCATAATGCCGTCGCGGAAGGCGCCGACGAGAATGGTCCAGGGCAGATCGAGCGACCGGCAGTGCCTGCGGATCAGCTCGTCGGTCGTCGGCATGAGGAAGCGCGCCCGCCGATCCCGCGGGTCGAGGCGCAACAGGTGCTCGCAATAGCCCGGGAGTTCCGGCGTGATGAGCTTACGATACACGACCATGGTGACCAGACCCGTACAAAGGTGGCAAAGGCTCTATCGTCTTGGACGTCCCCTCGCGCGCACTGTGCCCAGGCCTCTTGAACGAACTCCCGTACCCGACGCTTCCGTCTTGTTTTTCGCAGTGCACCATATTCTGGAACTCATCTAATGAACAAATCCTAACCGGCAATGGCTGCCATGCGCCGGCGTGTCATGGCGCCACACGTGGCCCCGGCGCCACAGTGGATTAGGGTTCAACCCGGAAGAGGAATTGGCGATAAGGTTGGTCCGGCAACCGTCGGCTCCGGCGCCACATTGGGTAGGGGGGCGGGCGGACGGCCCACAGCGCAGCACGGCGGCAGACCATGAGCATATGGGGGAAGATACTCGGAGGCGCGGCCGGCTTCGCGCTCGGCGGCCCGCTTGGCGCCCTGATCGGCGCGGCGGCCGGCCATGCCGTCGACTGGATGGCCACGCCTGCGACCGACGTCGCGGAACGGCCGGGCGAGGGGCGGGAGGGGCGCGAAGGTCGCGAGGCCGAGGACAACACCAAGAAGATCGCCTTCACCATCGGCGTCATCGCGCTCGGCGCCAAGATGGCCAAGGCCGACGGCGTCGTCACCAAGGACGAGATCGCCGCCTTCCGCAAGGTCTTCCAGGTCCCGCCGGAGGAGACCCAGAACGTCGCCCGGGTCTTCAACCTGGCGCGCCGCGACGCCCGTGGCTTCGAACCCTATGCGCGGCAGATCGCCGCCATGTTCCGCGACCGCAAGCCGGTGCTGGAAGAGCTGCTGCACTGCCTGTTCTACATCGCCAAGGCGGACGGCGTTGTGAAGGACGCCGAGCTCGACTATCTGCGGCGGGTGGCGGCGATCTTCGGCTTCAGCCAGGCCGAGTTCGACAGCCTGCGGGCCGCCGAGCTGGGTCCCGACGAGGGCGACCCCTATCGCATTCTCGGGATCGAGCGCGGCGCCGATGACGACGCGGTCAAGGCCGCCTATCGCCGGCTGCTGCGGGAAAACCACCCCGACCGGCTCATGGCGCAGGGCCTGCCGCAGGAGTTCATCGAGGTCGCCAATGACCGCATGGCGACCATCAACGCCGCCTATGACCGCATCAAGGCGGAACGCGGCATCAAGTAGCCTTTGACCGCCTCATGCCCGCTCCCCCGGTTCTGGCGCTCCGCAACGCCACCATCGATTTCGGCGACCGGCCGCTGTTCCGCGGCCTGGATATCGCTCTGACGCCCGGCGAGCACGCCTGCCTGGTCGGCCGCAATGGCTGCGGCAAATCGACTCTGCTGAAGGCGCTGGCCGGCGCCATCGACCTCGACGGCGGGGAGCGCTTCGTCCAGCCCGGCACCCGCATCGGCTGGCTGGCGCAGGAGGCGGATTTCCGCGGTGCCGCCACGCTCGCCGATTTCGTCGCCGGCGGCCTGCCGGCCGACATGGCGGAGGACCGGCACCGGGTCGACGCGGCGCTGGACGGCCTGCGGCTGGACGGCGGGCGCGACCCGCAGCAGCTGTCCGGCGGCGAGGCGCGCCGCGCCGGCCTCGCCCGCGCCCTGGTCGGCGAGCCGGAGGTGCTGCTGCTCGACGAGCCGACCAACCATCTCGACATCCCGACCATCGAATGGCTGGAGTCGCGGCTCGACGCCTTTCGCGGCGCCCTGCTGCTGATCAGCCACGACCGCGCCTTCCTCAACACTCTCGCCCGCGCCGTGCTCTGGCTGGACCGCGGCACCATGCGCCGGCGCGAGGCGGGCTTTGCCGGCTTCGACGACTGGGTCGAGCAGGTCTTCGCCGACGAGGACAAGGAGGCGGCCCGGCTCGACCAGCGCATCGCCGCCGAGACGCACTGGCTGCGCGAAGGCCTGACCGCCCGGCGCCGACGCAATATGGGCCGGGTGCGGGCCCTGGACGCCATGCGGGCCGAGCGCCGTGCGCGCGAGGGGCGGGCCGGCACGGCGAAGCTCGACCCGGCCGAGGCGGCGCGCAGCGGCAAGCTGGTGATCGAGGCCGAGGGCCTGTCGAAGAGCTTCGCCGGGCCGGAGGACAAGCCGGGGGGCGGAACGGTGATCGCCCGCGGCTTTTCCACCCGCGTGCTGCGCGGCGACCGGGTGGGGGTGGTCGGGCCGAACGGCTCCGGCAAGACGACGCTGGTGCGGATGCTGATCGGCGAGCTGCCGCCCGATGCCGGCAGCCTGCGGCTCGGCACCGGGCTGGAGATCGCCTATTTCGACCAGCGCCGCGAGGTCCTGGGCGAGACCGCCCGGGTGCGTGAGGTGCTGCTGCCGCAGGGCGGCGACACCATCCATGTCGGCGGCCGGCCGAAGCACATTTCCGGCTACCTCAAGGACTTCCTGTTCGACCCCAAGCGCATCGACAGCCCCGTGAAGAGCCTGTCGGGCGGCGAGCGCAACCGCCTGCTGCTGGCCCGGCTGTTCGCCCGGCCGAGCAACCTTCTGGTGCTCGACGAGCCGACCAACGACCTCGACATGGAAACGCTCGACCTGCTGGAGGATGTGCTGGGCGGCTATACCGGCACCGTGCTGCTGGTCAGCCACGACCGCGATTTCCTCGACCGGCTGGTCACCTCGGTGATCGCGGTGGAGGGCGGCGGCCGGGTGGCGGAATATGTCGGCGGCTATACCGACTATCGCCGCCAACGCGGCGACGGCCCGGCGGCCAGCCCCGGTACGCCGCCGGCTGCGGGCAAGACCAGGCCGACGGCCGGGAAACCAGCGAAGGAGAGCAAGGAAAAGCCGAAGGGCCCGGCGCGCAAGCTCTCCGACAGCCAGCGCCGGGCCCTGGACCGCCTGCCCGGCCGGATCGAGGCGCTGGAGGCCGAAATCGCCGCCCTCACCGGGACCCTGGCCGACAGTGCTCTCTACCAGCGCGACCCGGAGCGCTTTCACGCCGCGAGCGACCGCCTGACCGCCGCCCAGGCCGAACTGCACGAGGCCGAGGAGCGCTGGCTCGAACTCGCCGAACTGGCCGAAAGCCTGGGGCGGGCCTGAAACGCCCCGCCGCTCGGCGACCCGGTCTCAACCCAACCTTAACCTTGCCTGTCAATACTTCCGCCGTTTGACACAATCCGGCTCTTGGGAGCCCGGCTGAAGGCGGGAAGGATAGTATGGACTCCGTCGGTACGACCCGCGAAAGCGGCAGTGTTTCGGCTGCGACCACGTCATCGGACGCAAGCAGCCCGAGGACCGGACCCGCGGGAGCCCCGGCAGCGGACGGCCCGGCCCTCGCCCGCGCTCACGACCTTGTGGCGCTGGACGATGTCATCCGCATTCGATCCCGCATCAAGGCACAGCTTTTTCCCACAGGCGGCTTTCCGGTAAACGATCTGAAGGCGCTTGAGAATGATCCGGCCTTTTCGAAGATTGCGGACTACAAGTTTTCCGCCTTCAGCATGGAGCCTGGGTCGCTGGCTTTCATCAAATCTCTGATTGCTGAAGTCAAACCGAAGCTCGTGCTTGAATTCGGTTCCGGGCTGAGCAGTGCTGTCTTGGCGCGAGCCCAACGCGATGCCCGTCCCGCGACCAAGGATCTCTATTATCTCAGCGTCGAACAGACCGAGGACTATGCGCGCGACAGCCTTGATCTGGTGAAGAGGGCCGGAATAGACCATGTTCGCTTCATTGTTGCGGGCATGAAGCCTGTCAAGGCATGCGGGATCGAGACGCAGTGTTACGATCTTGAGTACAGCTATCTGGAACGGATCCTTGATGGCGAGAAAATCGATTTCGTGATCGTCGACGGGCCCGTGACCGGTGGGCCTCACGGGGTGCCGGACAGCCGATTCCCGACAATTCTTCTGCTGAAAGATTTCCTGGCTCCGGGCGCGATCATTTGCCTGGACGACGCGTTGCGCGACACGGAACTTCGCCTGGCCAGCCTGTGGCGGCAGCTTCCATTTGTGGAAATCCTCGGCATGAAGATTGTCGGGAAAGGAGTCACGGTGGCTCGGACCAAGGCGGTCTGACCGGCCCGCTCCGTCGCCCGGAAGTGAGGAAATCGACCCATGGGTCAGAAGCGCCGCAAAGACGCCCTTGCCAGGCAAAGCCGGGCCCCCCTTGTTGCCGGCCGCCACGGCAAGCCCGCTGCCGTCGCGCAGGCCCGGCCGGCCTCGGCGGCCGATCCTGCGGATGCCCCGCTGAGGCAGGCGATGGCCCATCACCAGGCGGGCCGGCTGGCAGAGGCCGACGCTCTCTACAAGGACGCGCTCCGGCTCAACCCGCACCATCCGGTCGCGCTGCTCTACCGCGGCGCCCTGGCCCACCAGGTCGGGCAGCTGCAGCCGGCGCTGACCCTGATCGACCTGGCGATCGAGAGCAAGCCGGACTATGCCGAGGCCTGGAACAACAAGGGCAATGTGTTGAAAGCCCTCGGCGAAACGGACGGCGCCATTGCCTGTTATGCCCGTGCCTTCGACTTGGCGCCGGGCTATGCGGAGGCACTGTACAATCTGGCACTCATGTTCAAAGAGGCCGACCGCCTGGATGACGCGGAAGCGGCCTACCGGCAGGTGATCGCGCTTAAGCCCACGCTGGCCGACGCCCACAACAATCTCGGCAATATCCTGCGCCAGCGGGGCGATACCGAAGCCGCGATGGCCTGCTATGCCCGCGCACTGGAGCTGGACCCAGATTACTCCGAAGCCCATCACAACACCGGCAACGCCCTGGCCAACCGGGAAGAGCTGGCTGACGCCATGGCTGCCTACGAACGCGCGGTCAAGGCCCGTCCGTCGCATGCCCATGCCTGGGAGCACCTTGCCCACCTCGCGCTGCAACTCGGCGAGCCGAAACGGGCGGTGGAAGCGGCACGCACTGCCCTGTCCTTGATGCCGGAGGATGCGGGACTCTACTGCGTGCTTGGCAAAGCCTATAAGATGCTGCATCAGCGCAACGAAGCCCTCGAAGCGATGGTCCGCGCTACCGCGCTGGCCCCCGACAATGCCTCCATCTTCAACGATTACGGCATGGTGCTTGAGTTCGCTCAACGGTTCGAGGAAGCGCTTAACGCCTACCGTCATGCGATCGGCTGCGATCCGGAGATGGCGCGGGCACATCTGAATTTGGGAAATACACACAAATTATTCCGGGAACTTGACGAAAGTCTCGTTCTTTATCGTGAAGCTTTGCGCATCGACCCGAATTACCATTCCGCCCATACCAACATTCTAATGACGCTCCATTACATGCCGGCGATCGATAAACGGACCATTTTTGAGGAGCACAAGGCATGGGACGCGCGTTTTGGGGCACCGCTTGCACCCGTTGGCACCGCCTATCCGAACAACCTTGACCCGGAGCGTCGGCTACGGATCGGATTTCTGTCCGGCAGCTTCATGCAACACCCCGCCATGGCGCTCAGCATTGCCGCATTGGAGAATCTCGATCCCAAGAAAGTTGAGCTGATCGCCTATAATACCAATGGGAAGAGCGACCGTCTGACAGAACGGGTCCGGGCGGTCATGGCGCGCTGGGTTTCGATCGTCGGCCTGACCGATGAGATCGCGGCGCAGCGGATCCGCGAGGATGAGGTGGACATCCTGGTTGATCTGTCGGGCCATGCCTCCGACAATCGGCTGCTGACGGTCGCCCGCAGGCCGGCGCCAATCCAGGTCAAGTGGGTCGGCGGGCTGTTCAATACCAGCGGCTTGACGGCCATGGATTACCTCATCAGCGACAATGTCGAAACGCCGCCGGGCGAAGACGCGTGGTACACGGAAACGATTTTCCGTCTGCCCGACGGCTATGTCGTTTATGATCCGCCCGGTTACGCCCCGGAGGTCGGCCCCCTGCCGGCGCACGAAGCCGGTTCGGTGACTTTCGGCTGCTTCAATAATATTATAAAAGTCAACCCTGAGATCATCGCGCTCTGGGCACGGATCATGAAGGCCGTGCCGGGCAGCATGATCATATTAAAGAGCACCAGCCTGCGCGAGCCGCGCGTCCAGCGGAGCGTCATGGAGGATTTCGCACGCTGCGGCATCGCGGCCGATCGGGTCGAACTGCAGGGCAAGTCCCCCCATGACGAACTGCTCGCGACCTACAACCGCGTCGATATCGCCCTGGATCCTTTTCCCTATTCCGGCGGCCTGACCACCTGCGAAGCCCTGTGGATGGGCGTGCCTGTGGTGACATGGCCGGGGCCGACCTTCGCCGGGCGGCACTCCGCCACACATTTGACCAATGTCGGGCTCGGCGACTGGGTGACCGAAGGCCCGGACTCCTATGTGGAAAAGGCCGTCTGGTGGGCAACGCATCTGGACGAATTGGCGGCACTGCGCGCGCGGCTGCGCGACCAGGTCGCCGCCTCGCCGCTATGCGACGGCCCGCGCTTCGCCAAGAATCTTGAGGCGGCATTCCGCGAGATGTGGCGGGCGTGGTGTGCAAAGCAGACCAAAGCCGCCTGAGAATTTCACCCCTGCCGGTCGGGAGTTCCACTCCCGACCGGAACGTTTTCGACCCTGCCGACCGTGAAATCCTGGGGTCGGGAGTACAACTCCCGACCCGCGCAAGCTGCTTGAAAATTGAACCACAAAGCCACGAATTCACGAAAATGAATATTTGTGATTTTGAGGCTTCGTGGTTAAGAATTCATGGTTAATGGAAGAATGAACTCGGCATTTTATGAAGATGGGTTGATTATCTTTTTAAATCCAGTGGCCGGTCTTTACGCGGACTTAAGACCTTTCGCGTCATAACGACAGGCAGAGGCGACGCCTCAGGCCGTTGCGAAGCGACGGTGCCAATCCCTTGTGAAGCGAGAGGACCTTACAATGCCTGCATTTTCCGTTCTGACCAACACCTCGGCGATGAACGCTCTGTTCAAGTTGAACCAGACGCAGAAGTCGCTCGACATCAACCAGTCGCGTATCAACACCGGTTTCAAGGTCGGCAGCGCCAAGGACGACGCCGCCACCTTCGTCGTCGCGCAGGGCATGCGCAGTGACGTTGCCGGATTCAAGCAGGTCCGCGAGAACATGTCTCTCGGCCTGTCGACCCTGGGCACCGCCACCAAGGCCGCCGAGCAGATCAACGAAGAGCTGGTTTCGATCAAGGAAAAGATCATCCAGGCTTCGAACCAGGAGACCGGCCGCGCGGACATCCAGACCGCCATCGACCGCTCCATCCAGAACATTCAGGGTTTCACCGGTTCGGCGACCTTCAACGGCATCAACCTGATCGACGGGCTGCGGGCTCAGAATGGCGAGGACTTCGAGGTCGTCTCCTCGATGAACCGCGACTCGGCCGGTGCGCTCAGCCTCGGCAAGATCAGCGTCGCGTATCAGGACCTGTCGATCGAGGAAACAGACCGCGGCCTTGGCATGGTCAAGGACATCAACGTCACCGCCGGCAAGGCCACGGAAACCTTGACCAGCCGCGACGACCCCGTCAGCATTTCGATCGATCTGGCCCAGGTTGCTGCTTCGGCCTCCTCAGCCGGTGAGAGCTTCGACCTGACCTTCGTCGATGCCGACGGCGAGGAACAGACCATCACTTTTGAGATTACCAGCTCTAACACAGACGCCGGTAACAGCGACTTCAAGCTGGAAGCGGCCGCTGCTGCCGTCACCGGCTCCGTTACCGACGGCGGCAGCTTCGCCCAAGCCCTCAGCAACCTGATGGCGGACGGCGGCGCCCTCGCCGGTCTTGGTTTCTCGGTCAGTGGGGGAGGAGCGGGCTCCACTGCGGTCCAGATCAATCGCAACGATGTCGGCGGGGAAGGCCAGCTGGTCGGCTTCGAAGTCGCCGATGGCAATACCGAACTCGACAGCGCGAACGCAAGCACGGTCGTGAACGAATCGGCCGGCGGCAATGTCCAGGCGGAGATCGAGTTCAACGCCACCACCCGCGATGGCGAGACCAATGCCACGCAGCTGAAGGCCGGCGACGAAATCGACCTGGTCTTCAACGACGGCACCAATGACCACAAGTTCACGCTGGTGGTCGGTGAAGACAACGAATTTGCGACGACCGCTGACGGCACGCAGATCAATGGCAGCGCCAACAAGTATCAGCTGTCCTACGAGTCGGCCGTTACCAAGGACAACGGCGATGCGGTCACCGTCAGCGAACTGGCGAACCGCGTCAAGGAAATCCTGCTGAACGAAGGCGGCGCCAACGCTGACATGAACAGCGACATTGACGGCGCCAGCGCCCTTAACGGCAGCCTCAGCGACTTCACCATCACCAACAACAACAACAAGGTCACCATTGTTGACACGGCACAGGGCGCTTCGGACACCAATAGCGTCGTCGGGTTCAACATGAACAGCAGCACCGGCGGCAGTCTCGACTTCGACTTCATGCTGGAGCAGCTGAACGCGGCCGAGGCGCACCTGAACTCCGTGCAGGCTCAGCTCGGTTCGGCCGAGAAGGCCCTCGAGAGCCAGGACACCTACATGGAGTCGCTGGTCAACGCCGTGGAAGACGGTATCGGCACCCTGGTCGATGCCAACATGGCGGAAGAGTCGGCGAAGTTCCAGGCCCTGCAGGTCCAGCAGCAGCTCGGCCTCCAGGCTCTGGGTATCGCCAACAGCCAGCCGCAGTCGATCCTGTCGCTGTTCGGCTAATCGCGTATGGATATGGGGGTCGCGGGAAACCGCGGCCCCTTTTCCCTCACGTCAGATGTCATTCCCGCGAAAGCGGGAATCCATTTTTTGGGCCGCGTGACTGGATCCCCACCCCCCGACTTTGCGGGGGCAGGCTACGCGGGGATGACGCGTAGGAGTTTCGATGACGGGCGGCGCGAAGCGCTGCCGGACATAAGCTGAGGAGAACCGGCCATGTTTCCCATCGCGACCGGAGGTGGCGGCGGCGGTATGCCCGGCCTCCTGATGTTCAATTCCCTCAAGCAGACCCAGAGCCAGCAGTTCCAGGCATTCAAGGAACAGCCGCTGATCAAGCGCGATCTCGACTACTTCACCGACAATATCAAGAAGATCGAGTCGGCGGACGACCTGTTGAACGATTTCCAAATGAAAAAATTCCTTCTTGAAGCCTTCGGCCTCGAAGAGGATATCTACAAGAACGCCTTCATCAAAAAGATTCTCACAGACGATCTCGGCGGCGACGACGCGCTCGCTTACAAGATGCGCGATACCCGCTATGCCGACATGGCCACGGCGCTCCGGCTCGATACCGGCACCTCGATCCTCAAGGATTCCGAGGCGATGGGCAAGATCGGCGCCCGCTGGCTGGTCAACGGCTTCGAAAAGGACCTGGGCGAGCAGAACGTCGCGGTGCGCGAGGCCATGTACTTCCGCCGCCAGGCACCGAAAATAAAGGACATGTATCAGGTGCTTGGCGACCGGCCGCTGCGCAAGGTGGCCTTCACCATCGCCGGCCTGCCGGAGCAGATCGCCGCCCAGCCTGTCGAGAAGCAGAAGGCGGCCCTGGAACAACGCTTCAAGATTGAAGACTTCAAGGAGCCGGTTTATGTCGACAACCTGATGCGCCAGTTTCTTGCCATCGAGGATGCGAAATCGGGCGCCGGCACCTCGATCAATGCCGGGGTCGTCGCCCTGCTGCAGCCCGCCGGCGCCGGCGGCGACACCGGGTTCGGCGGCCTGTCGGCCGGTTTCAGCCTCGACCTGATGGTCTGAATGCCGCGGAGCGTAAGAGGGTCGATATCATGCCGTTGATGGTCCGTCTCGGCGCCAACGAAAAGATGGTGGTGAACGGCGCGGTGATCTCCGTCGAGGGCGGCCGCGCCGCCAAGATCGTCGTCCACAACAATGCCTGCGTGCTGCGCGGCAAGGACATCCTGACGGCGCAGGACGTCGACACCCCGGTCAAGCGCATCTATTTCGCCGTGCAGATGCTCTACATCGACCCGGACGCCAAGGACGACTATTATCAGGAGTTCCTTGACCGGCTGAACGACGTGCTCGGCGTCACCGCCAAGGACGAAATCCGCCAGATTCTCTATATGGTCCAGGCCTATGTCGAAGGCGGCGCCTATTACAATGCCCTGGCCGCTCTCCGCCGCGTCCTGGAGTATGAAGAACGGCTCCTGAACTACGCCCCCGAACCGGCCGCCGCCGACGGCGATTGAACAAAACCGTCGTCTTGCTTTACCGGGATTTAAGCCTCCCGCGCCAAGATGAGGACGGTTTCAGGGTCGACCGGGCTCTTTACCAAGCCAACCCGGAAGCGCCCGCAAAGGAGAGGGAAGAATGTCCACCGGCGTTGCCTCCTACAAGACCACCCAGTTCCGCAGCAATTCGCCACAGGAGATGGAATATCAGCTGATCGTCGAGGTCACCCGCGACCTGGAGAAGGCGAAGACCGACGGCAACCAGGCGATGATCAATGCCCTTTACCGCAATAGCCGGATGTGGACCGCTTTCGCCTCCGACTGCCTCGCCGCCGAGAACGGGCTGCCGCAGGACCTCCGCGCCCGGATCGTCTCGCTGTCGCTCTGGTGCGAGCGGCACAGCCGCGATGTCCGCCACGGCTCGGCCGGCGTCGAGCCGCTGATCGAGGTCAACAAGGCGATCGCCACCGGCCTGCGCCAGTCCATCCAGCAGCAGCAGAAACCGGCGGAGCAGCCGGCCCGGCCCCAGCAGCCGCGGCTGACGCCCGAACAGGCCCGCGCCCTCGCCCAGGTCGTCTGACGCCGCCCGCCGCTCCGGCCCGGTTTTCGGGATCATGTCCCGCTTCGCGGCGGCGCGGCCCGGCGGCCGTTGCACGCCTTGCCTGAACCGGCCGGGAAGCGCACCATAGCGCCGCTATGGTGACCGTCAGCATCGGGGCCGGATGATGGCCAGCACCGGAAGTCCCGCCGCAGGACCCCGCGTCTTCCCCGCCATCCTCTCCGGCGGGGCGGGCACGCGGCTCTGGCCGATGTCGCGGGAAAGCCAACCCAAGCAGCTGCTGCCGCTGCTTTCTGCCTGCACCATGGTGCAGGAGACGGCGTTGCGCTTCCCCGCGAACGATATCTTCGCGCCGCCGCTGGTCGTCTGCAGCAATGAGCACCGCTTTCTGATCGCCGAGCAGCTGCGCCGGATCGGGATCGATCCGACCGCCATCGTGCTGGAACCGGCGGGCCGCAACACCGCCGCCGCCTCGGCGGTCGCCGCCCTGCAGGTGCGCGATATCGACCCCGCGGCGCTGATGCTGCTGGTGCCGGCCGACCACGCCATCCCCGATCTGCCGCCCTTTCTGGCGGCGATCCGCGACGGCCTGCCGGCCGCGGCCGACGGCGCCCTGGTGGGGTTCGGCGTCACCCCGCGCTCGCCCGAAACCGGCTATGGCTATATCCGGCGGGGCGCCGTGCGCGATCCGGCCCGCAATCTCTACGACGTCGCGGAATTCGTCCAGAAGCCGTCCCTGCCCATCGCCGAATCCTATCTCGCAGCCGGCGACTATTACTGGAACAGCGGCATCTTCCTGTTCCGGACGGACAGCTTCCTGGAAGAACTCGGCCGCTGGCAGCCGCAGGTCCTGGCCGCCGCCGAGCAGGCGATCAAGGCCGGCTACCGCGATCTCGATTTCGTGCGACTCCACAAGGAGAGCTTCGCCGCGGCACCGGTGATCTCGGTCGATGCCGGGGTCATGGTGCGCACCGACCGGGCCGTCCTGGTGCCGATCGACGTCGGCTGGAGCGATGTCGGCTCCTGGTCCGCCTTGTGGGAGCTGGCGCCGCATGACGCGGCCGGCAATGCTGCCGTCGGCGACGTGCTGCTGGAAGACGTCCACAACGCCTATGTCCGCAGCGACAGCGTCTTCACGGCGGTGGTCGGGCTCGACAATGTGGTGGTTGCCGTAACCGACGACGCGGTGCTGGTCGCAGCCATGGACCGGGTGCAGGACATCAAGGCGGTCGTCCGGCGGCTGAAGGACGACCGGCGCCGGGAGGCCCTGACCCACCGCCGGGTCTACCGGCCCTGGGGCTGCGCCGCGCCCGGGGACCCCGCCGGCCATGGCGCGGAGGACCAGGCCGCCGTGGCCGCGTCGCTGAATGAAAACCGGACCCCGGCGGGCGAGGAGTGACATCCGTGACAGAGGCAGCCCCCGCAGTTCTCGTCACCGGCGGCGCCGGCTATATCGGCAGCCACGCCGTGCTCGCCCTGCTGGAAGCGGGCTATGGCGTCGTGGTGCTCGACAACCTGTCGACCGGGCGGCGGGCGCTGGTCGCCGCCGACGCCGATTTCGTCGAAGGCGATGTCGGGGATACCGCGCTGCTCGACCGGCTGCTGCCGGAAAAGCGGATCGCGGCAGTGCTGCACTTCGCCGGCAGCATCATCGTGCCGGAATCGGTGGAAAAGCCGCTGCTCTACTACCGCAACAACACCATCAAGACCCAGGGGCTGATCGAAGCCTGCGTCCGGCACGGCGTCCGGCATTTCATTTTTTCGTCGACCGCCGCCGTCTACGGGACGCCCGACCGCCTGCCGGTCGGCGAGTCGGTCCCGCCGCGGCCGATCAACCCTTATGGTACGTCGAAGCTGATGAGCGAGTGGGTCCTGCGCGACACCGCCGCCGCGCACGATCTCGACTATGTCGCCCTGCGCTATTTCAACGTCGCGGGTGCCGATCCGGCCGGCCGCACCGGCCAGGCGACCCCGGCCGCCACGCATCTGATCAAGGTGGCCTGCGAGACCGCGCTGGGTCACCGCGACCATGTCGCCGTGTTCGGCGACGACTATCCCACCCCGGACGGCACCGGCATCCGCGACTATATCCACGTCACCGACCTCGTCGCGGCGCATGTGCTGGCGCTGGACCATCTGCGCCGGGGCGGCGACAGCCTGGTGATGAACTGCGGCTATGGACACGGCTTTTCCGTCCGCGAGGTGCTGGCGACCGTGGAGCGCGCCGCCGGCCGGCCCTTCGACATCCGCAACGCCCCGCGCCGCGCCGGCGACCCCGCCGCCCTGGTCGCCGACGCCAGCCTCATCCGCCGACAGCTCGACTGGCACCCGCGCTTCGACGACCTCGACACCATCGTCGAAACCGCCCTCGCCTGGGAAATGAAGTTTCGGCAGGGGATGTGAGGGGAAGGTTGGGAACACGTTGTCCACAGCAAGCAAAGCGCAGCGAGGGAGATGGCTGGCAACAGTGTCTCAAGGCTGGGACAAACCTCGGAGCGTCGGCTTCCAGCCGACGTCGGCGGCAGGGATGCCGCCGCTCCCGTCGGCGGCAAGGATGCCGCCGCTCCCGTCGGCGGCAGGGATGCCGCCGCTCCACAGGGCGCCTTGCGAACCCATTACGTTCCAAGTGTACTGCGTTTGCAGGGGAGCCAGGTCGGGTTCGACATGATCAGCTGTTCCATTGTAAAGGCCGATCCTGGCCATCTTGACGGGGTCAATTGGGGAATCCGTCCGCCGGGCGGATTTCGCCGGCGGGAAGGCGGCTCCAGGTGGTGATCGGCGTCACCGGGCCGAGGCCGGCGGCGGTCAGTTCTTCATCGTCGAGCACGCCGGTTTCGCGCAGCAGGGCGGCCATGGCGGCTTCGGAGGCGCGGGTGGCGCCGTCGTCGATCTTGAGGGCGATCCCGAGCCCCTCGCCCGGCAGGCAGGCGCAGAAGACGCCCTCCGCTCCGGTCTTGACCAGCGCCCGGCCGGCCGCCGCCTGCATGGCCTTGGTGTCGAAGCGGCCGGAGCCGGCGACGAGGTGAGGGTGGCCGCCCCAGGCGCGGCGGATGCGCAGGACGGCGGCAATGCGGCGCTCCGGCAGGTCGGCCGGGTCGGCGAAGCGGGCCATGGCCACCGCCAGCCCGCCCAGCGAGATGCCGAAGGTCGGAATGGCGCAGCCGTCCCGGGCCCAGGGAGCGGTGCCGAGGTCCTGCCCGGTCATCTGCTCGATGACGCCGAGCAGGCGCTGCTGCACCGGATGGGTCAGCTGCGTGTAGCCGTCAAGCGGCTCGCCCTTGTAGTGCGCGGTGCTGAGGAAGCCGGCATGCTTGCCGGAGCACGGGTTGTGCACCGGCCCGGGCTCGATCCCGTCGCGGATCAGACCGGCCGCCGCCTCCGCCCCCATGGGCGGGCGGGCGCCGCAGGCCAGCGCCGTTTCCGGGCAGCCGATCCGGGCCAGCCAGGCCCGCACCCGCTCGACATGGTCGGGCTCGGCATTGTGGGAGGAACAGGCGAGCGCGATCTCCGCGTCGGTGACGGCCAGCGCCTCGGCCGCACCGCTCTCGATCAGCGGGATCGCCTGGACCGGCTTGATCGCCGAGCGCGGATAGACCGGCCGCTCGAAATTGCCCCAATGCGCCACGACCTTGCCATTGCGGTCGGCGATCACCGCGGCGCCGCGGTGGCCGCTTTCGACCATCGATCCGCGCGTCACCGTGACGAGGACGGGGTTGAGGCTTCCGGCGCTGTGCCCGGTTTCGGGCTGCGGATCATGCGGCATGGTATAGTCTCTTGAAGCGGGCCCGGCGCGGCCACCATGTCGCTGCGACCCGAGGGCTGCAAGAGCATGATCGGACGGTAATGCGCGGCTATTTCGGGATCGGCGTCGAGGGCGTCAGCAAGCCGATGAATGTCGGGGCGCTGCTGCGCACCGCCCAGGCCTTCGGCGCCAGCTTCGTCTTCACCATCGCCCCGGCGACCGAGGAGGTGCAGTTCGGCTCGGCCGACACCTCGGCGGCCGCCCGGACCATGCCCCTCTATCGTTTCGACACGGTCGACACCCTTGTGCTGCCGGAGGATTGCAGCCTGGTCGGGGTCGAGCTGCTGGAGGACGCCATCGAGCTGCCGAGCTTCCGCCACCCGCGCCGCTGCGCCTATGTGCTGGGACCGGAGCGCAGCTCGCTGTCTCCGGCCCTGGTCGACCGCTGCGACTATGTCGTGAAAATCCCGACGCGGTTCGCCATCAATCTCTCGGTCGCCGGCGCGCTGGTGATGTACGACCGGCTGCTCAGCCTGGGGCGCTTCGCCGAGCGCCCGGTGGCGACCGGCGGCCCGACCGAAGCGCTGAAACCGCACGTGCACGGCAAACCGTTCGTACTCAGAGAGCGCTGAGCCGCTCCAGGATCAGGCCGAAAAACCCGTCGGCATCGATGTCGGTCAGCACCCGGGCGTTGGGCGGGTGGCCGGTGGTGCCCCACCAGTCGACCACGGTCATGCCCATGGTGGTCTCCGACGCCGTCTCGATCGCCACAGGACAGTCCTTGCCGCCGAACAGGCCGGGCGCCAGCAGGTAGGCGATGACGCAGGGATCGTGCAGCGGCCCGCCGTGCATGCCGTATTTCGCCTGGTCGTAGCGTTCGTAGAAGGACAGCATCGCGGCGGTCGCGCGGCCCACCGGGGTGCCGAGTGCCCGCAACTCTTCGATCCAGGCCCGCGGCATCAGCGCCTTGTGGGTGCAGTCGAGCGGCACCATGGTGACCGGCACGCCGCTGGTGAAGACGACATGGGCGGCGTGCGGGTCGACATAAATGTTGAACTCGGCCGCCGGGGTGGTGTTGCCGCCCTCGAAGGCCGCCCCGCCCATCAGCACGATCTCGCGGATCTTCGGGGCGATCGCCGGGTCCTTGATCAGCGCCAGGGCGATATTGGTCAGCGGCCCGATCGGGCAGAGCGTGACCCCGCCATCCTCCGCGGCCAGCAGCGTGTCCACCAGCCAGTCGACCGCATGCTGAGGCTGCAGGGGCATTGTGGGATCGGGCAGGTCCGGACCGTCCAGCCCGGTGCGCCCGTGCACGCTTTCGGCCGTGTGCAGGGGGCGCAGCATCGGCCGCGCGCAGCCGGCGAAGACCTTGACGTCCGGCCGGCCGGCGAGCTCGCAGACCTTGCGGGCATTGGCGGCGGTCAGTGGCAGCGGCACATTGCCGGCCACCGTGGTGATCCCGAGCAGCTCCAATTCCGGCGAGGCCAGCGCCAGCAGAATGGCGACGGCATCGTCCTGCCCCGGATCGGTGTCGATGATGATCGGACGGCTCACCCGGCGCGACTGCCTGCCGAGCCGCCGCTATTCGGCGGCGATGGAGAAGAGATCGGGCTCGTCCTCGCCCCAGAGATGGCGGTTGACCAGGTCCTGCATCATCGGCAGGCATTTGGAGCACTGCAAATCGCCGTCATAATGGTCGTACACGGCTTCCGCACTGCCGGCGCCCTCGCGGACCGCCGCTTCCACCTGTCGTTCGGTAATGGCATTGCACAGACAGACGATCATGCGCGCACACAACCCTTTGCTTCCGAGGCAGGCATCCGCTGCCTACAGCCTGGGCACTGTATAATGCGACTAAGACGCAAAGTCAAATCCACCCCGTCGGTTCCGGCGGTTCGGCGACAGCCGGCGTCGTGCTGCCACATTCCGACGGCATCCTCTGCGGCGCATACCCACCCGGGACCGGAACCCTCGCGCCACCTTTAAAGCCGCTCACCCGAGATCAGCGATGTCGCATTCCTCTCCGCCGCGCCGTAGCCGCCTGCTGACCCTCGGCCTGTGGGCCGGGCTCGGCCTCGCGCTGGCGCTGATCGGCTGGCTGGCGCTGGGTGCCTGCGGCCTTGGCGGACCGGGCGGCCGGCCCTGGCTCGCCTTCTGCCCCGATCCGGCCGCGGCGGCCGACCGCCGGGCGGAACTGGAGGCGGCGCTGGCGCGCGAACGGCTGCTGGAGGCGCATCTCGACCGGCTGCGGCTGGCCCTTGCCGCCGCGCCGCACTGCCCCGGACCGGATGAGGCGCCGCCGCAGCGCGAGGCCGGCCCGCCGCGCGAGGGCGGGGCCGTGCCCGGCCGACCCGGACCGGGCGCGGCGGACGGGCCGCCGGTCGATGTGGCGGAGGCCCCGGAAGAAGACGGACCGGCCATCGACCCGGATGCGGAGGCCGTCGCGCCCGACACCGGACCGGAGGCCGTACCCGAGCCGCCGCTCCCCGAAACGCCGCCACGCCCCGATGCGGAGGTGGAGGCGGAGGACGGCCGCCCGGAACCGGAGGGTCCGGAGACCCCCGAAGGCGCCGAACCGCCGCTGCCACCCGAGACGCCGGAGACCCCGGAGGTTCCGGACACCGACTCGCAGCCGCCCACGCCACCGGCGGTCCCCGAGCCTCCGCCGCTCGAAGACCGTCCGGACGGGCAGCGCGATGAGGGCCCCGACACCGACCCCGACACCGACCCGGACAGCGACCCCGACACCGACCCGGACAGCGACCGGGACACCGGGCCCGATACCACGCCGCCGCTGCCGCCGGAACAGCCCGACCTGCCCGAAGAGGTTCTGGAAGAGGGCGACATCGCCCAGCTGCAGGGCTGCTGGTCGCTGGTCTCGCCCTACAGCATCCGCAGCCGCGAGACCGGCGAGACCTATGGTACCCGGGACTGGGAGATGTGCTTCGGCCCCGACGGCTCCGGCACCCAGACCCTGACCTTTGAGAACGGCCTGACCTGCGAAGGCCCCGTCCATGCCCAGTTCGACGAAACCGGCAATCTCGAGGTGATCGACCTCGGCAATGTCCCCTGCGAAGGCGGGCGCGGCATCGACCAGCGCATCACCCGCTGCGAGCGCCAGGACGGCCGCGTCGACTGTACCACCCGCCACATGACCCCGCCGGAATTCCCGGTGCCGGTGCGGTTCGAACGGCGCAGCCCCTGAGACCCGTTTCGAAAAGTAAACAGGAGATTAAGGATTAAGAAGCTCTTGTTCTTAATTTTCCGTTTATAACAAAAAACGCTGGTTTGTCTTGCGTTCTTCGGTGCAATGTTGTAGGGTGCGCACAGAGGGAGTAAGCCTGCCATGCTCGACAACACCGCATTTCCATCCGCTGCCGCTGCGAGCTTCAGTGTCGGCACGGCCGCTTCCGGCGAAGCCGGCGGTGTCGCGCCGTCGTCAGCCCGGACCCATGCGACCGGCCAGAGCGGTACGCTCTCTCCGCGCGCCGTCGCGGAGCCGGAGGCCATGTCGGCTGCCCCCCTGGTCCGCAAGGAGCCGCCCGTCAAGGAACCCGATGCCGCGGAAGCCGGCCGCAAGGCGCGGAAAGAGGCGGAGGAGGCCAGGCAGGCCGAGAAGGCCGAACAGGCCCGTCTCGCCGAGCTCTGGCGGCCGCGCTTCGACCCGGAAAGCCTCCGCATGTTTACCGAGATCATCGACCCGAAGACGCGCGATGCCCGCTATACCGTGCCGCCGACCATGAAGTTGTCGGAGGAGGCGCAGCGGGAGAGCGAAGCCCTGTCGAAAAAAGAGCGGTTTCTCAAAGACTCCGGCATGATCGTCTGACGACGCCGGCCGCCGGGGCAAAGCGGCAAAACGCAGGCGGACATTGTATTCTTCGGTCATTGCCGTTTATATTGGGCTCATAGAAGCGGCGCTGCGCGCCGACCCGCTTGCTGCGGGGGCAGATGCTTAAAGGCGACGCCCTGCGCGACATCGACGACGCCCGCCTGGCGGCGCCCGCGGTGATCGAGGTCGCCGACGCCGGCGCAGCGCACTGACGAGGGGCCAGACGCGCCCTCCGTCGCGAGCCCTCATGCCGGGACGCCGACACCGGCGATCGATCCCGGGCCCGTCTTTCCCCATATGAGAATCGTACCAGGGCCATTGTTGGGGCGCGGTGCGACGCGAGAGGTGCGATGACACCCGCCACCTGGCTGACGGCAGCCGGTTTCGTTGCCACGGCCATTGCCTTCGGCCCCGCGCGGATGGGCTTCGGACTTTTCCTGCCGGCCTTCCGGGAGGAATTCGCGCTGTCCACAGCGACGGCCGGGTTGATCGCGAGCGGGGGGTTCCTGGCATTCCTTCTGGCGCTCGTGGCGAGCGCGTGGCTCGGCCGGCGCCACGGGGAGCGCGTGCCCGTGATGGTCGGCGCCCTGGCGGCGTCGGCCGGCTTCCTGGCGGTTGCGGCAGCCGGAGAGCCGGGCCTCCTCACCCTCGGCATTGCTCTCTGCGGTGCGAGTGCCGGGTTCTGCTGGGCGCCGTTCAACGACGCGGCCGAGCGTGTGCTGCCCGACGCGGCACGCGCCGGTGCGCTCTCGGTGATTTCGACCGGCACGACCTTCGGCGTCATCGCCGCCGCCGGTCTCGCCTTCGCCGTTACGGAAGGCGCGTTGGACTGGCGCGCGGCATGGATCGCCTTCGCGGTCTGCAGCCTCACGCTTGCCGGACTTGCGGTGGCCGGCTTGCCGTCGTCCAGGCGGGGCGCAAAACCGGCGCGCGACGCGATGGTGCAGATCGTCATGACGGCCTTGCCGGCGGTCCCGGACCCGGAGCCGGCCGCCTCCCGCCTGACGCAGCGCGCCGCCATGCCGCTCTACGCGACGGCGCTCTGCTACGGCATGGCGAATGCGGTGTTCCTCTCCTTCGCGGCCGACCGGGTGGTGGCGGCAGGCGGCTTGCCCGGTCTCCCGAACGAGGCGGCCTCGACCGTCATCTTCCTCAGCTACGGGATCTGCGGCGTGCTCGGCCTCGCGACCGGGCGGATCGAGGCCCGGATCGGCCTTGCCCCGCTGCTGTGCGCGATCTTCGCCGCGGCAGCCCTGTCGCTGATCCTGGTGGCGATCGCCCCCCGTTCATGGATCGCCGTGCTCGCGGCTTCGGGGCTGCACGGCGTTGCGGTGATGATGGTGAGCGCGGTGTTCTCGTTCTGGAGCCTGCGGCTTTTCCCCGGCCGCGGCACCCTCGGCTTCACCGCGGCATTGCTGAGCGTCGCCGCAGGCAGCGTCGCCGGACCGGCGCTGGCCGGGTTCCTGGCCACGTCCCTGGGCCCCGCGGTCATGTTCCTCATCACTGCCGTACCGCCCCTCGCCACCGCCCTCTGGTTCGGCGCAAAACTCCGCCGCCCCCGCCCCCGCCTGCCACCGGTGACCGATCCGCGGTGAAACGGAGACGAGTGGTCGTCCATTATGCCCACCTCGTCAGCCCTCTGAGCGTGGTTCAGGCGGCGCCCCCTCAATGGCGCGGAGGCGGGCAATGGTCTCCGGCCAGGGCGTATCGTCCAGGACCTCGAACTGGCTGATGCGGAACTGCTCCAGGGTCCATTTGCCCTGCGGATCCCGCCGCCACCGGCCCTCGCCGTAAACGCGAAGCGGTTTTTCGTAGAGATGGCCGCGCATTTCCTTTGTCATCGCGCGCGTCAGCTCGCAGCGCCAGGTCTGGTCGCCGTCTTTCAACGTGGCATGGACGCTCTCGTCCTTGCCTCCGATACGGACCAGAATGCCGTCCAGGCTCCCGTGCTGGCGGAAACTGCCGTAGTGAAGCGGTTTCGGCCGTTCCCGGCCCGGGAAGCGGATGGCTTCGGTATTGTTCTCGCCGCGCAGGAGTGCGATGGCATTGTCCTGGGCAAGACGCCTGTCGAGGCTGGCGAAGGCCCTGACCGCGTCGGCCGTTGCCTCCCCCCTTTGGATCGCCTGCAGGCGCGCATGCACCCTGGGAAAGGCGGCTACTTCGATCCTCTGGACGAGGACCGTGCTTCCCTCCTCCAGACGCGCGAAATGCACGCTGGCCGGCTCGCTGAACAAGGCGGCAAGATCGGCCATATACTCCGCCAGGCGCGCCATGGGGATGGTCGCCGGCGTGAAGGCGTCGATATGAAAGCTGTATTCGTAGCCGGACGTCATAGCCGAACCCCTGTTCCCTGTCTCAGCCAGGGTTTCCACAGGAAGGTCGACCAGTTTATCACCGGGCGCCCCGGGCCGAAACAAGTCACGCTCTGCGAGGGATACCAGAGCCCAATCATTCAGTCGGGTCCGACGGGGTGCCGGGAGGGACGGCGCCGGGGGCCGGGTTGCCCTTGATGAGGCCGCGGACGCTCAGGTCCTCGTCGATGCCGGGCCAGTGAATGCCGAATGGCGAAAGCTCGTAATGCCGGCGCTGGGCGGGCGTGGCATTGAGCAGGCGTGGATATTTCCACAACGGGTTCGTAACCGCCTGGCCGTTGGCGAGCGTGACGGTGAGGTGCGTATCCGTGCACGCGGCCTCGACCGGCTCCAGAGCATCGAGAAGTTCGTCGTTGTCAGAGTCCAAAATACTCATTCCAGGCCCTCAAAAATTCATCGCGGTGGTCCCTGACCTTGTCCTGCAATCGCCCCAGTTCATGGGGCGGTATCCGCCGGGAGACCTCAATCCTGCAGTCTTCCAGCCATATTTTTGCTTCCTGCCGCCCCTTCCTGATATGGACATGCGGGGGTTCCTCGCCATCCAAACTGTAGAAGAGGAAACTGTACCCTTTCCAACGTAACACGGTCGGCATTCAAAACACTCTTTTTCCAGAATTTATAGCAAGGTATCGACCGACGCAATCAGCCTTCGGCAATGCCGCCTGGATGCCCGTTTTCACGGGCATGACAGTCGGGGGGAGTGCCGCCGACCTTACCCCTCTCCGTGCAAATGCCTGTAGATTTTTTCTGCGACGGAGCGGCTGATGCCGTCGACGGCGGCGAGGTCGTCGAGGCTGGCGCGGGTGACGGCGCGGGCGGAGCCGAAATGCAGGAGCAGGGCCTTTTTGCGGCGCGGGCCGATGCCGGGGATGGCGTCGAGCGGGGATTGGCCGAGCTGCTTCTGCCGCTTGGCGCGGTGGGTGCCGATGGCGAAGCGGTGGGCCTCGTCGCGCAGCCGCTGCAGGTAGTAGAGCACCGGGTCGCGCGGCTCCAGCTGGAAGGGGGCGCGGCCGGGCATGAAGAAGCGCTCGCGGCCGGCATCGCGGTCGGGGCCCTTGGCGATGGCGACCAGCGGCAGATCCTCGATGCCGAGATCGGCGAACACCGCTTCGGCGACTCCCAGCTGGCCCTGGCCGCCATCGATCAGCACCAGATCGGGCCAGCCGCCCTTGTCGTGGTCCGGGTCCTCCTTCAGCGCCCGGCTGAAGCGGCGGGTCAGCACCTCGCGCATCATCGCATAATCGTCGCCGGCCGCCTCCGCCCCCTTGATGGTGAATTTGCGGTAGGCCGACTTCACGAAGCCTTCCGGCCCGGCGACGATCATGGCGCCGACCGCGTTGGTGCCGGAGACGTGGGAGTTGTCATAGACCTCGATGCGCTCGGGCGGGCCGTCGAGGCCGAAGGCCTCGGCCACCCCGCGCAGCAGCCGGACATGGCTGGCGGTCTCGGCCAGGCGGCGGCCCAGCGCCTCGCGGGCATTGTCGAGAGCGTGGTCGACCAGCCGCTTCTTCTCGCCGCGCTGCGGGGCGGCGACCGTCACCTTGCGCCCGGCATTGATCGCCAGCGCCTCGGCGATCAGCTCGGCTTCGGCCAGGGCGTGGCTGAGCAGCAGCAGCGCCGGCGGCGGCTTGTTGTCGTAGAACTGGCTGATGAAGGCGGCCAGCACCTCGGCCGCCTCGACATTCCGATCATGGCTGGGGAAATAGGCGCGGGTGCCGTAATTGCGGCCGCCGCGGATGAAATAGACCTGGACGCAGGTCTGCCCGCCCTCCTGAAAGGCGGCCAGCACGTCGGCGTCCTCCACCCCTTCGACATTGATCGCCTGGTTGGCCTGGATGGCGGCCATGGCCCGGATACGGTCGCGATAGCGCGCGGCGGTCTCGAACTCCAGCCGCTCGGCCGCCGCCATCATCTCCTTGCCGAAGCGTTCCTGCACCTCATGGCTCTTGCCGGTGAGGAAGGCGTGCGCCTGGGCCACCTGCTCGCCATAGGCCGCACGGTCGACATAGCCGACGCACGGGGCGGTGCAGCGCTTGATCTGGTATTGCAGGCAGGGCCGGCTCCGCTGGGCAAAGACGCTGTCGGAGCAATTGCGCAGCAGGAAGGCGCGCTGCAGGGCGGCGATGGTGCGGTTGACCGCCCCGGCCGAGGCGAAGGGGCCGAAATACTTGCCGGGCGTCGTCTCGGCCCCGCGATGCTTGGTCAGGCGCGGATAGTCGTGGTCCTCGGCGATGAGTATGTGCGGAAAGGTCTTGTCGTCGCGCAGCAGCACATTGTAGCGCGGCTTCAGCTTCTTGATCAGATTGGCTTCGAGCAGCAGCGCCTCGACCTCGGACCTGGTGACCACGAACTCCATGGCCGTGGTCGCGGCGATCATGCGCAGCAGGCGGGCCGGGTGCCGGCCGGTCTGGGTATAGCTGGTGACGCGCTTCTTCAGGCTGCGCGCCTTGCCGACATAAAGCGCATTGCCGGCCTCGTCGAGCATGCGGTAGACGCCCGGCGCGTTGGGCAGGGTCTTGAGATGCGCCTGGATGACGGCAATGCCCTGCTGCAGCCGGCTCGCCGTGTCGGCCGCGGCCGGCGGCTGCTCCGGCGCGTCCGCCGTCGTCCGGCCATTGCCATTGCTGTCGAGTCGGTCGCTCATGGCCGCGCCCGGCGCCTCCACCGTTCCGGCACCAAAACCTTTGATAGAAGTCCCCGGCAAAGCGTTTCAATCCCATGACGGATCGATGATATCCACGATTCCTGTGGATAAGTTTGTGAGCAAAGCGTGGGACGCAGCCCGAAAACGGCGGTTCCCCTCATTTCCGACCGAATTGCACGGTTTTTGGGCAGTTCTGTAACCCGTTGATTTCGCTGTTGAATATACAAAGCACCTGAAACCTTTCCGTCTTCGCAGCTGCAAAATGGCTTGACAAGCCGGAACTGCCGCCTTGCTGAGCACCTGTGCAAAACTTCCCGGACCATGGTTTTGCCGATTCCGCAGATGCCACCAATCCCGAAAAACCTGCCATTCTTTAACGAAAATTTAAGATATTTTCCCCCGCCCGGCTGCCCGGCGCTGCCACAAAAACCGAATTTTTTGCGCTGCCGAATCATCTATTCATGCGGGTCCCGGCAGCTTTTTGCTTGCGCCCATCCCAGATGTTCTCCCCCGTCCAAAGCAATCATTTGGCCGGTCATTGCCGGTGCCGCAAGGATGAAGTGGACTGCCCGGCAAATATCCTCAGGTGTTGTGCGCCTTTCCAGCGGAACACTCTGCCATTGCTGGCGGAAATGCTCTTCGCTCTGCCGGGCACTGGGAAGAGTCGGGCCCGGGCCGATGCCGTTGACCCGGATTTGCGGGGCGAGCGCCATGGCCAGGGTGCGGGTCAGCGTCCACAACCCGCACTTGCTGACGGTGTAGGACAGGAAATGCGGCGTCAGGTTCCAGACCTTCTGGTCGATCATGTTGATGACGCAGCCGGGCGTGCCGGCCGGCAGCCCCCGGGCAAAAGCCAGGGTCAGGACGAAGGGGGCGCGGAGATTGGTCTCGATATGGCGGTCCCAGCTGTCGCGGGTGGCATCGTGGATACCGTCATTGAAGAAGGTGCTGGCATTGTTGACCAGCAATGCCGGCGGGCCCAACCCTTCCGCCACCGCCGGGAGCAAGGCCTGCATCTCCTCTTCCCGCGACAGGTCGGCGCGAAAGGCGGCGGCCTCGCCGCCAAGCTCGGCGATCTCGCGGCAGGCGTCCTCGGCCGCCGCGCTCGAGTTGGCATAATGCACCGCCACCGCCCAGCCGCTGCGGGCGAGGTCGAGGGCGATGGCGCGGCCGATGCGTTTCGCCGCGCCGGTGACGAGAGCGACCTTGCGAGTCATGGCGAACCTCCCCGGGAGCCGGACCGCCTGACGGCACCCCCGGCCCGTTTCCCCTGTCTGCCGGCAGACTCTTGCCCTCGCACCGGACGGATCAACCCCGGCCGGGTGGGTTATCCCGCCGCCATCGCGTTGCCGCCATAGAACTGCGCTGCCACGAAGCCGGCATAGCAGAGCAGCAGAAAGGCCGCCTCCGGCCGGCCCAGCCGCCAGCCCGAGCGCAGCATGACGACGATCAGCACGCTCGCCGCCGCCATCACCCACACATCGAAGCGCAGCATGCTGGCCGGCATATCGATCGGCACCACCATGACGACGATCCCCATGATGCCGAGCATGTTGAACAGGTTGCTGCCGAAGACATTGCCCAGGCCGACATCGGCATGGCCGCGCAGTCCGGCGACGATCGCCGTCGCCAGCTCCGGCACCGAGGTGCCGAAGGCCACCAGGGTCAGGCCGATCACCTCCTCCGACACGCCGAAGGTGCGGGCGAGCCCCGTGGCGCCGGCCACCAGCAGCTCGGCGCCGAGCAGCACGCCCAGCAGGCCGCCCACGACGGCGAGCGCCGCCAGGCCCAGCGGCCCGTGCACGCCGGGCACCGATTCCGCTTCCTCGGCATGGATGGCGTCGCCGCTCTTCCGCTCGCTGGCATAGCAGCCGAAAAGATAGCCGGTGAGCAGGATCACGCCGACCAGCCCGTGCCAGAAGCCGAAAGTGCCGAGAAAGGCGGCGGCGATGAAGAGAAAAGTGGCGCCGACCATGGCGGCACCGTCGCGGAACAGGGCGCGGCGGGTGCAGGCGATCGGCATCATCAGGGCGCCGACGCCCAGGATCAGCAGGATATTGGCGATATTGCTGCCGACGATATTGCCGGCGGCGAGCCCCGTCGCGCCGTCCGTGGCTGCCCGCAGCGTGACCATCAGCTCCGGCAGCGAGGTGCCCAGCGCCACGATGGTCAGGCCGATGACCAGCGGCGAGACGCCGATGCGCCGGGCCACATCGACCGCGCCGCGCACCATATAGTCGGCCCCGGCGAGCAGCAGCACGAAGCCGCCCAGGGTCATTGCCAGATCGGCAAACATCGGCACCCTCCAGACACCGGCTCAACCGCGTGCCCCGCGTTACAGCCGTCAAACTGGGTTCAGGAGGACGAGCCGGAGCGCATGCCGGTCGCCCGCGAAGGGGAGGCCGGCGCCGGCCGCACCCGGCGCCGCGGTCTTCGATATAGGCACGGGCCCATGCATCGGCAATCAGGTCCGCGGGCAGGTCCGCGGGCAGGTCCGCGGGCCTCCGGGCAGCGGTCAGGCCAGGGCCGTGGCGGCGCGATGGATGCGGGTGCAGGCCTCGGTCAGCGCCTCGGTCGCCGTCGCATAGGAAATGCGGAAATAGGGCGACATGCCGAAGGCCGCGCCATGCACTACCGTCACCCCCTCCGCCTCCAGCAGATAGGTGGCGACGTCCTCGTCGGTCTCCAGCCGCGTTCCGGTCGGGGCGGTCTTGCCGATCATTCCGGCACAGCAGGGATAAACGTAGAAGGCCCCCTCGGGCATGCGGCAGCTCAGGCCGGGGCAGGCATTCAGCCTCTCCACCACCAGGTCGCGGCGCGCCCGGAATACTGCATTGCGCTCGGCGAGAAAGTCCTGGGTGCCGTTCAGCGCCTCGACCGCGGCGGCCTGGCTGATCGAGCAGGCATTGGTGGTGCTCTGGCTCTGCACCTTGGCCATCGCCTTGATCAGCTCTTTCGGCCCGCCGGCATAGCCGATGCGCCAGCCGGTCATGGCATAGGTCTTGGACACGCCATTGATGGTCAGGGTCCGGTCGTAGAGGCCGGGCTCGATCGCCGCCAGGGCGTGAAAGACGAACCCGTCATAGACCAGATGCTCATACATGTCGTCGGTCATGATATGAACGTGCGGATGCGCCATCAGCACATCGGTCAGGCCCTTCAGCTCCTCGGCGCTATAGGCGGCGCCGGTCGGGTTGTTCGGCGAGTTGAGGATCACCCATTTCGTCCTGGGCGTGATGGCGGCGTCGAGCGCGGCCGGTTGCAGCTTGAACCCGGACTCCTCCGGGCAGGGGATCGACACCGGCACGCCGCCGCAGAGCAGGACGATATCCGGATAGGAGACCCAATAGGGCGCCGGAATGACCACCTCGTCGCCGGGGTCGACGGTCGCCACCAGGGCGTTGAAGATCACCTGCTTGCCGCCGGCCGCCACCAGGATCTGTTCGGGCGCATAGTCCAGCCGGTTCTCCAGCTTGAACTTGGCGGCGATGGCCTTTTTCAGCGCCGGGGTGCCGTCGACCGCGGTGTATTTGGTGTCGCCGGCGCGGATGGCGGCAATCGCCGCTTCCTTGATGTTGTCCGGCGTATCGAAATCCGGCTCGCCGGCGCCCAGGCCGATGACGTCCCGGCCGGCCGCCTTGAGTTCGCGCGCGCGGGTGGTGGCGGCGATGGTCGGCGAAGGCTTGATACGGGCGACGGTCTGGGAAATGAAGGACATCGAACGGCTCCCGGCGAACGGATGATTTTGACAAGGACCCTACGCCCGGCCTCTTGAGCCTGCAAGACGGTGCGGCGGGTGGGCGCGCGGGGCATGAAGGGGCTGTCCTCCGCCGTGCCGCCGGTCGTTGCCGGTACGGGCATGGCAGGCCCGCCAACGGGACCCGCGTGGCCGGGGCCGGGGCCGGCCTTGGATACGGTTATCTGTGGCGAAGAGAGGGATGGCCGCGCCATGCCGGCGGAACGCGTTCAGGAGAACGGCGTCGTTTCGCCGGTTTTCGGCAGATGCGGCTGCTGTACCGCGCTCCCGCTCACTACATGCTGTTTGCGGGATGCCTTCTTATGCTATATAGCCGCTAAGCAGGTGGATTGGGTCAGGCGCGGCGTCGGCGCGCCGGCGGATGGGGGTTTGTGACGGATGGGCAGCTCAGGTCTCAGGCGCGCAATGCGGCACCCTCTGGCTTTGTTGGCACTGCTGGCGGCCCTCGCGGTGCCGGCCGGCTGTTCCTCCGGCAATGAGGAGGTGCCTTATGTCGAGCGCTCGGCCGAGGAGATCTACAACGAGGCCGCCGAGGCGCTCGAAGACGAGGACTATGAACAGGCCGCCCAGCTGTTCGACGAGGTCGAACGCCAGCACCCCTATTCCCCCTGGGCCCAGCGCGCCCAGCTGATGTCCGCCTTCGCCCATTATCAGGATCTGAACTATGACGAGGCGATCATCGCGCTCGACCGCTTCATCCGCCTCCATCCCGGCAGCGACCAGGTGCCTTATGCCTTCTACCTGCGGGCTCTGAGCTTCTACGAGCGGATTTCCGACGTCGAGCGCGACCAGTCGATGACCGAGGAGGCGCTGCAGGCCCTGACCGAGGTCGAGCGCCGCTTTCCCGAGACCGCCTATGCCCGCGACGCGGCGCTCAAGCGCGACCTGACGCTCGACCAGCTGGCCGGCCAGGAAATGTCGATCGGTCGCTTCTATCTCCACCAGAACCAGTACCACGCCGCGATCAACCGCTTTCAAAGGGTGGTCGAGCGCTTCGAGACCACGACCCATGTGCCCGAGGCCTTGCACCGCCTGACGGAGTCCTATCTGGCGCTCGGCCTGACCGACCAGGCACGCACCACTGCGGCGGTGCTCGGCCATAATTTCCCCGGCAGCGACTGGTATCTCGACAGCTATGCCCTGCTGATCGACGACGGCGTGCGGCCGCCCGACGACAGCACGATGCTGTCGCGGACCCTCGACTGGGTGTTCTGACACGGGTGCGCTGAGAACGGCCATGCTGGTCACCCTGACCATCCGCAATTTCGTGCTGATCGAGCAGCTGAGCCTGGCTTTCGACCCGGGGCTCTGCGCCTTGACCGGGGAGACCGGCGCCGGCAAGTCCATCCTGCTCGATGCCCTGGGCCTGGCGCTGGGCGGCCGCGGCGAGACCGGGCTGGTCCGCGGCGGCGCCGACCAGGCCAGCGTTACGGCCGAATTCGCCCCGGACGACGCCCATCCCGCCTTTGCGCTCCTGCGCGCGCAGGAGCTCGAGGCCGAAGCGGCCCTGGTGCTGCGGCGGGTGATCCGGCGGGACGGCCGCAGCCGCGCCTATGTCAACGACCAGCCGGTCAGCATCGGCCTGCTGCGCCAACTGGGCGAGAGCCTGGTCGAGGTGCATGGCCAGTTCGCTACCCAGGGTCTGCTCGATCCGCGCACCCATCGCGGCGTCCTCGATGCGTTCGGCGGGCTGGGCGGCGCGGCGGCCCGCACGGCGGCGGCCTGGCAGGCCTGGCGGCAGGCGGAGGCGGCGCGCGCCGAGGCCGAGGCGGAGGCCGCCCGCGCCCGGGCCGAGGAGGCGGCGTTGCGCGAGGCCCTCGACGGGCTGGAGGTCCTCGACCCCCGGCCGGGCGAAGAGGCGGCCCTGGCGGAAACCCGCGCCATGCTGCAGCACCGGGAGAAGCTGGTCGAGGCGGTCAATGGCGCGCTGGCGGCCCTGAGCGGCGAGCGCGGCGCCGAAAGCGGTCTCGGCAGCGCCCATCGGACGCTCGACCGGGTGGCCGACAAGGCCGGCGGCCGGCTGGACGCGGTGCTGGCCGGGCTCGACCGCGCCGCGGCCGAGGCGGCCGAGGCGGTCGCCGGGCTTGAGGCCTTCGCCGCCGATATCGAGACCGACAGCGGCGAGCTGGAGCGGCTGGAGGAGCGGCTCTTCGCCCTGCGCACCGCCGCCCGCAAGCACGGGGTGGAGGTCGACGGGCTGGCGGCCCTGCGCGAGCGTCTCGACGCCCGCCTCGCCTTGATCGAGGACCAGGGCGATGCCCTCGGCACCCTGGCGGGCCGATCGGCCGAGGCGCGCACCGCCTATGAAGAGGCGGCGGCGGCGCTCGGTGCGGCGCGGCGCACCGCGGCCGCCGGGCTCGACCATGCGGTGGCCGCCGAACTGCCGCCGCTGAAGCTCGACAAGGCCCGGTTCCGGACCGCCATCGAGGACCTGCCGGAGAGCGAATGGGGCCCGCAGGGCCGCGAGCGCGTCGGCTTCGTCGTCGCCACCAATCCCGGTGCCCCGCCGGGCCCGCTCAACAAGATCGCCTCGGGCGGCGAGCTGGCCCGCTTCATGCTGGCGCTGAAGGTGGTGCTGGCCGGCCTGAGCCCGGTGCCGACCCTGGTCTTCGACGAGGTCGACAGCGGCATCAGCGGCGCCGTCGCCGATGCGGTGGGCGAGCGCCTGGCGCGCCTGGGCGAGACCCTGCAGATCCTGGTGGTCACCCACAGTCCGCAGGTCGCCGCCCGCGCCGCCCGCCACCTGCGCGTCTCCAAGGACACGGTCATGGCCGATGCCGGGGAGCTGGTCCGCACCTCGGTCGCCGACCTGCCGCGCGCCGCCCGGCGGGAGGAGATCGCCCGCATGCTTTCCGGCGCCACCATCACCGACCAGGCGCGCGCCGCCGCCGACAGCCTGATGGCCCATCAGCGCCGCGAGCCCCAGGGCAATTTGTTGTAGCCGGCGAGCCCGCGCGGGCCGCGCGCCACAGAGCGATTGGCGCTATCATGACCGTCCCGAGAAAACGCCGGACGCACCGTTCGACGGCCCGAAAACGCGGGAGGACACCACGTGAATATCGAGAGCATTCCCATCGGCAAGGCGCCGCCCTGGGACATCAATGTCATCGTCGAAAACCCGATGGGCGGGGCGCCGGTCAAGTACGAACTCGACAAGGCCTCCAACGCCCTGTTCGTCGACCGCTTCCTGCACACGGCGATGAGCTATCCCGGCAATTACGGCTTCATTCCCCATACGCTGGCCGAGGACGGCGACCCGATCGACGTGCTGGTGGTCGGCACCGAGCCGGTCATCCCCGGAGCGGTCATCCGCGCCCGGCCGATCGGCATGCTGAAAATGATCGACGAAGCCGGCAATGACGAGAAGGTGCTGGCGGTGCCTGTCGACGCGCTGCTGCCGCACTTCACCAATGTCGAGACGCAGGAAGACCTGCCGCAGATCCTGATCGACAAGATCACCCATTTCTTCACCCACTATAAGGACCTGGAACACGGCAAGTGGGTGGATGTCAGCGGCTGGGACGGCCCGCACATCGCCGCCGCGGCGATCAATGCGGCCATCGCCCGGGCCCGCACCCCATAAGCCTCGCTGCCCTTCGGCGCTAAACGTCCCGTCCGGCGGCCGGGTCGGGCGGGCGGAGGGGCGGCGATGGCCGGCCGTTGTTGTGCTGCCATGCCGCGGGGTCGAGGGCCTCCTCCAGCCGGTCCAGCATCTCCCCGGCGGCGGCGAAGGCGTTGTCGCAATAGGCGCCGGCGGCGCGCGTCTCGTCCGAGTCGGGCAGAGTCGCAGCAATCAGCTGGACGAAGCCGAGCACCGCATTCAGCGGATCGCGGATATCGTGGCTGAGCCGCGTCAGGCGGCGCAGTGGATCGGCCGGGTGCCGGGGGGCGTCGCGTGGCGACCCGGCCGGCGCTTTGGCCGGTGTCTCGGCCGGTATCTTGGCCGGCCGGTCGGCGGCCGCCTCGGGATCGGCAGTCTCGCGGGCATTGCCGCAATAGCCAACAAACCGGCCATCATGCGGCGCAAAGACCGGGGTGCCGCTGAGCGTGAAACAGCGCCGGCCGCCGGTCCGGCCCCTGACGGCGAATACCGGTCCGGAAAACGGCTGCCGCCAGCGGAAATCCGGGCTGTCGGCGAGGTCCGGCAGGGTCGGCCGGACGAACACGCCCCAGTCCGCAAAGCGATAGCCGCGATACAGCGCCGCCGGCCGCCCGGTCACCCGGGCGATGTCGGCGGACAGGGCCGTGATGCACCCCGCCTCGTCGGTCCGCCAGGTCCAGTCCGACACTGCGTCCAGCACGGCCGCATAGTCCGGTGTCACCGAATCGCCGGAAAGCGCGGCCAGTCTGTCGTTGGTATCGTTTGAGCGGGGATCATCGACCATGAGACGGTCCGGGCAGGGCTCCTGGGGTCAGGCTGTCGGGCATGCGGCAGGGCAGCCTGCGGCCGCCCCCTCACACCCTCGAAAATGCCGGCAATTCAAATCAAATGCCAAACAAATTGTCAGGGCAAGGGCGGTGCGGGCATGCTTGATCGCCGGTATCGCATGCGGACTCCTGGCCGGCTGCCGCACGACCGTGCCGCCCGAGTTCGAGGATTGCCGGGCCGAGAGCTATGCCGTGCTGGAGGCGGCCGGCATCGATCCGGACCGCGTCCGGCGCTTCGCCAGCACGCCGCAACGGGTCTTCTTCCGGCCGTTCCCCGGCGGCGGCGACGACCGGATTGTCGGCTATACCAACTGGCTGGAGATCGAAGGCTGCGACGGGCCGGTGGTGATGCGGTTCAGCCGCTACTGCCAGCTGCGCGACGTCCATGTCCGGGGCCGTTGCGGCCCCGCCCGGGCGGACGAATGAGGATGAGGCCGGCGGACGATCTATCCGAAGAGCATATCGCCCGAAGCCCCTCCAGGAAGAAAGGCGGCCGAGGCGATCTCGAACAGCACGCCGTCCGAGGTCTGGTCCGGGTCGAGAGTCGCGGTCACCGGGCTGGGGCTTTCGCTGACGGCCTGGTCGCCGGCCAGGACGGCATCGCCCTGGATCAACAGGTCCAGCGCTCCGTCAAGGAAGACCAGGGTCTGCGGCGTCGTTCGCGCTGTGAAGCTGACCTCTTCGCCGTCCGGCCCCTCAAGCAGCACCGTCGCGACATCGCGGGAAATCTCGACATCCGCCGCTTCGGCCTGAAGGGTGATGGTATTCGACCCGGTGGCCCCGTCGAGCGTCAGCGCGGCGCCATTGGCGAGATGGAGGGTGTGAGGCCCGTTGGCATCGACGATGCGGGCGAAAATGCCGCCGGTGATCAGCTGGGCCGGCGTGCCTTCCACCAGAACCGCAAAGAAATTGGGTTCGGCCGGCGGCATGGCGGGCTGGCCGGGGAGAATGGGTGGGGTGTCGAGCGGGCTGAGCAGGGCTGCCGGCTGTTCGGTCACCGTCTGGCTGCCTGCCCGCACCGCGTTGCCCTCGATCCGGACGTCCAGGGCGCCGTCTTCGAACACCAGCGTCTGGGCGGTCGACCGGGCGGTGAAGGTGGCCGTCTCGCCCTCCGGGCCGGTCAGGGTCACCGTCGCCACGTCGCGTTCGATGCTGAACGCAGCGGCCTCGCCCGGGAGAACCAGAATATTGGCGCCGTCGGCCGCCACGAGGTCGAGCGCAGCCCCCGGCCGCACCTCAATGACCTGCGACCCGGGCGCATCGACCAGCCGGGCAAAGGTCCCGCCCGAGACGATGTAAATCGGCGCTTCACTTGTTAGAATTCCAAAATTGTTTGGAGACTTCATAAATTCAGAAAGTGATACTTCCTGGTCATCAAATGCAAGAGTTTCAATATCGACAAGCGTATCGATACCATCCGGACCAGAAACAATGGTAAAAGATCCAGAATAATTGATTTCATATTCTGCGAGATTTCCTAAGAAAACTGCGACATCGAGCCCAGCGCCGCCGATCAATTCGTCATCGCCAGCCTTTGCTTGAATTCTGTCGTCTCCGTCTCCCCCAAAAAGAGTGTCGGATCCAACGCTTCCGAAAATCAGATCATTGCCTTCCTCTCCGAAAGATTGTCCTGACCAGGTTCCCAAAGCAAGAATATCGGCTTCCGGTGAACCGAAGCGTTGAACGTTAACAGGCTGCTCGGTATCAGGAGCTTCGACGGGAGCGACCGAGGTCGCTACGACAGCAACCCATACGCCGCCAAATTCTGCGACGCCGAGCACGTTGCCTTGGGCAGCGAGAAGCGCTGACCGCTTATTTTCTGTTTCAATAAGATTCGCAAATGCATCCTCAGCAGTGCGCCCTGCCGAGACGTCCAAAAACAGAGAGAAACCACTAAAGCTTTTGGTCAGACGTTCAACGCCCTCTTCGAATGATTCGAGACTTGACCAAGCTTGAGCCCAGTCGGAGCCCTCAAAATTACTACGAAATGCCGGGCTTTTTATAAAATTATCAGCAAGATCCTGAGCTTTTCGGTTTGCAATTGAAGTTAGATCGCCTGAAATCTCCAGGCTGTCAGTCCGAAAGTCGTTGATCAATTCTGCGAAATTTTTTTCGCTTTCTGATAGTCCATCTCCAAAAAACTCTTTCAAATCAATCTCAAGAATTTGAGCTCGAAATGCCCTTTCAGCCAATTCTTCAGGAAGGTCATGTGCCAGTTCTTCGGTAGAAACGGTTTCACCCGAGGAATTGGCAGCCAGCCCTCTCGATATCCCTTCAGTAATAAAATGGGCATAGGCAGACCGGAATTCCCCATTCTTGACTTGAAATTCGACATCAGGATGGACGCTTAGATAATATGCCGAATCAAATTCTATCTCTCCATCGTCGTCCCTTGTAATATTTTTACCAAGCATGTCGTCCGGTTTGACAGAAGACTCAGCCAAGGCCTCCGCTGAGAGGTCAGGTAGATTATCGTAAGTTTCGCCTGCCCTCATACGAACGGTATCGCTAATGAAGAAGGTATACACTGAGCCTGTAGCAAGTCCTCCGATTAGCCCTCCAATGGGAGCAGCTAAGGGTGTCCCAACTGTCCCGCCGATAATGCCACCCACGAGGCCGCCACCAACAGTGGCCCCCATAGCCGCACCAAAATCTGTGGTTTCAATAAACACCTGCCGCGCCGGATCTTCAGCCGCTACGACATTGTCTATTCGATTGCCTAAGTCAATGACAAGTCCTAGAGCTTTATAGACTCCGGCAATTTTTGTGAGGGCTCTTGCCGCGTCATCAGTATTTTCTATCGCCTTTATGAGATCAAATTTAAACTCTTGAATGTCCATAGACTGTTTTAGAATTGTAGCAGTCAGGTTGTCTATGATGTCTTTTTCTGCTTTTGCCTTCTCCTGTGCAGTCTCCGGATCCAGTTTTACATGATAGCGAAGGACATAACCTTCTTTCTCCTGATAATCAGATCCTTCGTCGAACCGCACCGCATTCGTTCCATCAGGATATGCAAGTTCGAACACCTGAACGTCATTCGGCCTATCATCGAGATAGACCTCCCACGTTACTATAGAAGGTTGTTCCAGTATGAAGCTGTATGTATCAAAGACATCGGCTGGGCCCAAATCACCGAGAAAGATATTATCGTCAAGCTCCCCGAGGTCCACCTCCCAAGGCGGAGTCGGTGTCAAAGGCGCAAGGACCGGTGGCAGTATCTGATCGGTGATCGGATCACCGAGCAATAGGTTATCGACGGCAAAGCCCGCACGTTCCGTGAATTCGATTCGCGCAAGAATACTGCTGATGCCCTCGTCGGAGGCAGCAGAAAATCCCTCGATCCCAAAAGAAGAATTGAATTCCTGTTTTACTATTCTACCTTGTTCGTCAAAGAAAAAAATACGTGTGCTTTGCAGATCGTCGAAAAATCCAGCATCGAGGCTCACGCTGTCGATAGGTTTGTTGAAAAATATTGAAACCGGACCCTGAAAATCCGAGGAACCTGCAAGAACGGGTGAGGTCGGATTCGATCCGTCTGTCCGGATCAAGCCGCTTGTAAAGACCGTATTATCCGGCAGGATAAAAGTTGGATTCGTCGTACCAAGAGAAAATTCCGAAAAAGTGATAAGAGACATAAGAGCCTCCATGCTTCCGGCCAATTGTTTGATGAGTAGCACACAGGTAAAAACTAAAAATTTTAAGGAAGGAGCCGCATGCTTCTCATAAACGAGAATTGACAGAAATGAGGAAAAAAAAGATGATATACATCAATAAAGATGAGAAAATCCACAAAAAATGATACGCTCTTGCCATAAAAATCCCGCTTCAGTTGCTTTTTTAACAATTCAATCTACTTTTATATATCAAAGGGGGCGTTAGGGACAAAACACGACAAAAAACAAAATTCAAGATTCTTGAAAAATGGCTGCAGCTGAATCCGTGTCTGGATGCGTCCGTGCCAAGAGGGCCCTCAGTCATGCGAACTTGCACCATCTCACGAGTCGCGGGTCTTCACCCGCTCCCTACGCGAACAGCACGTCTCCGAGGCCATCGATCGCATTGAAATCGGCCACCGTCTGCACGGAGAGGCCGGTGGAGACGCCGTCCAGCGTGATGCGGGAGACAATGCCGCCGGCATTGACGGTGAACGCGGTATCCGACCCCGGGTCGACGTTGACGGCATCGCCGGTAACCGGCACGCCGTTCACCGATCCGGAAAAGCGGATCGCATCGTCGCTGCCGAAATTGACAATATCCACGAAGCTCCCCTGGCTGACCGCATCGGTGAAGAGAAAGGCATCTCCCGTTGCATCCGTCGTCGCCGGATTGCCCTGCGAGCCGCCGAGGCCGTCCAGGCTGACCACCGTTCCGGTGCCTTCGCCGTCGAACACCCCTTCAGACGTCTTCTCCGGATCCAGGGTCGCGGTCAAAGGCGCCGGAATTGCCGTGACCGGCTGGTCGCCGGCGACAACGGCGTCGCCGGCAATGGCGATCTCAAGCGCGCCGTCGAGGAAGACGAGGCTCTGCGGCGTGGTGCGGGCATCGAAGGTGACCGCCTCGCCCTGCGGTCCGTCCAGCCTGACGGTGCCGACATCGCGGGAAATCGCCACGTCGCCCGCCAAAGCCTGCATGCTGATGGTGTTGCCGCCGCTCGTCCCCTCGACGTCGAGCGAGGCGGCGCGATCAACGTGGTAGGTTTGCGCCCCCTCGGCATCGATCATGCCGGCGTAGATGCCGGCACCGATCAGTTGCGCCGGCGCGTCGGTGTCCAGGGTCGCCAGATAGTTCGGCACCGCCGGCGGGGCGTCGGGCCGCTCCGGCAATGCCGGCCGGTCGGCGAGGGCGGCGGAGAGCGGGGCGAGGCTTTCCGTGACGAGCTGCGACCCCGCCTGAACGGTGTCGCCGACGATGCGCAGCGCCAGGGCGCCGTCGTCGAAGACCAGGGTCTGGGCCGTCGTCCGGGCATCCAGAACGACCGTTTCGCCAGCAGGCCCGATCAGGGTCACCGCGCCGACATCATGTCCGATGAGGTAGTCCGCGGCGATGCCGGGCAGCACGATCATGTTGCCGCCCGCCGCCCCCTGGAGTTCCATGGAGGCGCCGGGCTTGAGAGCAAGCGCCTGCGCGCCCGGAGCATCGATGATCCGGGCCACCGTCCCGCCGGAGAGCGGGAGCAGCGTCGCGTCTTCGGTTAGAATGCCGTAGACGTTGGGGGCGAGAGGCTCGGGCTCGGGCTCGGGCGGGGGCTCTGCGTCCTCGTCGTCATTGAGAATGGAGCCGGAAGCGGTCGGTCCGGCAATCTCGGCACTGCCGGACGGGTTGCTCAGCGTCACGATGAACCCTTCATCCGGTTCTTCCGCCGTATCGCCGGCCACGGTCACGGCGATTGTCCGCGCCGAGGCGCCGGCCGCGAAGTCGAGTGTTCCGGACGGGAAAGCGCCGCCGAAATCGGCCGCGTCGGCCGGTTCTGCGGTGCTGCCGGACACGGCCCAGGCGACGCTGGTGCTCGCCGACAGATCGCCGGACCGCGTCACCGAGAAGGTGAAGCTTCGGGTGCCGCTGTCCCCCTCGTCCCGGCTGGCATCGGCGGCCGCGATGGCGAGAACCGGCGGGTCCGCCGGCTCGGGGTCGGGCTCGGGTTCCGGTTCCGGTTCCGGTTCCGGTTCGGGTTCCGGAGCGATCCGGAAATTCGGCCCGATAATGGCGTCGAGCACCTCGCTTTCGTAGGGAAAGACGGGCGTCCTGCCGTCGCCGGAATCGCCGAAATCCCAGACATCGTCCAGCGGCACGATGCCGTCGGCGGCATCGAACGCGCCGGTCTCGGCCCAGCCGAAGGGATCGAGCCCATCGGGGCGATAGGTGGCCACCACATAGTCGCGCCCGGCCGCCAGAAAGACGGGGGCCTCGAGTTCCGTCCAGCGGGTCCCGGCCTCAAGCGGGGCGCCGGTGCCGCTGTCGATGTCGGCCTCGGCCAGCGGATCGCCGTCGCCATCGAACAGGACGACGCGATAGTTGCGGGCGAGACCGTCGCTGCCTTCGTCAAAAACCCCCAGCGCATCGACGGTGACGGCCGCCTCGGCTCGGAAGCGGGTTCCGACCGATTCGTCGATAAAGGGATAGGCGTATACCTCGCCGTCGAGATTGGCGAAGGCGGCGCCTCCGTTGCCGGGGCCGGGTTCGGCATCGTCATTCTCAATGGTGCCGGTGGCCGTGCCCCCGGAAATCGTCAGGCCCTCGGCCGGGTTCGAGAGGGTCACCGTGAAGCCTTCGTCCGCTTCGTCCGCATGGTCGCCCTGAACCGCGATCGTCACCGTTGCGCGCGTTTCTCCCGCGGCAATGCTGACCGTCCCGGTGGGGAAACCCGATCCGGCAAAGTCGTCGCCGTCCGCCGGCGAAGAGCCGCTGCCGGTGACGGCATAGTCGGCCGTGGCCGCTGCCGCCGTGTCGCCGCTGCGGCTGACGGTGAAGGTGAAGGCGGTCGTCCCGCTGTCACCCTCCGGCCGGATCGCGTCTGCGGCCCGGATCGAGAGCGCGGGCCCGGCCGGGCTTTCCGCCAGAGCATTGCCGATATTCAGCCGCCCGCCGGTCGCCACCGCGCCGTCGAGGCCGGGAAGCGGGTCGACCGAGGCGAGCAGGCGTTCCTTGAGCTGGACGGGACTGAGACCGGGCTCGGCGCCGAGCAGCAGGGCCGCCGCCCCCGCGACATGCGGCGAGGCCATCGAGGTGCCGCTGAAGCTGTCATAGCCGCGGCCCGGAACCGTACTCAGAATGCCGACACCCGGCGCGGCGAGATCGACCGTCGTCTCTCCGGTGTTGGAAAAGGAGGCCAGCCGGTCATTGTGGTCGGAGGCAGCAACCGAAATGATATTGTCCAGGTCATAGCTGGCCGGATAGCTGGGCCGCCGGTCGTTGTCGTTCTCCTCATTGCCGGCCGCCGCGACGAAGAGCTGCCCGGCCTCGCCGGCGCGTTCGATGGCATTGCGCAGGGCCAGGGAATTGTCGTAGCCGCCCCAGCTGTTGTTGGTGATGTCGGCGCCCATCATAACGGCATAATCGATGGCCTGAATGGCGTCGAACGTGCTGCCGGTGCCGTCATCGCCGAGAAACTTCAGCGCCATGATCTCGGCGGACCAGGTCACGCCGGTCACGCCGGTGCCGTTGTCGCCGCCGGCGGCAATCGTTCCGGCGACGTGCGTGCCGTGCCCATCGCGGTCCATGGGGTCGCCGTCGTCAGCGGCGAAATCATAGCCATGGACGTCATCGACAAAGCCATTATCGTCGTCGTCGAGGCCGTTGCCGGGAATTTCCCCGTCATTCACCCACATATTGTCGGCCAGGTCGGGATGGGTGTAATCGACGCCGGTGTCGATCACGCCCACCACGACGCCGTTTCCGCCGGTCGCGATGTCCCAGGCTTCCGGCGCATCGATGTCGGCATCCGGGGTGCCGCCGGTCTGGCCGGTGTTGTTGAGGCCCCACAGACGGTCGAATCGCGGATCGCCCGGGATCGCCGCGACCTCGACGGTTCCCGCTGCGAGCCGGTAATTCGGCTCGACGGTCTCAATCAGCGGATGGTTCTCGAGCAGGTCCCTCGCCGTCGCAAGCGGCATGGTGTCCTGGAGGTCGACGAGCTGGTATTTCAGGGCCGGCGTCGCCTGTTTGACAGCGAAGCCATAGTCGGAAAGCAGGCTCTCATAATTCGAAGCCGAGAACGTGTCGGCGAAACGGACAATCAACTCGTCGGACGGCGGTGGCCCCGTGCGGACGGTCTCGGGACCCCATGCAGAATCGAGGCGATGATGGTGATGGAAATTTTTACCAGGAAAATTCTCGAAAATTCCCATGATCCCTTTCCTCGAATCTTGCCGTCAGGAGCCAAGAGGTGGCTGACCTGGTGTTGTCGGGATTCAGACACGGAAGCTCTTAACTTACATTTGAGTGAGCCGGTTAACGCCCTCAGTCCGACTCCTTATTAGCAACCTGTCAAAGGAATACGGCCACTATGGGACAAAGCCTTGGCTCCGAGAGGACTCCGGCGGCCGCAGGGGCAAGGGGTTGCCGTCGGGCTACGGCCGAGCGGTGGCCCTCCGCCGACGCCCCCCGGTTCGCTTGATCTGATGAGTCGGGATTACCACTTGAAGCGTGCTGGGGTGCCGCAACGGGCCGCAGCCGGGGCGCCGGTCAGCCGGGCCTGCACGCCGGACTCAGCCAGATTGTCCGGTTCATGCGCTCGCTCATGTGAGGAGTATCCACGATGACCCGTGTTTCGCTCTTCAGCAGCCCTTTTTTCCTGGGGTTCGAGCAATTCGAACGCACCCTCGACCGCGTGAGCAAGACCTCGAATGAAGGCTATCCACCCTACAACATCGAGCGGTTGGGAGAGGATCGGCTGCGTATCACCCTGGCCGTTGCAGGGTTCGGCCTCGACGATCTGTGCGTCCAGATCGCCGATAACGAGTTGACCGTCCGGGGTCGCTCGCAGGATGACAAGGATCGCGACTATCTGTATCGCGGGATTGCGACGCGGCAATTCCAGCGTACCTTCGTGCTTGCCGATGGTATCGAGGTATCGGGCGCATGGCTGGACAACGGTCTTTTGAGCATCGACCTGGACCGCCCCGTACCTGAAAGCCGCGTGCGGACGATCGCGATTGAGCGGCCTGAAAAAACGCAGCCCGGTGCGTTGACCGTGGATGCGGGCCGCAGCGCCGAGGCGCCGGTTGCAACAGCCCGGACTACCGATCGCTTTTCCAAGGAGTCGACATGAATATCGCCAGAACCGAACCCTATGAGCCGATGTCGGCGCAGGATTTCGCCGCTTTCGGGCTGCATGAAGTCGCCTATGTCAAGCGGGTCGAGGACGAGGACGAGACAGGCTATGCGATCCATGCCGCCGACGGCACCCGCCTGTCGCTGATGGAGGATCGGGACGTCGCCATGGCGACCATCCGCCGCAACGATATGGAGCCCCTGAGCGCCCATTAGGGCCGGGCGCAGTAACCTCAGCATCCTTCCCGAAGCGCGATCCCTGGACGCCGGCCGGCGTTGCGCCGGCTTGGCGGATTTCGGCTCGGTCGTCGATCCGTCATGAGTCCGTGACGGGTCTGCCATCGGTCGACCGTTGCTCCGCCATCTGGTCGTCATGGCGGGCGGCGCCCGGCCGCCCTCGATCGACCGGCCCTCTCCGGCCGTGCGTCCACGCGGTCGCGCGCTGACAGTTATCGTTGCCTGGTCTTATGCGACTGTCGCCGGATTGTTGTTCAGCAGCGCATAAATCGCTTCCGCGCTTTCGCAGCCGCGCAGCTTGGCGCACAGCCCCTCATCCCGCATCAGCCGTGAGACCTTGGCCAGCGCCTTGAGGTGGTCGGCGCCGGCATCGGCCGGCGCCAGCAAAAGGAACATCAAATCCACCGGCTGGTCGTCCACCGCATCGAAGTCGATCGCACGCTCGAGACGGGCAAAGACGCCGTAAACGCTGCGCAGGCTGGGCAACCGTCCATGCGGGATGGCCACGCCGCGGCCGACGCCGGTGCTGCCCAGCTTCTCCCGCTCCAACAGGACCTCGAAAATCGTCCGGTCGGACACGCCGGTGATTTCGGCGGCCCGTCGCGATATCTCGCTCAGCGCCTGCTTCTTGCTGCCGGCGCGAAGATTGGGGACGATCCCGTTGGGGGACAGGAAATCGATCATCGAACAGAGTCCGGCTCGCCGGTGCGCTCACAGAGCCTGAGGCGTGCCGTGCGGGTCGACCCAGCCGACATTGCCGTCCGATCGCCGATAGACCATGTTCAACCCCCCATGGGCCGGATTGCGGAACATCAGCGCCGGCAGGTCGGCAAGATCCAGCCGCATCACCGCCTGGCTGACGGTCAGCGTGTCGATCTCCGTCGCCATCTCGGCAACGACCATCGGCTGGGAGGGCTCATCATGATTCTCCGGCACCTCGTCCGGTTCGGCCGCCAGCACATAGGCCTGAGCCGGGAGCGCAGCCGCCAGCGGCTGGTCGCGGCTGTGATCGCTCAGGCGCCGCTTGTAGCGGCGCAGCCGCTTCGCCATTTTGTCGGCGGCCCGGTCGAAGGCGAGGTGCGCGTTGTCGGCCTGCCCCTCGGTCTGCAGCTGCAGCTGCTTGGCGACGTGCAAAGACAAGTCGACCCGGAAACCATTGGCTTCGCGGGCAAAGAAGACATTGCCTTCGATCGCGCCGTTGAAGTACTTGCCGGTGAGGGAGCCCAGGGTGCTTTCGACATGCGCGCGCAAGGCATCGCCCAGGTCGATTTGCTTACCCTTGATCGAAAGTTGCATTTTCCGCCTGCTTGGACGCGTGGGACCGCGCCTGAGGTTGACGACCGGCCCCTGGCGGCGCGGGCGAACCAACCGGCCGGAACGATAGAAGCGCGGCCGGCGGTCTGTCAATAACCCCGGCTGGGCCGAGGTGATCGGCAGGCGCCGCCACGCCGACGAGCTGCCTGGCCGGCTGTCGTCCGGCACCGGGCGGCTTTCCGCCCCTTGGGCGGGAACACCGGTCGGGCCGGTCAAAACCCGGCTCCTTTCTCGCGCCGTCGCCGGACGGAGGAAGGAATGTGCAAGGCTTCACGATACTTCGCCACCGTACGCCGCGCAATGTCGATACCGTCCTGACGCAGGATCTCGACGATCCGGTCGTCGGACAGCACCGCGTCGGGCTTCTCCTCGTCGATCAGTTTCTTGATGCGATACCGCACGGCCTCGGCCGAATGGGCGTCGCCGCCCGCCGTACCCGAAATGGTCGCGGAGAAGAAGTACTTGAGTTCGAATACGCCACGCGGCGTGGCGATATACTTATTTGAAGTTACGCGACTGACTGTACTTTCGTGCATGCCGATCGCTTCGGCGATGTCGCGCAGGATCAGAGGCTTCAGACCGGGCACGCCCTCCACGAAAAAGCGATCCTGCTGACGCACCACTTCGCTCGCCACCTTGAGGATGGTGGTGGCGCGCTGGTGCAGCGACTTGACCAGCCAGTTGGCGGTGGCGAAGCACTCGGCAATATAGTCCTTCTCGCTCTTAACCCGGACGCCGGCGCTGACATTGCTGTAATAGCGATGGTTTATCAGCACCTTGGGCAAGGTCTCCGGGTTGAGTTCCAGCGCCCAGCCGCCATCCGGCCCGGCCCGCATCAGCACGTCGGGGGTGACCGGCTGCACCGGGTCGGAGTCGTAGGCGAAGCCGGGCCGCGGGTTGAGCCGCTTGATCTCGGCGATCATCTCGGCGAGGTCCTCGCGGTCGACCCCGCACAGCCGCATCAACCCAGGATAATCGCGGGCCGCCAGGCTGTCGAGATTGTCGAGCAGCGCCTGGATCGCCGGATCGAGGCGGTTGCGCTCGGCCAGCTGCGCGGCCAGGCATTCGCCCAGGGTGCGGGCGAATATGCCCGCCGGGTCGAAGCCCTGCAGGACCTTAAGCACCCGGGCGACCTGCGCTTCCGGGCAGCCGAGCTGCGCCGCCGGGGCGGCCAGGTCGCCGACGAAATAGCCGGCCTCATCGAGATACTCGATGAGATGGGCGCCGATCATCCGGTCGGCCGGATCGGTCAGCTCGGTGTTGACCTGCTGCATCAGATGGTCGCGCAGCGGCGGGCGCTGCGAGAGGCTGGCGTCGAAGCTGCGGTCGTCCTCCTCGAACGAGCCGCCCTGATGCGACCAGCCGAGCTGTGCCTCTCCATAGTCGACGCCATTGGCCGCACCGCTGCCATTGACGGCACCACTGCCGGGGCTGCCGCCGCCTTCGTCGTCCCAGACATTGCCGTAATCGGCATCCAGTGGCGCGTTGCCGGCATCGGCGAAATGCTCGCTGCTGGCGAAGGTGTCGGTGCCGGTGTATTCGGCCGCCGGGGCGGGGCGTTCCGGCGCCGGCTCGGCGGCCGCCGCGGCCTCGCCCGAATCCTCGCCGCCCTCGCTGCCATGGTCGAGCAGCGGGTTGCGCTCGATCTCGCGGTCGACATAGTCGGCCAGTTCGATATTCGACATCTGCAGCAGCTTGATCGCCTGCTGCAGTTGCGGCGTCATCACCAGGGTCTGGGTCTGCCGCAGGTCGAGCCGTTGTGACAGCGCCATGATCTAAGATGTTCTAAAGACTGAATGTTTCGCCCAGGTAAACGCGGCGCACGTCCTTGTGTGCGACGATTTCCGAAGGCGCTCCGTGCATCAGAACACGACCATCATGCAAAATATAGGCCCTATCGACGATGTCCAGCGTTTCCCGGACATTGTGGTCTGTGATCAGCACCCCGATGCCGCGGTTGCGCAGCTGGGCGACCAATTCGCGGATATCGTTGACGGCAATCGGGTCGATGCCGGCCAGCGGCTCGTCCAGCAGCATGAAATGCGGCCGGCAGGCCAGCGCCCGGGCGATCTCCACCCGCCGCCGTTCGCCGCCCGACAGCGCCAGGGCCGGCGTTCGGCGCAGATGGGTGAGCGAGAACTCGGCGAGCAGGTCGCCCAGCATCGCCTCCCGCATCTCCGGCTCCTCGTCCTGCAGTTCCAGGACCGCCCGGATGTTCTCCTCAACGCTCAGGCCACGGAAGATCGAGGCCTCCTGCGGCAGATAGCCGATGCCCAGCCGAGCGCGCCGGTACATCGGCAACTCGGTCAGCTCTTCGCCGTCGAGGCTGATGCTGCCGCTGTCCGGTGCGATCAGGCCGATGACGATATAGAAACAGGTGGTCTTGCCGGCGCCGTTGGGGCCGAGCAGGCCGACCACCTCGCCGCGCTGCAGGCTGATCGAGACGTCGCGCAGGACCGGCCGCTTGCGATAGCGCTTGCCGAGGCCCTGGGCGACGAGGCCGGCATTGTCGGCCACCAGCCGCGGACCGGGCCCGACGGGCTCGTGCTTGCCCGAGGCCGACGCGGCCCCCTGGCGTGCTCCGTCGCCGGCCTGGGCCGCCGGTGCGCCGCCGGCCGCCGCTGTCGCGTCCGGGGCGGTCATTGCGCCGTGCGGTTTTCGGGAACCAGGAGGGCGCGGATCGGTCCGTCCCCCTCCGGCCGGGAGACCAGCCGGCTCACCCCGGTATCCAGGTCGACCTCGGCATGGTCGCCGTTCAGCTGGTTCTCGCCGCGGGTCAATCGAACGTCGCCGCTCAGCGTCGCGACATTGGTGACCAGATTGTACACCGCCTCGTCGCCGCGGGCGATGTCCGTTTCGGTGTCGATCAGGACATTGCCGAAGCCGCTGACGATCGTGAGCTGGAGATCGCCGTTCTCGTCTTCGGCGAACTCCCCGGTCAGCACGTCGGCCGTCACCCGGTCCTCATTGCCGCGCACCACCGCGGCATCGCCGCGCGCCACGGCAAGATTGCGCGACGGCCAGTACTCCATCGCCTCGCTGGCGGTCAGCGTATCCGCGTCATTCTCCAGCCGCAGGGCATTGCCGGTCAGCACGACCACATCCTGGTCAAGGTCGTAGACCGCGCGGTCGGCAAGGGCTCGGCCGCTCGGCGCCTCGATCACCACGCCGCCCTCGGCCACCGCCTGGTAGATTTCCGTATCGCCGCCTTCCAGCTCCCGATAATACGCGGTCAGGGTATCGGCCCGGACCGAGACGTCGCGCTGGCTCAAGACAGCGTCGCCGCGCGCCACATAGGCCCGGTCCTCCTGGTGCCATTCCAGGCTTTCCGAGGCCTGGATTTCCAGCGGTCCGCCGTCGAGATTGCCGAGCAGCGCCTGCGCCATGCCCTCCGCCGGGAGGATCGCAACCGCGGCCAGCCACGCCACCAGGATGACCGGAACGGCCAGCCGCCATGGCCTGATCCGTGAAAGGAGAGTGCGTAAGGTCACAGCACCTGCCCTGGCGGCCCGTCATGCAGAACGAGCCGGGAATTGCCGAGAAACACGATAATATTGCGCTCGCCGTCGAGCCGGAACCCCTCCGCCGCAACCTCCCCGGCCGGGCCATAGGCCTCCACCGGGAAATCGCCCCAGGCCACGGTCTGCTCCAGGTCGACATGCACCTCTTCGGTGACGAAGGCGTAGCCGTCATCGCGGAAGAGGCTGACCGCGCCGGACAGGATCAGCCGGCCGCGATCCTGGTCGATTTCGCCCTGCTCGGCCATCAGCGCCAGCCAGGCGCCATTGGCCAGGGTGATCTCCGCCTGCGGCGCGTTGAACACCACCCGCTCGCCGCCGGTCAGGCTCTGCTCGGCCGATTCGCCGACAATGCTGTACGGCCGGTCATGGGCGTCGATGCCGGTAATGCGCGGGCTCATCATCTGGCCGCGACCCTCGCCGTCCAGCCCGTCGGGCAGGGCGGCGGAGGTGACCGGCCGCTCCGGCCCGGGCCACAGCGCCACCAGCGCCAGCACCGCCAGGGCCGCGAGCGGCAGGGCGATCTTCATGAGCGCGACGAACCGGCTATAGCGGCGCGAGGCCGCACCGGCCAGCCGCCGCGGGGCAAAGCGGTCCCAGCCGCGGGCGGCGGCGGACGCGGCCGTGACCGTGGCGGGTCCGGGCACGGCGTCGGTCGGGCGGAGAGCGTTGCGGAAGCGGGGTGGTTTCATGCGAGTCCGGCGCGCAGGCAGTCGTGGATGTGCAGAATGCCGATGGGCCGGCGGGCCTCGTCGACGATGAACAGGCTGGTGATCGCCGTGCGGTTCATGACCGTCACCGCCTCCGCGGCCAGGGCGCCGGCGCGGATGGTGCGCGGCTGCCGGGTCATGATTTCCGCCGCCCGGCGGCGCAGCAGGTCGCCGGCCATATGCCGGCGCAGGTCGCCATCGGTGATGATGCCGCACAGGGTCCCGGTGCCGTCAACCAGCCCGACGCAGCCGAAGCTCTTGGCGGTCATCATCAGGATGACCTCGGCCATGCTCTGGTCGGGCCGGGCGAGCGGCAGGCTCTCGCCCCCATGCATGATGTCGCCGACCTTGATCAGGTGCCGGCCCAGACGCCCGCCGGGGTGCAGGACCCGGAAATCCTCCGGCGAGAAGCCGCGCCGGTTCAGCAGCGCGATGGCCAGGGCGTCGCCCAGCGCCAGCATCATGGTGGTCGAGGTGGTCGGCGCCAGCCCCATCGGGCAGGCTTCCGGCTCCGCCGGCAGCAGCAGCACGATGTCCGCCTGCTCGGCCAGAGGCGAGGCCTCGTTGCTGGTCACGGCGATCAGCGTGTTCTCGAAGCGCCTTGTGTGGGCGACGAGGTCGGCAAGTTCCGTGCTGCCTCCGGAATTGGAGAACATCAGCACGACGTCGCCGGGGGCGATCATGCCGAGATCGCCGTGGCTCGCCTCGCTGGGGTGGACGAAGAAGGCCGGCGTGCCGGTGGAGGCGAAGGTCGAGGCCACCTTGTTGGCGATATGGCCGCTCTTGCCGATGCCGGTGACCACCACCCGGCCGCCGGTGCCGGCCAGCGCGTCGAGCGCCGCCGTGAAGCGCGCGTCGAGCACCGTGGCCAGGCGCCGCAGGGCCGCCGCCTCGATCTCGAGAAGCCGGGCACCGGCCGCACGGTCGGCATCGCCCGCGCTTGCCGCCGGGACGGAGGCGAGGGGGGCGGCATCGGGTGCCGGCGGCTGTGTGTCGCGACTGTCCATCTCTAGCGATCGGGTGGTCCGTGTTTCGCAATGGCAATATGGCGTCGCTGCTATGTACGGTCAAATACGGCATGAATGAGAACGAGGGTAAACCGTCGCGGATCCCCCGGGATCGGCGATTCCCCGCCGGGCGCGCCGTGGCAGGCCCGTCTTCAGTGCGCGAACAGGTCGACGTCGTCCCAGCCGGCGAGGTCGAGCAGGGCGCGGGTCGGCAGAAAGGCGAAGCAGGCCTCGGCAAAGGCCTGGCGGCCCTCGCGCACCAGCATGACGTCGAGCTTCGCCTTCAGCGCATGCAGGTAGAGGACGTCGCCGGCGGCATAGCGCAGCTGCTCGGCCGTCAGGGTCTCGGCCCCCCAGTCGGAACTCTGCTGCTGCTTGGAGATGTCGACGCCCAGCAGCTCCTTGACGAGATCCTTCAGGCCGTGCCGGTCGGTAAAGGTCCGGGTCAGCTTCGAGGCGATCTTGGTGCAGTACACCGGGTGGCAGGTGACGCCGAGATAGGCCTGCAGCACCGCGATGTCGAAGCGGGCGAAGTGGAAGAGCTTCAGCACCGTCGGGTCGGCCAGCATGCGGACCAGATTGGGGGCGGCGAGGGGCCCGCGCGGCAACTGCACGATATGGCTGCTGTCGTCGCCGCCCGACAGCTGCACCAGGCAGAGCCGGTCGCGCACCGGGTTGAGCCCCATGGTTTCGGTGTCGACGGCCACCACCGGCCCGAGATCGAGCGCCGGCGGCAAATCGCCCTGATGCAGCACGGGATCGGCGGCCAAGACCTGTCCTTTCCGAAAACTCGACTCCGGCACCGTTACCACCGCCCGCCGCCCCCGGCAACCCCGCGGGCATTGGCCCCGTCATGTCCCAGCCGCGGGAGAAACCGGCGCAAGGGGACCAGGCAGTCGCCATGATGCGCCGGTCGTGGCGCGTATGACGGCGGCGTGACAGCGGCCCGGGGCGGCGCTATCGTGCCGCAACGACGCTGTCTGGGAGGGTGACCATGGTGCACGCGATCCGTCTTCACGAGGCCGGCGGGCCGGAAAAGCTGTGCTGGGAAGAGGTGGCGGTCGGCGAGCCCGGCCCCGGCCAGGTGCGCCTGACGCACGCCGCCATCGGCCTCAACTACATCGACACCTATCACCGCACCGGCCTCTATCCGCTGGAGCTGCCGACCGGCCTCGGCCTGGAAGGGGCCGGGGTGGTCACCGCCGTCGGCCCGGACGTCACCGACCTCGAGGTCGGCCAGCGCGTCGCCTATGCCAGCCCGCCGCCCGGCGCCTATGCAGAGGAGCGGCTGATGCCGGCCGACCGGCTGGTGCCGCTGCCCGATTTCATCACCGAGAAGCAGGCCGCCGGGATGATGCTGCAGGGCATGACCGCCCAGTACCTCCTGCGCCGCACCTATCCGGTCAAGCCGGGCGACACCATCCTCCTCCACGCCGCCGCCGGCGGGGTCGGGCTCATCGCCTGCCAATGGGCCAAGCATCTCGGCGCCACGGTCATCGGCACGGTCGGCACCGAGGAAAAGGCCGCGCTGGCCCGCGCCCATGGCTGCGACCACCCGATCATCTATACGCGGGAGGATTTCGTCGCACGGGTGCGCGAGATCACGAACGGCGCCGGCGTGCCGGTGGTCTATGACAGCGTCGGCCGGTCGACCTTCATGGGCTCGCTCGACTGCCTGCAGCCGCGCGGCCTGCTGGTCTCCTTCGGCCAGGCCTCGGGTTCGGTGCCGCCTCTTGACATCGGCGCGCTGTCGGCCAAGGGCTCGCTGTACCTGACCCGGCCGATCCTCATGCACTACACCGCCGCGCGGCAGGAGCTGCTCTACACCGCGACCGAGCTGTTCGAGGTGGTGCAGGCCGGGGCGGTGCGGATCGAGGTCAATCAGACCTTCCCACTGAAGGACGCAGCCGAGGCGCACCGGGCGCTGGAGGCCCGCCAGACCACCGGCTCGACCGTGCTGATTCCGTAAGCCTCTTGTCGTCGCCAGGGCTTTTGCGGCAGAAGGGCAGAGAGCACACACCGTCTATGGTCTTGTCCGATGCCCGCCTTCCGCAAGGTCCTCGAAGGCTTCAAGCACTTCAAGGAGACGACCTACCGCCAGAACACCGAGCTGTTCCGGATCCTCGCCGCCAAGCAGGCGCCCAAGGCGATGATGATCGCCTGCTGCGACAGCCGGGTCGACCCGGCGATCATCACCAATGCCGATCCCGGCGACCTGTTCATCCTGCGCAATGTCGCCAATATCGTGCCGCCCAGGGCGTCGCCGAACAATACCCATCACGGCACCAGCGCCGCCCTGGAATTCGCGGTCTTCGCCCTGCAGGTCGACTACATCATCGTCATGGGCCATGCCGGCTGCGGCGGCATCCGGGCGCTGATGAGCGACGATCCGGAGATCGGCCCGGGCCGCGAGTTCATCTATCCCTGGATGCAGATCGCCCAGCCGGCGCGGCATCGGACGCTGCGCCTCCACGGCACCGAGTCCTTCGACGAGCAGGTCCGGTTCTGCGAGCAGGAGAGCATCAAGGTGTCGCTCGACAACCTGATGAGCTTCCCCTGGGTGCGCGAGCGGGTGCAGGCGGGCACGCTGAAACTGGAAGGCCTGTATTTCGATATTGCCGCCGGCACCCTGTACCGCTACGACCCCCGCCGGGACCGCTTTGCGGTCGTCGCCGGAGAGGAGCAGGACGCGGAGGCGCCGGCCGCCCGGGAGACCGCGGAGCCTGCCTGAGGGCCGCATGGAAACGGACGTGACGCGCGGAACGAAGAAGCCCCGGGACGGCGTCGCCGGCCGGCTGCGGCCTGACGAGCGGCTGTTCCGGGAGCTCGCCGGCCGGCATGGCGACTATTATCTCGGCATCAGGCGGCGCATGGAGAGCAGCGGCAACGCACCAATCTGGAACTGGTGGGCGTTCTTCCTGAACATTGTCTGGTTCCTGATGAAACGCATGTGGGGCGCGGCGATCGTCATTACCGCCGCGTTCGGACTGTTCTATCTCGTCTTCACGCAATACGTCCTGACCGGCGTGCTGGTCCCGGCCTGGGCTTCGCCCGAGGCCGCCTATGCCGCCATTCTGCTGCTCAACCTGGCCCTGTTGCTTGGCGTGCCGTTGTTTTCCGGGCTGTTCGCCAACACGCTGTACGTCAAGTTCCTCGACGCCCGCATCCGCGCCCGCCTCAACCGCAAAGCATGAGCCGCAGGGCCCGCGGGTCGCGGGGCAGGCGGCCATGCGAGGCCGTGGTCAGGTTCTTTAGGACCGAGGCGTAAAGCGTCGGGTCGGCCGTCAGCGCCTGCCGGTATTGCACCAGCGCCCCGTCGACGTCCGCCAGTTCCTGCAGGCAGAATCCGAGATTGACGCGGGCCGCCGGCCGGTCGGGCGGGGCCGCCAGGCAGGCGCGGTAGCGTGCCGCCGCCGCGGCATAGCGGCCCAGCGCCTGCTCGGCCT
>JAAAOG010000092.1 GCA_009909005.1 Alphaproteobacteria bacterium | reverse complement strand
GCCCGGTAGCTCGTCAGGCTCATAACCTGAAGGTCGGAGGTTCAAATCCTCCCCCCGCAACCAGCTTGCCCTGCTTTTCATAGCGCAGGACATCACCCCACATCCCAGACCACGCTAACCCTTTGATCCAGCGATCAAAGGGCGTTTTGGCGCGACCCGCCTATGGGTCCAGGCAATAGACGTCGGGATCGCTGATGGCGGACAGGACGACCGGCGCGGCCGGCGCGATCAGATATTCGCTGGCACCCACATCGGAAACGCCTTCGGCCCAGTCGAAGGTATAGCCGAGCCGCGTCCAGGGCGCGCCATTGGCACTATAGGAGCCGGCCCGCGTCCGCTCGAACCATTCGGCGAAGGCCGGGTCGACCGGGCTGCCATAGGCGCCTTCCTGGGCGCCGGACAGCGTGCAGGACGTGTCGTCGATTTCCGGATCGGGGCAGGGGCGGTAGAGGTCCTCGGCACTCACCCACATTGCCGTAAGCCCGTAATAGGTCCAGCTGGCGTTGAGGCCGAGATACTGCTTCAGCCGCAGTTCAAGCGCGTCGCCCCGCAGGCCCCAGCCGCGGCAGGCGTCCTGCACCTGCGGCACCAGGGTGACCCAGATATCCCGCCCCTCCGGTGCTGCGCCCTCCAGCCCGGCCGCCATGTCGGCCACCGGCGTGCCGGGGAAGGTGTCCTGCAGCTTGCTCTCGCTCATCCAGGAGAGCACCAGGACCTGCTGGCGCTCCCCATAGGTCCGCCAGACGAGCGCCGGGTTGTAGGGCGTGACGGCGAACAGCGCCCCGACGATCTCATGCGGCTCGGCATTCTGTGCATCGAGGATGGCAGCCTGGAAGCGCGCCTCCAGCACCTCGGGGGAGGTCGGCTCATCCTGGGCAGCGGCCGGGCCGGCGATCAGGCCGAGGGCGAAAGCCGCGATCAGACCAAGCCTTGACCCGCGCGTCGCGAAACGGTGGCCGGAAACCTGTCGTACCATAATAGGGACCCTTCTCGATCAGTCGCCGAAATGACGAAGCGCCTGCAACGCAGCCAGCTTCGCGAGAAAAGCCACTGAAATCAATTTAAAAAATCATCAAAATATCAACGCTGGCAGGCCGGGCAGAACCACGCGGTGCGGCTGGAAATCTTGATTGCCTCGACCGGGCCGCCACAGGCGGGGCAAGTGCCGCCCTTATGCCGCCGGGCGAGCAGGAAATCCTCCGGCGCCCGGTCGGGGAAATCCTCCCAGCCGGCCCCTTGGTCGATCGCCGTCTCCAGAACCCTGCGCATCTCCCGGTAAAGCCGGCCGAACTCTTCATCCGACAGCGCGCCGGCCGATCGCTTCGGGTGGATGCCGGCCTGGAAGAGGATCTCGTCGGAATAGACATTGCCGATGCCGGCCAGGGTGCCCTGATCCATCAGCGCCGATTTGATGGTGCCCGACTTGGCACGCAACAGGTCCGTGAACGCACCCTCATCAAGGCCGTCCGCCAGCGGGTCGGGGCCCAGCTGCTCACCCGCAAGGAAGGCTTCGGCATCCGACACCACCCGCACATGACCGAGCAACCGGCGGCTGATGATCGCCAGGTGGCTGCCGTCGGCAAAGTCCAGCCGCACCCGGTCATGCGCCGGGTCCTCGGCGCCGGCGGCGACATGGCGGAGCCGACCGCTCATCCCGAAATGGCACTCCAGCCATGTCCCGTCGTCGAGTTCGAGCAGCAGGTGCTTGCCGTGCCGGCGGCTGCCGACAAGCATGCGTTGGGCCAAGCGCTGGAGCAGGCCCTGCGGCGAGACGCCGTCGAGCAGGCGTTCATCGTGCACGACGACGTCGATAATCTGCCGGTTCAGCGACGTGGCCTCGACATGGCGGCGATAGGTCTCGACATCGGGCAGTTCCGGCATAGCTGGCTCCCGGTCGGCCTGACAGCTCCAATTCTCAGAGAACAACAGGGCGAGCAGGTCCCGGGTTCCGCCGGGCGCCATCCAGAGCCATCGAGACGGCGATCACCACCTCCTGTCAAGCCACCGGGCCGGTCGGGTGACCGGGGGATGGGGTGTCCCATCCCCCGGCGGCCGATACTCTTACTGCAGGGTGTCCTGGTAGACGGGCGGGGCGGCCGGCGGCACGACGCCATAAAGACGCGAATCGCCGGACAGGGCCGCGTGCAGCATGCGGTTTTCATAAACCGCATCCGGCGTGGCGGTTGCCAGCGGATCGGACAGCCAGGCCTGGAAAGTCTGCTGCACACGTTCGCCGATCTGCTGGCGGACGTCCGCCTCCGGCGCATGGCCGTTGCTGTCGAGATAGTCGGCGTAGTAGAGGGCCAGGCTCGGCTCGAAGGGGATGTCCTTCGCCGCCTTGGCCATCACCACATTGTTCTCGACATACCGCGTCTGCAGCGCCGCCCCGAGGATGCGGGCGACCTCCCGCTTGGTCTCCTCCCACGGCGCACCGGGCCGCTTGGCGGCCATCGACACGGCTTCCGCCTCCAGAAGCTGGTCGAGGCTGCGACCCTGCACCGGCTGCAGCAGCTCCCGCACCAGACCGGCGACGCGCTCGCCCTGATAATAGTCGGCGATAAAGGCGAGCTGATCCTGGTCGGCGAACACCTGCTCCAGCGGCCCGACCGTTTCCTCGATCGACGCCAGCAGCTCGGCCATGCGCTCCTGCTGCCGGCCGAGGAGGATACGCTCGGTCAGGTTGGTCGACGCCGGCGGCTCCATCAGCTTCATCACCAGCGCTTCATCGGCGATCGGGCTTTCCGGATCGATCTGGGCGCGTTCCAGCAGCGGCCGCAGCTTCTCGCGGGTGCCGTCCATTTCCAGCGCGTAGGTCGCCTTTTCCTTCGAGTAGACCGGCGGCGGATAGGGCTTGCCGCCAAGGGCCAGCTTGGTGCCGTCCTTGACGCCCTGGCAGTAGTCGATCACCGCCTGGATCACATGCGGTGCGAACTGGATTTCCTCGTCATTGTCGTGGTTCACATAGCGGCCGTACTTGCCGAGGATCATCTTGCCGAAGCGGTCCTCGACGACATTGTACCGGCCGTTCTGCATGTTGATGATGGCCTGGGTGTAGATGATGTCGGCCATCGGCGTGACCAGCGGCACCCAGCCCACTTCGTCCTGCAGCCGCTCCAGCTCTTCCTCGAACGTGGCGATGGCCTCGTTCATGGTGATCTTCTTGAGCTTGGAGGACTTGATCAGCAGGTCCATCACCGCCGGCATGGCGCCGCCCGGAATGCCGAGCTGCCAGAGGATCAGGCGCTCCTTGCGGCTCAGCTTCAGGTCGTCGCGGTGCGACTGCGGCGTGCCCTCGGTCTCGAACAGCTTGTCCTTCTGGCCGAAGATGGTCTCGTACTCGGTCTCCAGCGCCGTCAGGGCGTTGAGATCGATCGGCACCATCTTGTCTTCGCGCCCCGGCAGCACGTCGCGGACGCTGGCGTGCGAGGTGCCGTCGGCCAGCGGCCAGTCGGCGACCTCGAACCCGGCGATGCCGTTATCGACGGCGACCTGAATGGTCTCGATCGTCGATTCGTAGTTGGTGGCGTGCATGTGGAGATAGACCGGCAGGCCCAGCTCCTTGAGAGGCGGCAGCAGCTCGGCCAGGCGATTGGCGTTCAGCTGGCCGGCCATGTCCTTGATGACCAGCGAATCCAGCACGCTGCCCGCCGATTCGGCCGCGGCGATCTGCTTCCTGGCATAGTTCAGGTAGTAGGCGTTGGTGAACAGCGGCACGCGCTCGGTGACATTGCCGTTGTCGTCCCACTTGTTGATCTCGCGCGGCGGCTGGTAGCAGAGCGCCGCTTCGATCCAGATCGGCTTGACGCCGGCCTCGCCGGAGGCGTTGTAGCGGGCGGCCGCCTTCACCATCGAGGCGCAGTTGTCCTGGCTGTTCAGGGCGTCGAAGATCCGCATCTTGATCTTCTTGTCGCCCGTGACGCCGCCGCGCTCGGCAAAGCGCACCACCAGGGCGTCGATGACGTCCTGGCCATAGGGGCGGAAGCCGACGGCGTTGACGCCCCGGCCCAGGCCGGTCAGCTGGAACTCGTCGCCATAGACCCGGCGGTAGAGCTCCATCGCTTCGAACGGGCTGATCTCGGCGATCATGTGCTTCTGGAAGGACTGCCCCCAGAACATTTCCTGGCCGATATAGCCCACTTCCCGGGTCATCTTGGCGATCTTGTGCAGCCGTTCGACATTCGGCTGCTCGCCGGTCGCGCCGTTGCGGGCGTCGGCCAGCTCCTTCAGCGCGCGCTTGACGATCGGAAAGAAATCGTTCCACACGCCGGTGGACTGCAGGCCGTCGCGCAGGGTCAGGGTGTTGATCCTGACCAGGTCCTTGCCGCTATTCTGCGCCCCATGCTTCGTCATTGCTTACCCCTTCCTGCCGTTGATCGACATGACGCTTCCATATAAGGCAAAAAGGCCGCGGAACGAAGAGGGAAAAACCAATCGATTTGCTGGGGCTTTGCGCCCGCCGGCCTGCGGCAGGGCCAGGGCCGCCGAGTTCGCCCGCGACCCGCCCGCGACCCGGCCGGACGAAGACCGGCGTCCGGCTGCGCTCAGACCGCCGCGGCAGGGCGGCGGGCGAGGACCCAGCGGCCGAGTTCCAGGTCCTGGGTCTTGAGGTGCACGAGCACCCAGTCGCTGAGAAAGCCGAGCGTCGCTTCGGTGATGTCGGCCCGCCCGGTCTCGAACCCGGCGATCAGGCCGGCCAGGCGGTCGAGCAGCTCGCTATGCTGCCGTTTGTGAATGTCGAGGCCGGGGAACTTCTCCCGCCGCATGATCCGCTCTTCGTGATCGAAGTGCCAGCTTGCGTAATCGGCGATGTTGGTCAAGGCCGAAAGAACGGTCGCCCGCGAGTCGGCAAAGCGGTAGGCATCGAAAAAGCGATTGACGATCTCCAGCAGTTTCTTGTGATCTTCGTCAATTTCGGAAACGCCGACCGAAAGCTCATCCGACCATTCCAAAAGCATAAATTCCTCCACGGCCGCAGGCCCATAACTCTTTTACAGGTTTTCACATGAGAATAAAGCATTGCTTTATAAGTGTGTTGGTTTCATGGGCAACAGGTCGACCTCAATCACTTTGCATCAGTCCGGTCCGCTGCCGGGCGCGTTGCCACCCGACGCCCGAGAGCCGCATCGCCGACGGCGGGCCGGAACGGGGGGCAGAACGGCAGGGGCCGGCGATTTCGCTTGCGCTCGGCCCCCTTCCTTCCACATAGTCACATCCGGGCCCGCGCGTTGACGACGTACCACCGTTGGCGGTTCCATTGTCGAGCAGCCATCCTGACCGATCGTTGCCCGGCGACGTGCCTTTCCGGCACATGAGCCCAGGCAGCTGATCGACGCAAGCTTCCGCAAAAGGACGACCCGCCGCCGGGGGATGCCGCTTCCGCCGTGTCGGCACCCGTTTTGAAAGTCGCGATTTGACCGGATTCCCCGTGCTCGGCCTGTCCGAGCCGCTCCTTCGCGCCGTGTCGGCCGAAGGCTATGCCACCCCGACAGCCATTCAGGCCGATGTCATTCCCGCCATGCTCTCCGGGCGGGATGTGATCGGCCTGGCCCAGACGGGCACCGGCAAGACGGCCGCCTTCGTCCTGCCGCTCCTCCACGCCATCGCCGGGAGCCGCGGGCGGCCCCGACCCGGCACCTGCCGGGCCCTGGTCCTGGCACCGACGCGCGAGCTGGCGCAGCAGATCGACCAGTCGGTCCGCACCTATGGACGGTTCGTCCGCAGCACGAGTGCGGTGGTGGTCGGCGGCGCGCGGCCGGGACCGCAAATCCGGGCGCTGGCAGCCGGCGTCGATGTCGTGATCGCCACGCCCGGCCGGCTGGAGGACCATCTCGGCACCGGTGCTTTGAGGCTCGATCAGACCGGGGTCGTCGTCCTTGACGAAGCCGACCAGATGCTCGACCTCGGCTTCCTGCCGGCGATCCGCCGCATCCTCGCCCGCCTTCCCGCAACCCGGCAGACGGTGTTGCTGTCGGCGACCATGCCCAAGGCAATCCGCGCCCTGGCCCAGGAGTTCCTGACCAACCCGGCCGAGATCGCCGCGGGTCCGCCCTCGCAGCCCATCGACCGGATCGACCAGTCGGTCATTCTGGTGGATCATGCCGGGAAGCGGGATGCGCTGGTGCATCTGTTGACGCAGGACGGTGTCGAACGCACCATCGTCTTCACCCGCACCAAGCGGGGGGCCGACAAGCTCTGCATCCACCTCGAAAAGGCCGGTCTGAACGCCGCCGCCATCCACGGAAACAAGAGCCAGGTCCAGCGCGAACGGGCCCTGGCCGCGTTTCAATCCGGATGCGCGCCGATTCTGATCGCCACCGATATCGCCGCGCGCGGCATCGACGTCGACGACGTCTCCCACGTCGTCAACTTCGAGCTGCCGCATGTGCCCGAGGCCTATGTCCACCGCATCGGCCGCACGGCCCGCGCCGGCAAGGCCGGCACCGCCGTCGCCCTGTGCGATCCGGCCGAGCACGGCCTGCTCCGCGACATCGAGCAGCTGATCGGCCGGGCGATACCGGGCGGCAGTGCACGATCCGAGCGCCCGTCGCGCTCCCTGGCACCGACAGCCGGCCCGGACCGGCATTGTCCTTCGACCGCCGCCCGCCGGCGGCCACACCGCCCGGCGGCAGTCGCGGCCGGTGTTGGCGTGCCTCCTTTTCCCCTTATCCCGGGAGGCCGGCACGGCGCCGGTCCCCGCCACTTTGACCAACCGAAAGGACATCAGATCATGAGCACAGGCTCCGTGAAGTGGTTCAACAGCACCAAAGGCTATGGTTTCATCGCTCCGGATGACGGCGGCAAAGACGTCTTCGTCCACATCTCCGCCGTCGAGCGCGCCGGCCTGCACGGTCTCACCGACGGCCAGAAGGTCAGCTATGACATCGAGGTCGACCGCCAGCGCGGGAAATCCTCGGCCGTCAATCTGCGCGTCGAATAAGGCCGCGGCCGGCCGTCGTTCCCTCGGGCCCGCCCCGAGGGCGCAGCGGCGGCCACGTCCCGCCTGGATATATAGATTGTCGGCATCGGACCCTGACGGCGGACTTTTGCGTTGGCCGGCAGGGCGCTGACAATGATTGCCTTGGTTTGGCATTGAACGGAAGAAGTGCTAAAGAGGACGAATCACAAGGTTCTCGTGTTCGTCCGATGCCTGCCGCGCCTCCTTTTTCGCCGATGCCCGTTCCGGCCGGCCGGTTCCGCCGGGAACCGGATCCGGTCACGCCGCTTATGCCGATCGACTTTGCCGGTCCCGCACGAGGGCCGGGAAGGAGCGGGCCATGACCCGCCCGCTCTGGCTCGTGCTCTCCGCCGCAGTCTGCCTGCTGGTCTTCGTCGTGCTGATGCTGGCGCCCGGGACCGGCGGCGGCGTGACCGGTCCCTGGAGCCAGGGCGGTCAGACGGCGGCAACTCTTTTTGCCCTGCTGGTTGCGGCCGGTCTCGCCTTCGTGCTGATGCTGGCGGTGCCGGCCGGCGTCGATGCGCTGGCCACCCGCCGGGCGCGGCGGCGGCTCGCCGGCTTCCTGCAGATGCAGGAGGAGGAGGGGCTGGACGCCGCCGGCCTGCTTGAGGCGCTGGCTCCCACGCCCTGGCTGGCCGAGCGCACCGAGGCCTATTTCCGCATCGTCGGGCTCGGCGACCCGCGCACCTTCCCCTTCAATCGCACCGCCTTCGGCGCGGTGCCGGCCGGTCCCTATCTCGGCCCCGCCAGCACGGTCGAGCAGCGGCTCGGCATCGGCGTCTTCCGCACCTTCCCGCTTCTGTTCTTCGCCCTGGGCGTCGCCGGCGCCCTGAGCCTGGTGCAGGGCCTGCCGGGCGCCGGCGCGCCGCTGCCGCTGGAGGCGCTGCCGGCCATCATTCAGGCGACCCTCTTCGCGCTCGCCGCAAAGCTGGTGCTGGACGGGCTGGTGGCGCTGCGCAACCGCCAGGCGGCCGCTTTCTGCACCGAAGTCGAGGCGCTGGTTCACCAGCTGCTGCCCGACCCCCTCGGCGAGCTGACGGCGACCCTGCGCGCCAATCACCGCGCCATCCGCGAGATCCTGGAGACGGCCCTCGGCCGCATGGAGAACGACCTGCGCCAGCGGGTGCAGGAGCTGTCGGCGGCCCTGGTCGCACCGGAGCCGGCGCCGCCGCGGGAGATCGGCCGCGCCCCGGAGGCGGAGGCCGAGCCGCGCCCGCCCGGCGAACGGCGCGAAGGCGCCCGGGACGGCCCGCGCGAGGGCTGGCGCGAGGGCGGCGGGCCGCTGATGCCGGCGGCCCTCGCCCAGATCATCGGCGACGTCAATGCCCGCCAGACCGCCCAGACCGAGCGCCTGACCACGACGCTCGCCCATCTCACCGACACCATGGTCGAACTGCGCGAGCGGGTGACGGTGGCGCTCGATTCGTTCCTCGACGGCATGCAGTCGCACACCCAGGACACGCTTCAGACCCTGGCGGACGGTGCCAACACGACGCTCGCCCATCTCGCCGAGATCATCGAGACCAACCGGGCACAGCTGCAGGCAAGCGCCGACTCGGCCGAGCAGATCCGCCAGACCTGGCACGAGCTTGTCGAGGTGCTGGTGCCGACCATCGAGCGCCTGGTCGATCTGCACGCCCAACTCAGCCGGCTGGTCGACGGCAGCAGCGGCAGCGACCTGTCGCGGGCCGGCGAGGAGCTGGCGACGCTCGCCCAGGGGCAGCGCCAGATGCTCGACCTGATGATGCGGGTGGCCGAGCGCATGGGCGCGGTGACGGCAGCCATGTCCTCCACGCCCGCCCCCGGAACGGCGGCGGGGTCGGGCTCCGGCGCCACCGCGGCGGTTCGCCGGCCGCCGCCGTCCCACGACCGCGCGCCGGAGCGGCCGGCTGAGCGCCCGGCCGCAGGGCCGCAACACGGTCCCGAGACGGCGGGGCCGAGGGGCGGCATCGGCCGCGAAATCGAGGATCTGCGGCAGGAGCTGGCGGCCATGGCCGGCGACCTGCCCGACCTGGACCGACCGCCGGCGGAGCGCGGCAAACCGGGCGAGCGGGACGGCTCGTCGTAAAGCGGGATGAGAGGGGGCGGAGACCGGCATGGACAGCGCGGCGACGGCGGCCGATCTGGCGGCATTCGGCAGGGCACACCCGCAGGGCTTCGGCAGCCTGCTCATCGACCCGCCCTGGCGCTTTGCCAATCGCACCGGCAAGGTGGCGCCGGAGCATCGCCGGCTCGCCCGCTATGCGACGCTGTCGACCGAGGAACTCGCCACCCTCCCGGTCGCCGGGCTGATGGCGCCGGCCAGCCACGTCTATCTGTGGTGCCCGAACGCCCTGCTCCCCGACGGCCTCGCGCTGCTTCAGGCCTGGGGCTTCACCTACAAGACCAATCTGGTGTGGTACAAGGTGCGCAAGGACGGCGGACCGGACGGCCGCGGCGTCGGCTTCTACTTCCGCAATGTCACCGAGCTGGTGCTGTTCGGGGTGCGCGGCAGCCTGCGCACCGCCGCGCCGGGCCGGCGGCAGACCAATGTGATGGTCCATCGCAAGCGCGAGCATTCGAAAAAGCCGCCGACCCTCTACGAGATCATCGAGGCCTGCAGCCCCGGCCCCTATCTCGAGCTGTTCGCCCGCGAGCGCCGGCCCGGCTGGGCGCAATGGGGCGACCAGGTCGACACCTATGAGCAGACCCGCAAGCGCCATCGCGGCTATGACTGGGCCCTGCCCGCCACCGACGAGCCGGCCTGAGGGCGGCCATGCCGGAAGGACCGCCGGCCATTTGCGTGCACGGGCTCATGGAGGCCCGCGCCGCGGCCGCCGCCGCCCGGGCGCGGGGTACGCCCCTTCTGCTGGTCAGCGCCCCGGGCGCCGGGTCCCATGCCGGCGGCGGCTGGTGGCGCAAACTTTGCGACGCCCTGACGGCGGAATTCCCCGACCTCGCGATCACCGCGGTGCTCGACTGCGGCGATGCGCCCGGCGCCGTGCTGGCCGCCCTGCGCGCCGGCGTGACCGACATCCTCTTTGACGGCGATGCGGCCGTGGCGGCCAGGCTCGCGGCCATCGCCGAACGGCACGGCGCCCGCCTGCGGCGCGTCCGGCCCGACGCCGCCGCACCGCCGGGGTTGCCCATATGGAATCAAACGCCCCGGGAACAATGACCGACCCTCAAGGGCAGGCGTACCGGATCGACCAGCATCCATCGGGCATTCGCCGCGGCATCCCTGCGGGGAACCGCCACCGTCGAATCAGTTTGGCTCACCCGCAAGCGACCAAGGTGGCTCAGCGGTTGGAGGACTGGCGGGTGTCGACATAGGCTTTCAGCACGGCGTTGATGCGGGTCTGCCAGCCGCGACCCTGGGCTTCGAAGAACTCGACGATTTCGGGGTCGAGGCGGATGTTAACGGACCGCTTGCGCCGCGATGACGGCGGCTCGGGAATCCCGGTCTCAAGGCGCGCATGCTTGATCCAGTCCTCGGGAATCGCGGCCAAGTCGGGATCCGTCGTCTCCTGCCGGGCAATCTCGTCTTCGCTGTCCGTGCGCGCGTAACTCGTTCTATCCTGCATGGTTGCCGTTTCCCTGAACCAAGTGTCTGTACTGGGTCTCTTCTCTTCGGCGAGCACGTCGCGCCGTGATGATCCAAATCATGTCGCCACGCCACAGCCAGACTACGGCGAAGAACTTTCCGTTGATTTCACCGACGGAAACCTGCCGAGCCTCATCATTTCGAGGCGAGGGAAAGGTCAGCCGCGGCCTTCCGTCGAAAAGCCGGCGCATGTCTGCCAGATCAATCTGCCGATCGTGAAACACGCGGCTGCGCTTTCCCTCGTCCCAGCCAAACTCCACGTTCCGACATCCGTATCTACGGTGTGGGTACGCAGGTCGCACGGGTCAAGTCGGTGTACGCCCGCAAATACGGGCCATGGCCCGGCCCGGGATGCTCTGCCCGCTGTCGGGTTCGCTTGCGCACATCAGCAACCCACCGGCCACCGTCCCGGGAGCGCGGCATTGGCCTGAGGAACACAATTGGAAGGGCGGCTATACTCTCGCCCCCGATCGGCCTCGGGCATGCCGCTGCTCGGGTGTCGCCCCGCACGGTTCTTGTGACGGCGGCATGAATCGGCTATCGATCCGGGCACACGATCTCCGGCCTCCGGCGCCCCGTCCGTCTTCGCCGCGTCATGCCCCGCGCAGGTTCACGCCTCGATGTTTGCAAATCTTCTGGGTTTTCTCTCCAACGACATGGCCATCGACCTCGGCACGGCCAACACGCTGGTCTATGTCAAGGGGCGCGGCATCGTCCTCAACGAGCCCTCGGTCGTCGCCATCGCCACGGTGCGCGGCCGCAAGCAGGTGCTGGCGGTCGGCGACGAGGCCAAGCAGATGCTCGGCCGCACGCCCGGCAATATCCAGGCCATCCGGCCGCTCCGCGACGGCGTCATCGCCGATTTCGAGGTCGCGGAGGAGATGATCAAGCACTTCATCCGCAAGGTCCACAACCGCCGCAGCTTTGCCAGCCCGCAGGTGATTATCTGCGTGCCCTCCGGTTCCACCGCCGTCGAGCGCCGCGCCATCCAGGAATCGGCCGAATCGGCGGGCGCGCGCAAGGTGCTGCTGATCGAGGAGCCGATGGCGGCGGCGATCGGCGCCGGCCTGCCGGTGACCGAGCCCACCGGCTCGATGGTCGTCGATATCGGCGGCGGCACCACCGAGGTGGCGGTGCTGGCGCTGGGCGGCATCGTCTATTCGCGCTCGGTGCGGGTCGGCGGCGACAAGATGGACGAGGCGATCATCGGCTTCATCCGCCGCAACCACAATCTGCTGATCGGCGAGGGCTCGGCCGAGCGGATCAAGAAGGAGGTCGGCTCGGCCTGCCCGCCCGACGACGGCGAAGGCGCGGCCATGGAAATCAAGGGCCGCGACCTGATGAACGGCGTGCCCAAGGAACTCGTGGTGACCGAGCGGCAGATCTCCGAAAGCCTGGCCGAGCCGGTCAGCGCCATCGTCGAAGCGGTCAAGGTGGCGCTGGAGCACACCGCGCCGGAGCTGGCGGCCGACATCGTCGACAAGGGCATCGTGCTGACCGGCGGCGGCGCCCTGCTCAACAATCTCGACTTCGTGCTGCGCCACGCCACCGGCCTGCCGGTGACCATCGCCGACGACCCGCTGAGCTGCGTTGCGCTGGGCACCGGACGGGCTCTGGAGGAGATGAAAATTCTCAAGAGCGTGTTAATAGACTCGTATTGAATCACAAGATATGGTACAGAGCCGCCGAACCTGGAAAGGGGGCGGATTTGCATAGCGGGGTAGAGAGCCGACCCGGCAGGAGCCCGGTGCGACCCGCGGAATTCGAACGCGCCGGGTAACCGGCGGTGACGGCGCAACAACAGGATGAGGGAGTACCAGGCCTTGACGGCACGGGTGCTCAATCGACCGGTGGCACGGCTGGCAGCCCTGAAGGCGGCCGCCCATCGCTTTTCCCTGGGGCTGTTCCTGTTCGCCGCGATCGGCCTGATGATGGTCGGCAAGGTCGACACGGTGCTGGTCGAGCAGGTCCGGGCGGGCGTCGCCGACGTCGTCAGCCCGGTCCTGGACGGATTTTCCCGTCCGGCCGCGACGCTGGCCAATGCGATCGAGGACGTCAACGAGCTGACGCGGTTGCGGCAGGAAAACGCCGCGCTGCGGCGGGAGAACGAGGCCCTGCAGCAGTATCAGGCCCTGGCCCACCGGCTTGAGGCGGAGAACGAGACGCTGCGCGGGCTGATGAACTATGAGCCCGACCCGGCCCACTCCTTCGTCACCGGCCGGGTGATCGCCGACAATTCCGGGCCGTTCGTGCGCACCATCATGGTCAATCGCGGCAGTCAGCACGGCCTGGCCGAGGATCAGGCCGCGCTCGGCGCCCGCGGACTGGCCGGCCGGGTGGTGCAGACCGGCGACCGGGCGGCGCGCATCCTGCTGGTCACCGACCTCAATTCCCGCATCCCGGTGGTGGTCGAGCCGCTGCGGCACCGGGCCATTCTGGGCGGCGACAACGGCCCGCAGCCGCGCCTGCTCTATCTGCCGCCGGAAAGCCAGGTGCATGTCGGCGATCGGATCACGACCTCCGGCCATGGCGGCGCCCTGCCGCCGGGCCTGCCGGTCGGCACGGTGGCGGCGGTCGAGGACGGCGTCGTGCGGGTACGGCTTTTCGAGGATCTGGGCCGGCTGGAATATGTCCGCCTGGTCGATTTCGAGCCCTATTTCGAGGCGGCCCGGCTGCGCTCCGTGGTCGGACACCCGCGGTGACCGACCGGTTCTGGCAGAAGCTGGACCTCGCCGCCCGCAACGGCACGCCCGGCCTGCTGCTGCTGGCCATGACGCTGCTCGGGGTGGTGCCGCTGCAGGCGCCGCTCTATGCCAGCATCGCACCGTTGATGCCGCTGGCCGGGCTGTATTACTGGATCGTCCACCGGCCCGATCTGGTGCCGGTCAGCCTGGTCTTCGCCATCGGGGTGTTGCACGACATGCTGACGGGCGCCATCCTCGGGGCCTATGCGGCCGTTTTCCTTCTGGTGTACTGGCTGGTGCGCAGCCAGCAGCGGGTGCTCAGCGGCAAGCCCTTTCTCATGCTCTGGGGCGGTTTCTTCGTCGTTTCGGGCTTCGCCTGCCTGACCGAATGGACGGTGATCTCGCTGGCCGCCGGGGCGCTGATGCCGCTGGAGCCGGCGCTGTTCCGTTCGCTGTTCACGGCCGCCCTGTTTCCGCTCTGGGGCTGGCTGTTCCTGCAGGTGCACCGGCATTTCGTGCGGATGCCGGCCTGAAGCGGCGGAACCGGGGCGGAGAGAGGCGCGGGCCATGGACCGGGAGACCGAACGCTATCGCAGTCTGACGCGCCGCGCCCTGGTGCTGGGCGGGGTCCAGACCGGGCTGTTCGGCGCCCTGGCGGCCCGCATGTACTATCTGCAGGTGGTCGAGCGCGAGCGCTACCAGGTCCTGGCCGAGGAAAACCGCATCAATATCCGGCTGTCGGTGCCGTCGCGCGGGCGCATTGTCGACCGCTTCGGCGTGCCGCTGGCGGTCAACAACCAGAATTTCCGCGTGGTGCTGGTCGCCGAAGAGGCCGGCGATGTCGAGGAGACGCTCGACCGGCTGTCGCGCATCGTCACCCTGACCGATTTCGAGCGCCGCCGCGCCTTGCGCGATATTGGCCGGCGCCGCGCCTTCGTCCCCGTCACCCTGGTCGAGAATCTCGGCTGGCGGCAGGTGGCGCGGCTGGAGGCGAATGCCCCGCGCCTGCCCGGCATTTCCATCGAGGTCGGCGAGCTGCGGCACTACCCGCACGGGCCGGCGACGGCGCATATCCTCGGCCATGTCGGCGCGGTCTCCGAATCGGAGCTGACCGGCGACCCGGTGCTGGCGCTGCCCGGCTTCCGCATCGGCAAGACCGGCGTCGAGCGGCAGCTGGAGGAGAATCTGCGCGGCGAGGCCGGCGCCAGCCAGGTCGAGGTCAACGCCCTGGGGCGCGTCATCCGCGAGCTGCAGCGCGACGAAGGGACGCCCGGCGCCGATGTGCGGCTGACCATCGATATCGGCCTGCAGGAATATGTCCAGGACCGCCTGCGGGCGGAGCGCAGCGCCGCGGCGGTGATCCTCGATGTCGAGACCGGCGAGGTCTTCGCCATGGCCTCGCAGCCCAGCTTCGATCCCAACCAGTTCACCACGGGCATCTCGATGGATGCCTGGAACGGCCTGGTCAACGACCCGCACGGGCCGCTCAACAACAAGGCGATCACCGGCCAGTATGCCCCCGGCTCGACCTTCAAGATGCTGGTGGCCTTGGCCGCGCTGGAAGAAGGGGTGATCGGGCCCGGCTATCAGGCCTGGTGCCCCGGCTTCCTGGAGCTCGGCAATCACCGCTTTCATTGCTGGCGGCGCGGCGGCCATGGCTGGACGGCGCTGGCGGAGGCCATTTCGCAATCCTGCGACGTCTATTTCTACGAAGTGTCGCGGCGCATCGGCATCGAAAAGATCGCCGCCATGGCCCACCGCTTCGGCCTCGGCCTGCGTACCGGCATCGACCTGCCGGGCGAGAAGGAGGGGCTGATGCCGACCCGCGCCTGGAAGCAGGCGGCGCTCGGCCAGCCCTGGCAGCCCGGCGAGACGCTGATCGCCGCCATCGGCCAGGGCTATGTGCTGGCGACGCCGCTGCAGCTGGCGGTAATGGCCGCGCGCATCGCCAATGGCCGCGGCCAGGTGCGTCCGCGGGTCACCCTGAGGCTGGGCGAAAGCGGGGACCCGGTCGCGGACGTGCCGCCGGCCGATCTGGGAGTGTCGGAGGCCTCGCTGGCGCTGGTCCGCGACGGCATGGTGCGGGTCACGTCCAGCCCGACCGGCACCGCGCGCTGGGCGCAGATCGACGTCGCCGGCATGGAAATGGCCGGCAAGACCGGGACCTCGCAGGTGCGCCGCATCTCCACCGCCGAGCGGCTGTCCGGCATCATCCGCAATGAGGACCGCCCCTGGCGGCTGCGCGACCATGCGCTGTTCGTCGCCTATGCGCCGATCCAGACGCCGCGCTATGCCGCCGCGGTGGTGGTCGAGCATGGCGGCAGCGGCAGCCGCACCGCCGCGCCGATCGCCCGCGACATCCTGCTGGAGTGCCAGCAGCGCAACCCGGCCCGGCAGCTGGTCGCCGATGCCGGCGCCGACGCCGGGGCCCGCCCGGCGGGCAGCGGCGGGAGCGCGCCATGAGCCTGATCGCGCGCCTCGATGGCAGCCATGACGAGCCGGGAATGCGCCTGGCCGAAAAGGTCATTCAGCTTCCCTGGACGCTGGTCCTGCTGATCGGTCTGCTGGCCGCCGCCGGCTTCGCCATGCTCTATTCGGCCGCGCATGGCAGCATGGACCCCTGGGCCTCGCGGCAGATCATGCGCTTTGCCCTCGGCGTGGCGATGATGGTCGTCGTCGCCCTGGTCGATATCCGGCTTTGGCTGCGGCTGGCCTACCCCTTCTATTTTCTGGCCTTTGCCAGCCTGTTGGCCGTGGAGGTCGTCGGCTTCACGGGGATGGGGGCGCAGCGCTGGATCGATCTCGGCATTCTGCAGCTGCAGCCCTCCGAGATCATGAAGGTCGCCATGGTGCTGGCGCTTGCCCGCTATTTCCACGGGCCGACGCTGGAAGAGGTGTGGCGGCCGAGCCGGCTGATCGTCCCGGCGATGATCATCCTGGCGCCGGCCGGCCTCGTCCTCAAGCAGCCCGATCTGGGCACGGCGCTGATGCTGCTGATGGTCGGCGGCGCGATGCTGTTCATCGCCGGGGTGCGGCTGTGGAAGTTCGCGGTGGTGGTGTTCGCCGGCCTGTCAAGCATCCCGATCGTCTGGCAGTCGCTGCACGATTATCAGCGCGACCGGATCCTGACCTTCCTCGATCCCGAGCGCGATCCGCTGGGCGCCGGCTACCATATCCTGCAGTCGAAGATTGCCTTGGGTTCCGGCGGCGTCTGGGGCAAGGGCTTTCTGGGAGGCACCCAGAGCCATCTCAACTTCCTGCCCGAACGGCAGACCGATTTCATCTTCACCATGCTGGCCGAGGAATTCGGCCTCGCCGGCGGGCTGGGGCTGTTGGGGCTGTATTTCCTCGTCCTGGTGCACGGCGTTGCCATCGGCCTGACCAGCCGCAATCATTTCGGCCGCATGCTGGCGCTGGGCCTGACCACGAACATTTTCCTCTACGTCTTCATCAACATCGCCATGGTCATGGGGCTGATCCCGGTTGTCGGCGTGCCGCTGCCGCTCATATCCTATGGCGGAACGGCAATGCTGGCGGTGCTCTTCGCCCTCGGCCTGATCATGTCGGTCTATGTGCACCGGGAAACACGCATCCCGCGCCGCGATTTCCGCGCCGGCATCTGACTGCGCCCCGTCTCAGAGCGTCCTTATCGTGATCGTCACCCGCTTCGCTCCCAGCCCGACCGGGCTCTTGCATGTCGGCAATGCCCGCACCGCGCTGGTCGCCTGGCTGTTCGCCCGCCATGCCGGCGGCCGCTTCCTGCTGCGTGTCGACGACACCGACACCGAACGCTCCGAGGAGGCCTATATCGCCGCTATCCGGCGGGACCTGGCCTGGCTGGGGCTGGACTGGGACGCGGAGGTGCGGCAATCGGACCGGATGCCCGCCTATGACGCGGCAATCGACCGGCTGAAGGCGGCCGGCCGGCTCTATCCCTGCTATGAAACGCCGGACGAACTGGCGCTGAAGCGGCGCAGCCAGCTGCAGCAGAACCGCCCGCCGATCTACGATCGCGCCGCCCTGGCGATGACCGAGGCCGACCGCGCCCGCTTTGAGGCCGAGGGCCGCCGGCCGCACTGGCGCTTTCTGCTGGCGCATGCGCCGATCGCCTGGGAGGACCTGGTGCGCGGGCCGGTGCGCTTCGAGGGCCGCGACCTGTCCGACCCGGTCATCGTGCGGGAGGACGGCCGGCCCCTCTACCACATCTGCTCGGTTGTCGACGACATCGCCCTTGCCATCACGCATGTGGTGCGCGGCGAGGACCATGTCGCCAATACCGCCGCCCATATCCAGATGACCGAGGCGCTGGGCGCTGCGCCGCCTGCCTTCGTGCATCTGCCGCTGCTGGCCGATGCCGCCGGCAAGGGCCTCTCCAAGCGGCTCGGCAGCCTGACCCTGGAAAGCCTGCGCGAGGCGGCGGGGCTGGAGCCCATGGCGGTCGTCAGCCTGCTGGCCCGGCTCGGCACCGCCGATCCGGTGGTGCCGCAGACCCGCCTGGCGCCGCTGGTCGAATGCTTCGATATCGAACGGTTTGGCCGGGCGACGCCGAAATTCGACCCGGACGAGCTGAAACGTCTCAATCCGCAGGTGCTGCACCACCTCGATTTTGCCGACATTGCCGGGCGGTTGCCGGGGCTCGGCCTGCCCGACGTGGATCCCGGCTTCTGGGAGGCGGTGCGGCCCAATCTGACGGTGTTCGCCGACCTTGCCGACTGGTGGCGGGTGGCGAAGGGACCGGTCGCGCCGCAAATCGCGGACGCGGATTTCGCCGCCGCGGCCGCGGACGCCCTGCCGTCCGAGCCGTGGGACGAGGAGACCTGGAGCCGCTGGGTCGAGACGGTGAAGGCGCGGACCGGCCTCAAGGGCAAAGCCCTGTTCCGGCCGCTGCGCCTGGCGCTCACCGGCCGCGAATCCGGGCCGGAGCTGAAGGTCCTGCTGCCGCTGATCGGCCGGGACCGGGCGCGGGCACGCCTTCTCGGCGAGTCCGCCTGAGCCTGTTTCGCGCCAGGAGCCGGGACTTGCGGCCCGGCCAATTTGACGCATTTAAAAGAAGGCAGGGATCGGAGACTTGGACTCGTGCCCGTCAACCACGACATGCAGCGCGATTGGATGAAGATCTGATCGATGAAATCTCAAAAGACCATACAGTTTGAAAGTCATGAGGATGAGCGCCTTGCAAACACTTGAACAGATGAAATCGCTACCCCTTTCTGCCGTTTTTGTCGACGTCGAGAATATGGCGGTCAACGGGTCCGCCGGCCTGGTGAATTTCGAGATCGGCCGGGTCATGGCACATGTCGAGACCACAACACGTCCGATCCTGCGGCGGGCCTATGCCGACTGGGCGAAGCTCCGCACTTTCCGCGGCTCGCTGCTGCGCTATGGCTTCGACCAGATCCAGGCGACCTATATGAACCAGTCGAAGAACGGCCTGGATATCCAGATGTCGCTGGATGCGCTGGAGACCAGCCTGGTCGACTCGCGCATCGATGTCTTCTTCCTGGTCACGGCGGATTCGGATTTCGGCCCGCTCGCCCGGTCGCTCCGGCGGCACGGCCGGCTTGTGATCGGCGTCGGCTGGCGCGAGAAGACCAACGACATCTTTCGCCAGCACTGCGACCTCTATGTCGACTATGATGACCTCCCCGGCGAGCCGGGTGCGCCGGTGAGCGAACCGATCGTGCGCCCCGGGCCCGCCGAACGGCGCGCCCGCCCCGCCCGGCCGGAGCGCCCGGAGAGGCCCGAGCGTCCCGAGCGCCCGCGCCCGGCCCTGTCGGCCGAAGCGGCGGCCGATTTCCTCATGCACGATCCGCGCTATGAGGCGGAGACCGGTGAGGCGCAGGAGGCGTCGGCGGTGCCGTTCATCTCCGAGCCGCGGCCTGCGCAGCGCGCGCCCCGTCCGACCCGGCGGCCGGCACCCCAGACCCGCGACCTGCGGGAGCTGACCTCCAGCATCGCCGCTCTGGTCGACGAGCATGGGGCCGGGGCCCGGCTCAACCCCTCGCAGTTCCAGCGCGCCATCCGCCGCATCGATCCCGGCTTCACGCCGATGGCCTTCGGCTTCGGCAGCCTGCCGGAATTCGTCGACGCCCATCCGCTGCTCAGCCGCGCCGAGGTCGAGGGCGGCCCCAACATCGTCGTCCTGCCCGACGCCGAAGCCGTGGAGGCGGCGCTGCAGGAACCGGAACCGGCCGCGGACGCGGAGGACGCCGTGGCGGCCGAGCGCGCCTGGGCCGATGAGCAGGAGCGCGGCGAGCCGGCGGACGCCGTTCTCGAAGACGACCCCGAAGATGAGGACGCCGACGAAGACGGCGGCGACGACGAGGACGAGGACGACGACGCCGCCGACGAGGACGAGGACGCCGACGACGACGACGACGATGACGATGACGACGACGACGACGAAGAAGACGACGACGAAGAAGACGACGAAGAAGACGACGACGAAGACGACGACGAGGGAGACGGGGACGACCGGGACGAAGAGCACGATGAGGGCGGGGACGATGACCGCCGGGTGGCGAACGCCGCCGCAGAGGATGCCGGGCCTGACGCCGAGCCGCCGGGCACCACGCGGCGCTCCGCTCCCGTCTCCCGCAACCAGTCCGGCTGGTGGCGCCGCGGCTGAGCGGCGCGAGGCGGCACCCGGGAAGGATTGCCGGGCGCCCTGCGGTTCTGCTAGGAGACCCGCCTAGCTGCCGTCATCGCCTGACCGGGAGGGCGTGAGCCTTGGCCCTGCGACTCTTCAACACCCTGACGCGCGAGAAAGAGGCGTTCGTCCCCCTCGACCCGGCGCACATACGGCTGTACGTGTGCGGGCCGACCGTGTACGACTACGCCCATATCGGCAATGCCCGGCCGGTGGTGGTGTTCGACGTCCTGGCTCGGCTGCTGCGCCGCGACTATCCGCGGGTGACCTATGTCCGCAATATCACCGATGTCGACGACAAGATCATTCAGGCGGCCCGGGAGAATGGCGAGGACATCGGCGCCCTGACCGAACGTACGGCCGCGGCCTTTCACGAGGACATGGCCGCACTGGGGGCCCTCGACCCCGATATCGAGCCGCGCGCCACCGCGCATATCGGCCCCATGGTGGCGATGATCGAAACGCTGGTCGCCGCCGGCCACGCCTATGCGGCCGATGGCCATGTGCTGTTCAGCGTGCCCAGCATGCCGGCCTATGGCGCACTGTCCCGCCGCGACCGCGACGAGCAGATCGCCGGCGCCCGCGTGGAGGTCGCCCCCTACAAACGCGACCCCGCCGACTTCGTGCTGTGGAAGCCGAGCCGCGGGGAGGAGCCCGGCTGGGAGAGCCCCTGGGGCCGCGGCCGCCCGGGCTGGCATCTCGAGTGCTCGGCCATGTCGGGCGCCCATCTCGGGCCGACCTTCGACATCCATGGGGGCGGGCTCGACCTGATCTTTCCGCACCATGAGAACGAAATCGCCCAGAGCCGCTGCGCCCACGGCACGCCGATCATGGCGAAATACTGGATGCACAACGGCTATCTCACCGTGAACGGCGAGAAGATGTCGAAGTCGCTGGGCAATTTCTACACCGTGCACGACCTGCGCGCCGCCTTTGCCGGCCGCGAGGAGGCGGTGCGCCTGGTCCTGCTTTCCGCCCACTACCGCCAGCCCCTGGATTTCAGCGAGGAGGCGGTGCACCAGGCGAAAGCGGCGCTCGATCGGCTCTATGGCGCGCTGCGGCGGGTGGGGGCTCTTCGTGTCGAGCCCGACGCCGTCCTTCCGGCCGGCCTTCGCGAGGCGCTGGAGGACGATCTCAATACGTCCGGCGCCCTTGCCTGGCTGCACGAGACCGCCGGCCGCCTCAACAAGACCGAGGACCGGCCGGAGCAGATGCGCCTCAAGCGGCAGCTGCTGGCCGGCGGCGCGGTGCTGGGCCTGCTGCAGGCCGATCCGGAGGCCTGGTTCAAGGGCGGCGAGACGGGTGCCGCGGCGGCGGCCGACGATTTCGCCGCCTGGGTGGAGGCCCGCATCACCGAGCGCAGCGAGGCCCGCAAGGCCCGCGATTTCGCCCGCGCCGACGCCCTGCGCGAGGCGCTCACGGCGAAGGGCGTGGTGCTGGAAGATACGCCGCACGGGACGACCTGGCGCCGCGCCTGACCCGCGACGTGGCCGGAATACTAGGGATTTTGATAGTTCAAGTTTTGCCTCTTGATGAATTCTGACATTAGTGGGACTGCAAAGCAGTATTTTGATCTCCTGCTGCGAAAAACCAAACCTTTATCCTCGAGGGTCTTAAGTATTTGGCTTGTGTGACTGGGCGAGAACCCCTTTTTTAATCTCTGTTTTGATTGCCGTACTATTTCCTGCTGCGTGAATTCAGTCTCGCAGTTGGGTAAACCTGCTATAACCCACATAAATTCCTGTTGGCGGTCTGTCGCGTTATCCCATCTTGGCGCAAAGAAGTCCTGGTCCAACTTATCCACAATTTCTTTGGAAGGTACGCTTGTAACAATGCCATCCGTGGCTTGATCAATCCATGTGTCGTACACTTCTTTGCATATATACTGGATGAAATACGGGTAGCCTCCTGACATATTGCTAATCTCTTCAACAGTTTTCTCCGCGAATTTAAGCTTGCTTTTCGAAATTTCAATTGGCTCTACAATTGCCAATTTCGAGTTCTCGTGATCTAATTTTGCTAATGTCATAACATCAAACATTCTTTCAGTATATGTCCTGGCTTCGTTAAGCTTCGGGAACAATGTCGGCAAACCGGATAACACGAGCATCATCTGGACCGGATGATGGTCTCTTTGTAGCGCAGAAAAAGAGTCTAATAGGGTTGAGAGCGGGTACTCGCCGGCAATAGCATGATCTGACAGATTCTGAGCTTCATCATAAGAAAAAATAATACCTTTTACGCTGCTTTTTTCTAATAAATCTCTAATTTTGAATAGTACTGCCTTAATTTTATCACTGCTCAGCCCGGGTGTGTGATCATAGATTTGCCATAGGTCATCAAATGTCAATGGTATATCAAATTTCTCGGGTTGTCTTGCAAACCCGATAGGTAATTGATCAACACTTTTTACCAAGATCGGCCTAAGTATGAGGGATAAATCGGTGATGAGTCTACGACATATGCGGTCTTCAGTAAGGCTTGCCGACTCGGAAAGATCATTACCAGTCCATAGCCAGCCCATTTCCTTGGAAGCCGGCTTCAGATTTTCTAGAAGCACGGTTTTTCCTACCCCACGAAGCCCAGTAATAATCGTGTTCCTCAAAACGGGTTTCTGGTCCAGAAGCCTCTTGAACCTTTTCTTTTCGTTTTCACGACCAGCGAGGTACAAAGGCAACTGCCCCGCTCCGGGACGGTATGGGTTCTCGAACATCCCGCGGCTCCTGATTTTTAGTGCTTGTTAGCCTAACGGCTAAATTTAGCCTCGTCAATAAACCGGTGTGAATTTCGAATTGGAAACCCTGCACAGAGCGACGGGCTCCGTTGCCTGTGGTCACCGCTTCCGGGCGCGGAAGCGGCGCTTGTAGGCGCCGGGCTTGCGGGCCACGGCGCGCTCGGTCTCGGCGAAGCGGTTGGCGGCGTCGCCGGTCAGGGTCTCGAAGGAGAGGTCGAGAGCCTGACGAGGCACCGGCAGGCACTGGGCGACCGGGGTGCCGGCCGGCAGTACGCCCTCGAAGGCGGTGTCGGTCCATTGCGCCGGGAAATGGATCAGGCCGTGACCGTACGTGTCGGCATCGACCAGGCCGGTCACCGTCCGGAAGGGCAGATCGGCGCGATTGACCGGATGCGTACAGAGCAGCGACCAGCCCTCCGGCAGTTCGATCGTCCAGAAATTCATGAACTTGACGATCAGCGCCGCCGGGTCGAAGAGCGGCGTGCCGGCCGCCTGGCTGTTGGTGTGGACGCCGAGCGGCGAGCGGCTGTACGTGCCGGTCTCGCCGTGCGGCGGGTCCCAATCCCAGGCGAAGGTGCCGTCGCGCACCCGGATGTCGGCGGCCAGCGGCATCAGGAATCCGGCGGCCATGGCGTCGACAAAGGGCGGGCACTGCTTGACGGTGCGCACGGCGAAGCCGAGATCGGCGTCCGCCGCCGTCATCGCCATGCGCTTCAGCCAGTCCGGCAGGCCGCGCCGCGCCGGCACGGGCCGCGGCAGCAGCCCCTCCAGCTCCGGCGGACAGCGAAAGACGATGCGCAGCGGCGCCAACCGGACGCCTCAGGCGTTCGCCGGCTGGGTGGCCGGCTGCGGCGATGGCGTGTCGCCGCGGCCCTCGACCGTCTCTTCCAGGGCGATGCGGGCATCGGCCGCCCTGGCCAGCTCCTTCTGCACCTCGGCCCGCGCCTTTTCCGCCCGCCGCTTCAGCTCGTAGGCGATGGCGATGGTCACCGTGGCGACGATGAAGATCACGGCCAGGGCATTGACCTCGGGGCTGAGGCCGAGCCGGACCATCGAGGCGATCTGGATGGTCAGGGTCGATTCCGGGCCGATGGCGAAGACCGTGGTGTTGAAGTTCTCGAAGCTCTGCAGGAAGGCCAGCACCGCGGCCGTCAGGATGGTCGGGCGCAGGAAGGGCACGGTGATCTTCCAGAACACCTGTTGGTGGGAGGCGCCGAGGTCGAGCGCCGCCTCCTCGAGCGCAGGGTCGAAGCGCTGCAGCCGGGCCATGAACAGCAGCATGGCGAAGGCCGAGATGAAGCTGCTCTGGGCGATGATCGCCAGGAACAGCCCGCCCGGCACGCCGAAGCTGTTCCAGAACACAAGCGTCGAGATGCCGAGGATGATGCCCGGGGTGAGCAGCGGCGAGACCAGGATGGCATAGATGACGGTGCGCGCCCGGCTGTGCAGCCGGGTCAGCACCAGCGCCCCGGCGAGGCCCAGCGGCACCGTCAGGCAGATGACGCCGACGCCGATGATGACGCTGTTGAGCGCGGCCTCCCAGAGCTGCGTGTTGCCGAGCAGCGCCCCGAACCAGTCGAGCGTCAGATCGCGGATCGGAAAGGCGGTGGGGATGGTCGGCGAATTGAAGGCCGCCATCATCATGAAGATCAGCGGCAGGAACATGTATGCGAAGAAGATCACCAGATAGACATTGGTGCCGAGCCGGATGATCTGGCCGCTCGACAGGCCGAGAAAGCCGGTGGCGGCGCGCGCGGTGCGCAGGCTCGCCTCGGCCCGCTCCGGCCCCAGGCGCTGCACCAGCAGCAGATGGCCGGTATTGCGGTGAATGCCGATGGCCAGCAGCACCAGGCCGAACACCACCGTCGCCGCCACCAGGCCCAGGACAAATCCGCCGATCAGGCCGAGAAAGGCGTGGCCCTCGCCGGCGCCCCAGCGCCAGCCGGCATAGGTGCCGGCCAGGATCAGCACGATATAGCCGAAGCTGCTGAGCGATTCGAGCGAGCGGATGATGAAGTCCTTCATGGCCAACTCTCTGGAGCCTGCCGGGGGTGTCAGCGCGAGATCTCGTTGAGGCCGACGCGGAACAGCCGCATCATCGCCAGGATGAACAGCACGCAGATGATCAGCAGCAGGAAGGCATAGGCCGACCCGACATTCCAGTCGCCGCCTTCGAAGAACCAGTTGTAGATGATCTGGGTGAACCACAGGCTGGAGGTGCCGCCAAGGATCTGCGGTACCGCGTAGGACCCCGCCGCCAGCATGAACGTCATGATGCAGCCCACGGCGATGCCTGGCTTGGCGTGCGGGATGACGATGCGCCAGTGGATGCGCCACCAGGGCGCGCCGAGATCGCGGGCCGCCTCCAGCTGATTCTTGTCGAGCGTGTCGATGGTGTTGTAGATCGGGAACACCATGAACAGGATGTACGTGTACGTCATGCCGATGATGACGCCCATATTCTGGTTCAGGAAATCGATGGGCTCGCTGATGACGCCGAGGCCGGTGAACGCCTGGTTGAAGATGCCGTTATAGGACAGGATCATCAGCCAGGCGAAGGTGCGCAGGATCTCGTTGATCCAATAGGGGATGATCAACGCCAGCATCAGCATGCCGGCGCGCTCGCCCGGCGCCACCTTGGCCAGATAGAACGCGATGGGATAGCAGAGCACCAGGGCGGCGAAGGTGACCAGCGCCGTTGCCCAGATGGTCTTCAGGAAGATCGCCCGGTGCAGCGAATTGGTGAAGAGATATTCGTAATTGGCCAGGCTGTAGACCGGCTCGGCCTCGACATAGCGGTTTTCCAGCGCCGCGATGGTCTCTTCGATCTCGGCGATTTCGGCGTCCAGCTGCGCCGCCTGCCGCTCCAGGGCCGGGGCGGCGTCGGCGGCGGCCGCCTCAAGCGCGCGACCGACCCGGCGCAGGGCCGACTGGGTCTGCTGGAGCTCGATATATTGCGCCTCGATCTGCTGGTCGATCCGCGATTCCTCGCTCCGGTCGAGATATTGCAGCGAATAGTCGACCATCAGCAGCTGCGGCAGGATGATCATGCCGATCATCCACACGCCGCAGGCGACGAGCATATAGCCGGTCATGATGGCGCCGTAGCGCCGGGCGAAATCCTTCAGCGCGCCCATGGTCCGCTCATTGCTGCGACAGCCCGGTTTCCTGCAGCACCAGCGCCCGGTCTGGGTCGAAGCCGATGCGCACCCGCTGGCCGGGGCTGAGGTGCCCGTTGCGGCCGTCATTGGTCATATGCACGACGATATCGCGCGAGCCCTCGCCGCGGACGAAGATATTGCGAAAGGCGCCTTCCAGGTCGACCCGGTCGATGGTCGAGGCGATGACGTTCTCGGCCTCCTCGCCCTCGTCCAGGACCCGCACCCGCTCCGGCCGGACGAACAGGATGGCGCGGTCGCCGGTGATCAGCCGCTGGCTGTTGCGCCCGCGCAAGGGGCCGAACATGGTGTCGACCATGGCATAGCCCCGCTCGGTGGTCATCACCCGGCCGTAGAAGGGGTTGTTCTCGCCGACAAAGGTGGCGACGAAGGCGGTGGCCGGCTCGTCATAGATCGCCTCGCCGCTGCCGACCTGCTCGATCAGCCCCTGCGACATCACCCCGATGCGGTCCGACATGGTCAGGGCCTCGCCCTGGTCGTGGGTGATGTAGATGAAGGTGACGCCGGTGCGCTTCTGGATGGCGCGCAGCTCGGCCCGCATATGCTGGCGCAGCTTCAGGTCCAGCGCCGACAGCGGCTCGTCGAGCAGCAGCACCGCCGGCTCGACCGCCAGAGCGCGGGCGATGGCAACGCGCTGGCGCTGGCCGCCCGACAGCTCGGTGACCAGTTTGTCGCCCTGGCCCTGCAGCGCCACCAGCTCGATCAGCCGGTCGGCCTTCTTGCGGCGCTCGGCCTTCGCCATGCCGCGCACCTCCAGCCCGAACGCGATGTTCTCCCACACCTTCATCAGCGGGAAGAGCGCCAGGTTCTGGAAGATCAGGGCGGTCGGCCGCTTGTTCGGCCCAATGCCGCGCATATCCTGGCCGCCGATGCGGATGGCGCCGTCGCTCGGGTCCAGAAAGCCGGACAGCATGCGCAGGATGGTGGTCTTGCCGCAGCCCGAGGGCCCGAGAAAGCTGAAGAACTCACCGCCGGGGATGGTCAGGCTGGCCTCCCGGACCGCCGTGAAATCCCCGAAGCGCATGGAGACATTGTCGATCTCGATGTCCATGCTCATGGACGTACAGTCCCCCGACCCCGTACGTGTCCGCCCCCGCGAGGGACGGGCCGGCCGCCATCCGTCAGGACAGCCGCCGGCCCGCGCCCGCGCAATCAGGCGGCTTCGTAGCGCTCGATATACTCCTGACGGAGCTGCTGGAACCATTGCGGCTCCGGCTTCCACCAGTACAGGTTATCGATGAGCGCGCCGTCATTGTACGCGTAGTTGAACTTTTCCTTCAGGTCGTCGGTCAGGTATTCCGACGCCCCCTGGGCGGCCGAGTTGTAGCCGGAATGGTTGGCGTGGGCGGCCCCCATCTCCGGCCGGGTGATGAAGTTGATGAACTCATAGGCCTCGTCGACATGCGCCGCACCCGAGGGGATGGCCAGCGTGTCGAGCCAGGTCAGGGCGCCTTCGTTCGGCGACAGGTACTTGATGCGGCCGTCGGTCTCGCGCCAGAGATTGAGCGACGGGCCGTCCCAGCAGATGCCGACCAGCGCGCCGTTCTGCAGGAAGGCGTTCTGGATGGCCGGGGTGTCCTTCCAGAACTGGCGGATCCAGCCCTTATGGGCGATGGCGAACTCCAGCGCCTGGTCGAGCACCCGGCGGGCCACCTCTTCGTCGCGGTGCGCCTCGTCCATCATTTCGCCGGTGCCGTCGAGCATGACGCCCATGACGGTCAGCGCCGAGCGCGGCCGGACGGTGACCAGGTCCATGTTCTGGTCGGCCCAGACATCGCTCCAGGAGGTGCTGCCCGGGGCATAGTCGCGCTGGGTGCTGTCGAAGGCGATGCCCTCGGTGCCCCAGTTGAAGGGCACGGCATAGCGCTGGCCGCGGCGGGTGGCGCCGAGTTCCAGCGAGCGGTCCCAGATCGACGGCACGATGTGGTCGACGGCCACCCGGCTCTCGTCGATCGGCTGCAGCAGGTCGCCGGCATCGTACCAGGCCTGCAGGGTGGTCACCGACGGCGCGACGATGTCGTAGCCGGAGCCCTGGGAGGCGCGCAGCACGTTCAGCACTTCGTTATTCGTGCCGTAGACCGACAGGTTCACCCGGACGCCGGTGGCCTCGGTGAAGGCGTCGGTCATCGCCTCGGTGATGTAGTCGTTCCAGACATAGACATCGACCTCGCGCCCCTGCGCCCGGACGAAGGGGGCGGACAGCGGCCCGGCGGCGGCCAGCGTGCCGGCGGCGACGCCGGCCTTCAGCAGGGTGCGGCGGCGGAACTCTTGCGCCGCGGTCACGGTCAGGTCGCACGGCGACGGGGTCACCTTTTTGGTCTCCACGGAAGCCTCCCGCATTGTTCGTTAAAAATCATGAGAATGAGAACCATTTGCCGTGTCGGACTGTACCCGCCGTCCATGGCAGAATCGTTACGGTTTTGCGTCATTTGCCCAAAACTGCGGAATGCCGGGGCCTCGTAACAACAACGTCGAACAACACGGGCGTTGTTTGCGCGGCGGAAACTCCCACGGGGTGGTCGATGTCCTCCCGACCCGACGCGGCCAAGCGACCGGCCGCCGCGAACCCTGTGGTCGGGGACGCACGCCCCGACCGGCACGGCATTGTCAGAAGTATCAGAGGGCGCGGACCTGGTCGAGGAATCCGGCGATGCGGTCGTTGAGGGCGCGGGCCTGCTCGGATAGCTGGCCCATGGCCGCCAGGGTCTGGGCCGTTGCCTCCGACGTCGACGCCGCATTGCTGCTGACCACGCCGATATTGCCGGAGACGTCGCGGGTGCCGATCACCGCCTCCTGAATATTGCGGGCGATCTCCTGGGTGGCGGCGGTCTGCTCCTCCATCGCGGCGGAGATTGCCGCCGCAACGCCGTTGATCTCGTCGATGGTGGCGACGATGCCTTCGATCGCCGCGACCGTCTGGCCGGTGGCGGTCTGCATGGCCGTGACCTGGCCGCCGATCTCCTCGGTTGCCTTGGCCGTCTGGTTGGCAAGACCTTTGACTTCGTTGGCGACGACGGCAAAGCCCTTGCCCGCCTCGCCGGCCCGGGCCGCCTCGATGGTGGCATTGAGCGCCAGAAGGTTGGTCTGGTCGGCGATTTCGCGAATCAGCTTGAGCACGGCGCCGATGCGCTCGCCGGCGGCATTCAGCTCGCCGACCGTGGCGCTGGTCGCCTGCGCCTTGGTCACGGCATCGCCGGCGACGGTGCTCGATCTGGCGACCTGGGCGCTGATCTCGCGAATCGAGGCGGAGAGCTCCTCGGTCGCCGCGGCGACGGTCTCGACATTGGCGGTCGCCTGCTCGGCCGAGGCGGCGACGGTCAGCGCCTTGCTGCTCGTCTCCTCGGCAGCTCCCGAGACGGTGCGGGCTTCGGCCTCCACCCCGGCGCCGGCCTCGTCGACCGTGCGCATGGCGGCGGTGACATCGCCCTCGAAGTCGTGAATGGCCGCGTCCAGCAGGGCCTGGCGGCGGGTGCGGGCCTCGATCTCGGCCTTTTGATAGGCGGTGACCGACAGGTCCATGTCCATGAACACGGCGGGGACCACGGCGTCCAGCACCGCTTGCTTCCTGGCCCGGTTGAAGCGATAGGCGCTGTCGGCAATGCCGGACAGGCGGGCGACGAAGAAGCTGTAGGCGCCGATATACCAGCGCGGCTCCAATCCGATGCGCTGGTGCGCCGACCCGACCGCCACCACCCGGCTCATGAAGGCGTCGTCCATGTCCGCGGTGAACAGCGCCTGCCAGTGCTCCTTCTGCTTGGCGATCAGCTGCTCGACCACCGCCGGGTCGCTGATCCGCCCGGCCAGCGCGTCGAAGGTGCCGAGATGGCGGTAAAAATCGCGCAGCAGCCCGTCGAGATGCGGTGCCAGCCGCGGCCAGAAATCCCGCAATGCCCGGCGCTTGTCGTCATCCAGCCGGAAGAAGCGCAGGCGCGTCTCGCGATCGGGATCGAATGTCGTCATCGGCGCAGATTCCTCTTGCAAAGCCGGCGTGGCGGCGGCCGGCTGGGGATCTGTGCGGCATTTTCAATAGCAAAGCTTGCAATCCGGTTAAAATTTTTTATTTTCTGTTAACGACGATTCTACGACCAAAAGGAGGCGGCCGCCAACGTGCCGGTGGCGACGCCGGCCACCCCTATATCTTGAGACGCTCAAGACGAGGAGCATTGACGACCGGGCAGATTTTGCCGAATTGCCCGAAATCGGAGCTCTCGGCAAGACCGGCTGTGCCGGGTCGGGTCATTCGTGTGCGGAATTGTTGAAAAGCCTGGCTCAATAGGGCTGTAACGTGTCCCCTAGAATATCCTCAAATTTAAGTTTCAAACCTTTATCTGTTTTAGAGCTCCTAGTATCCTATTGATTTTCCTGGTGCCGGAGACAGGATTCGAACCCGCGACATCCTGATTACAAATCAGGCGCTCTACCAGCTGAGCTACTCCGGCCCGTCTGCCGGAAGGTAAGCGGGGACGCGCCGCAGGGCAAGCGCTGCGGCGCGTTCGGGCGGGCGGGCCGGTGCGGCGGCCTCGTCAGGGGCTCTGATAGCCGTAGAAATGCAGGAAGACGTCCGAGGCCGCGGTGATCTCGGGGATCGTGCCGGCGCGGACCTTGTCGAGGGCGCTGTGGATGATCTCCTGGGCGTCCTCCTTGGAGAGCACGCCCTTGCTCACCAGGCCTTCGAGGATCGACGCGGCGAAGAAGAAGGCGCCGGTGCCGAAATTCTCGGGCTTGACGGTGGTCAGCGAGCGCGGAATGTCGTCGCGTTCCGCCATGGTCTTTCCTCCCGGTTTTACAGGTCGATCGCGTTTCGCGTGCGTGACGCGCTGACCCGAGAACCGGGGGGCGGCATGATGAGTTCCGTTCTCAATGCCCGGCGCGGACCGTCAGTTCGTACAGCGCCACCGCGGCGGCGTTGGAGGCGTTGAGCGTGGTGAAGGTGCGGGCGGTCGGCAGACGCGCGAGGACATGGCAGGTCTCCCGCGTCAGGCGGCGCAGGCCGGCGCCCTCCGCCCCGACCACCAGCGCCGTGCGCGGCGCCGGGGCGACGGCCGGCAGGGTGCGCGGCGCCTCTTCCGCCAGGCCGAGGCAGAGAAAGTCCGCGCCGGCCAGCTCCCGCAGGGTGCGGGCGAGATTGACCACCCGGCAGACCGGGACGGCCTCCAGCGCGCCGGAGGCGGCGCGGGCCAGCGTGCCGGTGACCGGCGGCGCGTGCCGCTCGGTCATCACCAGGGCGGCGGCGCCGAAGGCGGCGGCCGAGCGCAGGATGGCCCCGACATTATGCGGGTCGGTGACCTGGTCGAGCAGCAGCACGACGGCGCGCGCCTGCGGCGCCAGCCCGCGCAGCACGCCGTCCAGGCCGGGGTCGGGCAGGGGCTCGGCCTCCAGCGCCAGGCCCTGGTGGACCGCGCCGTCGGGCAGCAGCGCCTCCAGCCGGCGACGGTC
>JAAAOG010000176.1 GCA_009909005.1 Alphaproteobacteria bacterium | reverse complement strand
GGTCGGCGGGACGCCGACCCTCCGGTGCGGCGTTCCAGGAGCGGCGGCATCCTGCCGCCGTGGTCGGCGGGACGCCGACCCTCCGGTGCGGCGCTCTTGGAGCGGCGGCATCCTGCCGCCGTGGTCGGCGGGACGCCGACCCTCCGGTGCGGCGTTCTGTGACCGGCGTTACTTTTCTTTCGGGCGGTTTCGGTCCAGGATCGCGGGCCTTCCGGACCAGCAAGAGGCCGTTTCGTTGAGTGCCCGCATCGTCCACCTGCCCCCCCGCCTGCACGACTATATCCTCTCCGTCTGCACGCGCGAGCCGCCCGTCCTGCGGGCGTTGCGCGAGGAGACGGCGGCGATGCCGCAGGCGCATTACCAGATCGGCCCCGATGAGGGGCAGCTCCTGACCTTTCTGATCGAGCTGCTCGGCGCCCGCCGCTGCCTCGACATCGGCACCTTCACCGGCTACAGCGCGCTGGCCATGGCGCTCGCCATGCCGGCCGAGGGGCGGGTGGTGAGCTTCGACGTCTCGGAGGCCTTTGCCGACATCGCCTGGCGCTATTGGCACGAGGCCGGCGTCGCCGACAAGATCGCCTTCGTCGCCGGCCCGGCCACGGAGGGTCTGCAGGCGCGGCTGGATGGGGGAGAGGCCGGGACCTACGATGTCGCCTTCATCGACGCCGACAAGGAGAGCTACAGCGTCTATTACGAGCTGAGCCTGGCGCTGCTCCGCCCGGGCGGCATCGTGGCCATCGACAACACGCTGTGGCGCGGCCGGGTGGTCGATCCCAAGGATACGCGGGCACGGACCGAGGCGGTGCGCCGCCTCAACCAGACCATCCACGCGGATGCCCGCGTCACCCCGGTCTTGCTGCCCCTGTCCGACGGTGTCACCCTGGCACGCAAGCGGCGGCCGGACGAGCCGGCGGTGCGCGCCGCGTCGGACGCGCCATAAGGAGGCCAAGCATGTCGTCCCGGTCCATCGGTCTCAGCGAAGACCTGCAGGCCTATCTTCTGGACGTCTCGTCGCGCGAGCCGGCGATCCTCGCCCGTCTGCGGGCGGAGACGGCGCCGATGGCAATGGCGAACATGCAGATCTCGCCGGAGCAGGGGCAGTTCATGGCCCTGCTGGCCAGGCTGATCGGCGCCCGGCAGGCGCTGGAGATCGGCGTGTTCACCGGCTATAGCGCGCTCGCCATGGCTATGGCGCTGCCCGAGGACGGCCGGCTGGTCGCCTGCGACACCAGCCCGGAATGGACGGCAATCGGCCTGCGCTATTGGCAGGAGGCCGGCGTCGCCCACAAGATCGACCTGCATGTCCGCCCGGCCCTGGAAACCCTGGAGCGGCTGCGGGCGGCCGGCGGCGACGGCACGTTCGACATCGCCTTTATCGACGCCGACAAGGTGAGCTACCGCGCCTATTACGAGGAGGCGCTGGCCCTGCTGCGCCCCGGCGGGCTGGTGATGCTCGACAACATGTTCCGCGCCGGCCGGGTGCTGGAGCCCGACGGGTCGGACGACGACACGCGGGCGATCAAGGCGCTGAACGCCTTCCTGAAGACCGACGAGCGGGTCGACCTGAGCCTGGTGCCGATCAGCGACGGGCTGACGCTGGCCCGCAAGCGTTGACCGGGCCGGCCGGCGCGCCACATCGCAGGCCATGCCCGCGCCGCTAAGCCTGTCCCGTCCGCTGTTCATCGGCAGTGAAATCTATCGCCATTCGATCTATGGCCGGAAGCATCCGCTGTCCATCCCGCGGGTGTCGACGACCATCGACCTCTGCCGCGCCATGGGCTGGCTGCCCGAGGCCGCCTATGTCGACAGCCCGCGTGCCACGCCGGAGCAGCTCGCCCGCTTCCACCATGCGGACTATATCCGGGCCCTGATCGACGCCGAGCGCCAGCAGCGACTCGACCCGGAGCGCCGCAGCCGCTTCAACATCGGCAAGTTCGAAAACCCGATTTTCCCGGAAATCTTCAGCCGACCCGCCACCGCCTCGGGTGCCTGTCTGCTGGCGGCCGCGCTGCTGGCCGGCGCCGACCGCGGCATCATCTACAGCCCCGCCGGCGGCACCCATCACGGCCGGCCTGACCGGGCCAGCGGCTTCTGCTATCTCAACGACCCGGTGCTCGGCATTCTCGGCCTGCTCGACGGCGGGTTGCGGCGAGTGTTCTATGTCGATATCGACGCCCATCACGGCGACGGGGTGCAGGACGCCTTTGCCGAAGACGCGCGGGTCTTCACCCTGTCGGTGCATGAGGCGGGGCGCTGGCCGAAGACCGGCCCCGTCGACGACCGGGCCGGCGGCATGGCCCGCAATCTGCCGGTGCCGGCCGGCTTCAACGACTCAGAGCTGGCGGCGATCGTTGACCAGGCGATCCTGCCGCTCGGGCGGGCCTTCGAACCGGAGGCGGTGGTCCTGCAATGCGGCGCCGACGGCCTGGCCGACGATCCGATGAGCCGGCTCGCCCTGTCCAACCGGGCGCATTGGGCGGCCGTGCGGGCGCTGATCGGCCTGGCGCCGAGGCTTCTGGTGCTGGGCGGCGGCGGCTATAACCCGTGGTCGGTCGGGCGCTGCTGGGCCGGGGTCTGGGCGACGCTCAATGGCCTGGATCCCGCGGCTGCCGCGCCGACCCCGGCGGCCGAGGCCGTGCTGCGCGGCCTCAGCTGGAACCGCGCGCAGGGCCGCAACCCGCCGGCACACTGGTTCACGACGCTGGCCGACCCCTCGCGCCCGGGACCGGTCCGCCCGGAGGTGCAGGCCGCGATCGACGCCGTCTTGCGGCCATAACACCGTGCGTTATGGTCCGGAGGTGTAAGGCCGAAAGGGGGCACCCCGATGTTGCGATCCACGCTGCTGCGGCTGTTCTTCGCCGCGGCGATCCTGTCTTTCGCTGCCGTTCCGGTGGCCGCCCAGCCGCAGCCGACCCTGCCGACCGAAGAACTCCGGATCGAGAGCGGGTCGGGCGGCGATTACCGGTTCACTGTCGAGCTGGCGGTGACGCCGCAGCAGCAGGCCCGCGGCCTGATGTTCCGGGAGGAGATGGCGCCCGACCACGGCATGCTCTTTCTGTTCGACCCGGTGCGCCCCGTCTCCTTCTGGATGCGCAACACGCCCTTGTCGCTCGACATGCTGTTCATCGACGCCGAGGGTCTGATTACCAACATCGCCGCCCGCACCACACCGATGAGCGACCGGTCCTATGCCTCGGCCGGTCCGGTCCGCGCGGTGCTGGAGGTCAATGCCGGCGTCGCGGCGCTGCTGGGCATCGAACCCGGCGACCGGGTCATCCACGACGCATTCGGCCCCAGGACCCCGTAGAGCGCGTGCCCCGCGCCACCAGAGAAAGACAATAGCCGCGCATGCGGCGTCGGGGGCCGTTGTAACTGCCGGTATCGTCCCGAAGAGGTCAGCTTATCGCCGTAAGGTTCCAATCTGAAGCTTTGCTACTTCCATACTGCGCATCCATCATTGGCGATGGTTGGCACCAGAAGCGTGCGGTCCAGGAACAGATTCCGTCGCTCGCAGCTTGTTTCCGAGATCAGCAGACAGCCATGGCAGGCTGCGCCCAGCAATGCTCGGTCGTCGAGGACGCTGTCGGGCTCGTGATCGGCGCAGACCGGATCGTTCGAGCAGATCAAAAGTTCCTTCAGAGCGCGATCGATGATCGACGCGATCCGTGTTGCCGTGTCCACCAGTCCTCCGAGGGTTCCCTCTGCCCCTGTCGAGGCGGTGTACAGAAGAATGCCGTGGCGCCCGGGTTCCACCGCATTGGCCGGGAAATCGTAGATGCGCTCTTTAAGGGAGCTGGCCGGATAGCCGCAGTCCAGCGTAATCTCGTTGATCAGGGCATGGGCCAGGCTGTGCAGAAGAACGTATGAGCCACCGCGCCAGTGTTCGGTCGTACCCTGATATCTGCGCCGGTGGTTCGCAAAGCTGCCGGCCAGAACGTCGATCCGTTGCTTGACCGTCGGCGACTCCTGCCAAGAAGCGATGCGATCGGCATCGAAATGCAGGAAAATTCCCTCGCCGCGCTGTTCGATGGCCGGCAGCCAGTCTGCATTCAAGGACAGCGGGGCGCCGGAGACCGCCAGGTCGATATCCTCCTCATCGTCATTGCTGTGGGTTTCGGCAGGCTGGAGTCGCGTGAAACTGTAAAGGCACAGGACCTCCCGAAGCCGGTGCACCACGACAACGGAGCGAATGACGCCGAGGTCCCGGCCGGTCCCGTCATCCCAGGCGTCGCGGGGCAGAGTCTCGGCAAACAGCCGCGCGTCCGGTTCGTTGGTCCCGATCTCCGGCCGACCGCTGGAAAGCAGATCGAACTCCCGCAGGCGTGGATTTCGGCCGGCATCGGCGCGGCCCTGCCGCCGCACATCTTGCAGGCGCTCGAACACCGCCTCGTCGGAATAGCCTTCAATGTCCATTCGCAGGGCACTGTTGAATTTTCGGGCGCCGGCGATGTCATTTACGTTATCGGCTTGTTCGAGATCATGGCGGTGCTGCTCGACAACCCGCGTCAGGGCGTCTTCCGAAACGGGCAGCGAGATCATCTTGTCGACATTGGGGAAATATGTATGAGTTGCAGAGCGGGTCAGGAAGCGGAGATTCTTTGAGCATTCTTCCTGCACGTTTTCTGAGAGCCAGGGTCGTTGCCCTTCGCATACGCCAAGCCGGCCGGGCCTGAAGGCCTCGCGCATCGAAAACTCAGCACCGCAGCTGCACAGCATATCGAGATCGGCAATATTGGCGCTGGTACCCGACTCGGTCAGCCACATCGGCTCGCGGCAGGATGCGGTGCCATGCAATAGCCGGCGCCATTGGATATCCTGCAAGTGCCCCTCTTCGCAGGCGCCGACAAAGCGGAGGGGCGAGACATCGTCCTTGCGTCCATCGTCGTGCAAGAACTTCCGGCGCCCGCTTCTCGGGTCCAGATCGCTCCATTTTATCAGACGGCGAGCATGCCGCTTCTGCCCTTTGATTAAAATTGTCTCAACGCGGTCGCAGACGAACCAGGTCGGAAAAACCGTGACATCGACGCCGGGCTCGTCGGTGCCAGTCAGGCTGTCTGCCACCGGCGGGGTCAACAGCCGCAAAGGTTTCCCACTCTCCAAATGCCCCGCCTGCCGCAGCCAGTGCTCCAACCGGCGGACCAGCATCGGCTCGTGAATCACCTGACAGGTGTCCGCGCGCATATGCCATCGCTCGAGGCCGCCGATCACAACCGAGCGCGTCGGCAGGTCGACCATCGCACCCGGCCCGAAGGTGGTGATCAGCTGACTGCAGCGTTGCACCGGCTTCTTGCTCATGTCGGATCCTCGCCCGAGAGTGGGCGTCCATAGGGGTCACAGGGCCGCAGGATGACATTGGCCTCGACATCCCGCATCGACCAGGCGGCCACAAAGCGCCGGTTGGGCGGAGATAACTGCGGCAGCACCGGGTCGAGCGGCACGTGCAGCAGCTGCTGCCCTTCCCGGCGATTGCCATAGGCGAGGCGAGGCGCCAACTCGTCCACAGCGGCCTGCCAGTCGTCGAGCAGGCTTTCGACCATGCGGCGCAGCGTCGCCCGTCCACCGGGAATCGCCGCGTCCGGTGCCCGATCGGTGATAGCGGCGATCACCTGCTCGCGATAGCCGGGAAGTTCTGAGAGGTTCCGGACCGCCGCCTCCGGCGTCATTTCCGGGCGCAGATGCCGGGCGATGGCAACCACCACCGCCGCCAGCGCCCGATCCAGAGCGCGGGCCGACCAGGGCGTGACGCTGGTGGCCTCGACCGATCGGTAGAAGGTCCGGTGGAACAGGCTGAACGACTCGTAATGCGTCCGGTCCCGCGGCTTGTGCAGGTTCAGCACGGTGACCACCAGCCCCGGCTTGTCGGTACGGCGGCCGACCCGGCTGGTCGCCTGGATATATTCGGCAGCGGTCTTTGGCTGGCCCTGAACCAGCATCAGGCCGAGCCGCTGAACATCCAGCCCCACCGAGATCATGTTCGTCGCCAGGGTGACGTCGATCGCCTCGCCCCGGCCGCTGTCGAACGGCGTTTCCAGACGGCTCTTGGCCAGGGCCACGTCGTCGGTGGTGACGCGCGAGGTCAGCTCGACAGGATCGCCGATACCTCGATTTCGGAACACCGGCCCGGCCGGGTCGAGGCGCCGGCGGTCATCGCCATAGCGGCCGAGCCGGTCCCGCACCTCATCCTCCACGATCCGGCGAGCCCCGCCCAGCTCGCGCAGGGCATTGAAATAGCAGACGGCCGTCATGTACGGATCGGCCGGATTGCCGGCCGCACCCGCCCCGGCGTCGGCCCCACCGGCTGTCTCGAATGCCGCATGGGCGGCGGCCATCATCGAGATCAGGCCCCGCAGAAAGACCAGTTTCGGCCCGCGTCCCTGCGCCGCCAGCCCGAGATAGAGCCGCGCCGGCGTGACATCGGCCGGTTCGGTGACGGCAAACCAGCTGTCGGTCCGCTCGATCCCGGGCGGCGGGAAGATCTGCGTCTCGTCCCGGTCGAACAGCGCCTTGATTTGCGGGCGGGCGCGGCGGACGGTGGCGGTCGAGGCGACGATTTTCGGCCTTACCCGGTGCTCGCCCGGTCCCGAGCGGGTCGACAGCCGGTCGATGGCGGTCTCGTACAGGCCGGCAACGGTCCCGAGCGGCCCGGAGATCAGGTGCAACTCATCCTGTATGATCAGGTCGGGCGGGTCGAGCACATGGTCATTGAACAGCGCTTCTCCCCGCTGCGGCTCTGAGGCGCCGTAGAAGCCATCCTTGTCGTGCCGGTCGACATGGCCGAAGAATGCCCCGGCCGGACCCAGCCAGGGCAGGCCGGCGAACTTGTCGACCGTGGCGATGATGAAGGCCGGCAGCCGGCGGTAGATCACCTCGTCGACGGTGACCAACGGCAGAGGCCGGTCGCGGGCGAAGTCGCAGACCGGATTGGCGCAGGTGATGGTCATCGCCTTGGGTGCGGACTCGCTCGGCACGCAGGCGAAGGATTTCGGCTCGAACGCCGTGCCGCACCAGGGGCAGGCCTTGATCGGCGCCGGCGCCTTGACGCCATGCTTCCCGCGCCCGCCTTCCTTGCGGTATTTGCGCACGCGCGTAACCGCCGTGTGGTCGCCGGTTTTCCCTTTCCCGCCGAGGATGTTCGGCGAGGCGTCCGAGCCCACCCACAGGCCGATCTCGATCGGCCAGTCGCCGAGCAGCTTTCGGCCGCTCGCCTCGGCGAAGGCCGGATCGGTGCGCATCAGCTCCAGGGCGCACACCATGCCGGCGGCCCGGGACAGCTGGTCGAGCGTCAGCAACCGCAGGGTGTAGCGCATGATGACGGTGACCCCGGCCCCCAGCACGCCCTGCGCCGACAGGCGCCGCCAGGCGATGGCGAAGGCGGCGAGGCCGAGATAGGCCTCCGTCTTGCCGCCGCCCGTGGGAAAGAACAGCAGGTCGACCAGCTCGCGGTCGGCGTGCGTCCTGTCGGCGAGGCCCGAGAGATTGAGCAGGATATAGGCCAGCTGGAACGGCCGCCATTTCGGCGCCTTTTCCGCTGCAGGGTCGCCGCTCGGACCGGCCCCGCGCCGCCGCAGCGCCCGCGCCACCGCCAGGTTCATGATCCGAAAGGCCGTTCGGGCACGCCCGTCGCGGGCCAGCAGGGCGATGCCGGCGGCGATCCGGGCTTGGGCAGTCCCGGCACCGGCGATCAGCCTTTCCCCGGTTTCCTGCCGCCGCGCCGCAAGCCCGGCCAACAGCCGGCGCTGTCCTTCGATCCAGGCGGCGTACCGGGCCGGCAGCCCGGCCAGCGCGGCCTCCAGCGCCGCACCGTCACCCTGCCCCGCGAGGTCGGCCAGCGCCTCCATCTCGAACGCGACGTCGCGGATCGCTTCGTTCGGTGCGACCCGCTCCACCTCGCCGGTCGGCAGCGGCTCGGTCCAGGCACGCCGGACAAGGCCGTCCGCATCCGGCATGGCCCAGCCGGCCGAAATGCTGCGGCCAACCGCATATTCGGCCTCATTCCGGTAATGCAGGTCGGCAATCCGCAGGTCCTCGTCATCCGTCTCGTAGCCGGAAAGATCGCGCCGGGCCACCAGGCCGGCGGGGCAGTCGAGCTCGATCCGCGCCTGGAAGGCATAGGCAAGATCGGCAGGCTGCCGGTCCCCGGCCGGCGCGCGGCGATTGACCAGGAAGACGGTCAGCACCCGCACGACTGCCGGGGCACCGTCCGGATCATCCAGGCGCATCGAGCGGGCGTGGCAGACCAGCTCCAGTCTGCCGCCGGTGCGGTCCGGCGCGGTGCTGTCGTCGATCCTGGCCGGTTTGCCCTTCCCGGAGGAGGGCACCTGGAGCCGGACGGATGCCTCCCGCGGGATGCGCCGCCAGACAGGTTTTTCTCGCGCCCGAGAAGTTTCGCCGGCCTGCGCGTTCAAGTCTTCGTCCGCCTCAGCCGGGGCCTGCACGTCCGCTTCAGATCGGCGAGGGTCCTTCTCCGCCTCGACCGCCGGGCGCGGCTCGGGGACATAATCGCCCCAGCTGACGCGCACCCCCAGCGTGTCCACGCTCTCCGGGAGCAGCACGGTCAGGCCGAATGAGGCCGGGTTGAAGCGGCGCCGGGTGCTCGGCGTGTCCGGCTCCTGATCGTCCGGCGCCACGCCGGCTGCCTCGGCCGTCGGCGGCTCGCTCAGGGCCTCGGTCTCGGTGGTGCGCTCCTCCTCGGCATCCGGATCGTCCCAGTCCGGGGTCAGGTTGGTTTCCCCGATCGGCGCGAGGTAGCCGGTCAAGTACCAGGATGAGGGCGGCTCCATCAGGCATTCGCGCTGCAGGTCGGCATCGCCCGGTGCGATATCCGCCGGCAGCGGCCCGACCAGGTCCCGGCGGAGCATCGCGACGATATCGCTGCGCACTTCGGCGGCCGTGCTCGCTTTTCCCGTTGTCATGTCCGGCGCGGCTCCTCCAGCAGCGTCAACTGACCGAGCGTGGTTCTCAGCCAGTAGGCGGTATAGGCTTCGCCCAAAGCAAGTTTAGATCGGCAGCCGATTTCGCCCAAGAGCCATTCGAGCGCGACGAGGCGCTCGCGATAGCCCTGCCGCAGACCGAAGCGCAGGCTGGCCTTGTCGGGACCGCAGAGGATCCATGCCTCCGGGCAATCCAGGGCGTGGGCCCACAGCGCCGCCTCCCCGGCGTCGAGGGCGAGCCCGTCCGCCTCGATCGCCACAAGGGCCAGCTGCCCCTCCGCCACGGTGTGGACGCCGGCCAGGCGCGACCGCAGCTGGTCCGCGTCGATCCGGCGGTCGGGCCGGCGGCGCTGAAAGCCGGTCTGGGTTTCCACGACGCACTCTTCGACGGTTTCCAGGCGATAGCCGCCCGACAGCGCCGGCCAGCAGGACACCCGGAAGGCTTCGATGATGACATTGGTGTCGAGCAGCACCGGGCCGCGAAAAGGCGCCATGGCTTCGTCACCTACAGATAAACGGGCGACTCCAGGCCGTGCGCGGCAAAGAGGTCGCCGAGTTCGTCGATGCTCATATCCAGCAGGTCGGCGGCGCGCCTGAGCGAGACGCGCCCTTCGTCGATCGCCTGGCCGATGACCCGCAGGAACGGCGCGGAGAAGAGCGGCGGCGGCGCGCCTTCGGCCGGGCCGGCGCCGCGCAGGGCCTTGTCGGGGATGGCGCGCGCGGCGTCGCGCTTGAGGCGGCCCAGCCCGACCAGCCGCCATTTCAGCGCCGCACCGGTCACCTGCAGATCGGCCGCGGCCCCCCGCAGCCGCTCGGCAAGGGCCGCGTCGTCGAGCCCCTGCCAGGCGCCATAGGCGTCGAGCAGCGCGGCGGGCATCAGCAGGGCGGAGGCGAAATTGTTGGCCAGCTGCTCGACCCGCGGCCCGCCGGTCTCCCGGGCCGCTTCGGCGCGCTCGGGCGGCATCGCCTCCCAGGTCAGGATGTGGAACAGCTCGTGCGCCAGGTCGAAATGGCGACGGCCGGGCACCTCCTCCCGATTGATCAGCACGACATCGAAGTCCGGCAGCCGGCAGGCGGCGCCGGAAATGCCGGGAAAGGCATCGACCATCAGCACCAGAATGCCGAGCTCGTCTTCCATGACCGGCGCCAGCCGCGCCGCCGGCACCTCGCCCAGCGCGAACTCCGCGGCGAAGCGCTCCCCGGCCGCCATCGCCTCCTCGAAGCTCGACTTGCGGGTCAGGCCGAGGCTGCGGCGCAGCAGCGGCGCGCGGTGGCCGAGCTGCGGCGCGATCTCCCGGAAGGCGGCGATCCAGCGCCCGGCACGCCGCTCATAGCGGGTCAGGTCGCCGCTCTCGGTGCCGGTCTGGCGCCAGGAGAACCGGCCCTCCCCCTCCAGCCGGAACGGGTCGGTGAAATAGTCGAGCGGCACGCCGAATGCCTCCACCGCCCGCATCAGCTCGGCGGCCGAGACCTTGCGCTCCCCCGTCTCGATCGCCGAGACGGTCTGGCGGTCCTTGAAGTCGAAGACCCGCGCAAGGTCCTCCTGGGACAGCCCGCGCGCCTCCCGCAGCGCCTTGATGCGCCGGCCGATCAGTTGCGTTGCCATGAGGCCACCTCCTGACCGGCACCCTAATCTTGCAAAACGCCTTTCGCAAGATTTTCTTGCGCCTGCCCGGATGCGGCACGGCGCCTTTAGGCGTCCTCCTCCCCGGCAGGATCGTCGGAGCCGGTGTCGTCCGGGTCCTCGTCGTCGTCGTCTGTGTTTTCGGGGGTGGTTTGGCGGAGGAGGCGGCCGTCGGGGGTGGCGAGGCCTCGGCGGACGTCTTCGGCGTGGCGTTCGGCGTTGAGGGCGAGCAGGCGGGCCAGCACCTCGTCGCGCACCTCGGCGCGCCAGAACAGCCGGTTCTGATAGGCGTATTCGGGCTCGCTCTCCTCGTCGAGGAAGACGGGCACGGCCCGGTCGACCAGATCGTCCCAGCCATAGGCCCGCAGCACCGCATGGTCCATCTCGGTATGCAGGTCCCGCAGCCTGACGATATCCGCGCTCTTCTCCTTGCGATTGTGGAAGCGGTTATAGGTCCTGGTCAGCCCCTCATTCCGATCGATCATCAACTGCGCCCGGAAATCATGATAGGCTTGCCCGACCGCTTCCAGCGACGGGTCGTTCTCGAAGCCATTTTGAAACGGAAATGTAACGAAACAATCCGACGGCGTGTACCGCAGGTCATCTTTCATTGACGAGGAAAAGAATCGCGCCCATATCTCGTGTAATTTTGATTGCAGAGAGGCAAACCTTTGCATCGAATTAAGACAAAATACTACTAGTGTCTCTGCATAAACCGCGCCACCGTCAAATAAAACAAAAGCAGTGTGCGGAGAGACCCTCGAACATACGATAACCTTATCGATTTTTCTTATAGATTTGCTTAAACCAGGTTGTCGATCGCCAAAACGCCACCAACGAATGCGGCGCGCTAGCCTAGCGTCCTTGTCTCTAAAAGGTTTAACTTTTTCTTCAACGATTTTTAGCAAATCTGTCCAGTCTTCCGCTACTGCATGCGGGTAACTGAAAGGGACAACTCCCTCATCTAATAAACGTTGACGGCCTCCTTCAGGGATCGGTGTTGATTGAACAGTCTGCGCATCTCGCCGTAAGGGGAAATCCTCAAAATCAATAACATACCGATGGTGCTGCTGACGCGGGTCGTTATTCACTTCCTCGCCGCCGATATAGGGGAAGATGCGTTCGGCGTTGCGTGGGTCCTTGTCGATCAGCCGCTGCATGTCGGCCAGGGAGGACGCGGTGCCCTTGGCCGCGGCGACATCGTCGAAGGTGAAGCCCATGCCGAGGACGTAAGACCCGATAAACGCCTTGCCCTGGTTGGCGGCGAGCGGGGCCGGGGCGTCGTCGCGGTCGCCTTCGACCAGAAAGGCGGAAACCCGGCTGACCGGCCGCCCGTCGAGCTCCGGCTGCGCGACCGGACCGCGGGCGACGTGGACGATGGAGACGACGACTGCGGCCTCGCCCGGCCATTTCTTCCGGCGCACCGCGCGGGCAATGGCACCGCCGCTCTTCAGGATCGCCGCGAGTCCGGTCTGCCTTGTGTCGCCTTGCCCGATCGTGTTCGTCGCGATCAGGCCGAACGCGGCCCCCGGGCGGATCAGCGCGAAGGCACGGCGGAAAAAATGCGCCACAAGGTCGGCATTGCCGTGAGCCCCTTCATGGATGGCCTTCAGCCAGTCGAGATAGCCGCTGCGGTTGCTGTTGAGCAGCGTGTTTTTCCCCGCAAAGGGCGGGTTGCCGATGATGGCGTCGAAGCCGGGATCGGGGCGGTCGAAGACCTCGGGGAACTCCAGCGGCCAGTGGAAGGGGCGCACCGGGAAGGTGCCCTGCCCCAGGGTCGCGACGAGGCCGTCGAGCTTGTCCCAGAAGTCCCGGCTCTGGCCGCCGGCCCACATCTCGAGTTCGGCGCGTCTCGTCTCCCGCGCCCGCGGCTTATCTGCGGCGAAGAAGGCGGCGATCACCCCGTCGCCGACCCGCCGGGCGTCGTCGAGCCGCGTTTCGGCCCGGCGGAAGAGGTCCTCCTGAATGGCGCGGGCGACGTCGTCCGGCGCCTCGCGGATTGCATTGCGCAGGTGCAGCGCCTCGCCGACCCGGCCCGTGACCAGCTGCCGGAACAGCGGCAGGGTCGGCTGCGACGGGTCCCAGTGCAGGGCGGCGATCTGCTCCCGCGACAGGCCGACAAGGCTGTCGCCCGATTTCAGCGCGTGGTCGAGGAAGGTGAATTCGTGGTCGCGGGCCAGGGTGGCCAGCCACAGCGACAGCCGGGCGAGGTCGACCGCCATGGGGTTGCGGTCGACGCCGTAAAGGCAGCGCTGGGCGACGAGCCGGCGGGCGTGCAGCTCCTCATCCTCATCGGCCGGGATCGCCGGCCGGGTGGCCGGGTGCCGGGCCCAGGCGGCGACCAGCCGCTCGCCCAGCTGCCGGCAGGCCTCCACCAGAAAGGCGCCCGAGCCCATGGCCGGGTCGCAGACCTTGAGATCGAGCACCGCCTCGGGCGTCGCCTCCGGCCCCAGCCGGTCCAAAGCGGGGGCGAGGGCGTGGCGGACGATCGGCTCGGTCAGGCTGCGCGGGGTGTAATGGCTGCCGGTGCGGCGGCGCTCGTCGGTCGGCTGCAGCATGGGCTGGCCGGCGGCGAGCGGCGTTCCGTTCGGCGCGCCGCGCTCGTCGATGAGGGGATCGAGCGCGGCGGCGATGTCGGCGACGCTGCGGGCGGCCCGCAACGGCGTGTCGACCGTCTTGCCGAGCGTGCCGGTGCGGTGGCTGTCCTCCCGCAATGATTTCGCCCGGTCGGCCGGCTTCATGCCGGCCAGCCGGTCCAGATCGGCAAAGACCGGCGTGTGATTGTGCTTGCCCGCCCTGATCGCCAGCATGCGGCCGGGTGCCGGCATCACGGTAAAGCCCATGACGGTTTCGTAGACCGAGCCGATCTGCTCGACATCGAGCGTGCGGTAGGACAGGCGCTGGCGGACCTTGGTCTTGGGCTCGCGCACCGTCATCAGCCCTTCCAGCACCCGGCGCAGGCAGCCATCGCCCAGCCGGGCGACGCGCGGCGGGTCGGCGGCCGTCTCGCGCCCTTCCAGGAAGGGAAAGACGTCGGGGTCGAACAGCTTGCCGCCGCGCGGGTGGACGAAGCCGCTGACATGGCCGCCATGGATCAGCCGGAACAGCGCCAGCAGCCGGCCCCAGGCGCCGTGGCGCTCGTCCATGGTGTCGGGGTTGAGGGCGGCGTCCTCCTCCAGCCGGGCATAGAGGCCGCGCAGGGAATAGCCATTTTCGTACAGCTCGCGGGAGCGGGCGTCGGTGGCCGAGGGGAGGAGCGCCCGGTCCTCGGCATAGAGCACGAAGACCAGGCGCAGCAGCACGGTCAGCAGCCCTTCGTAAAGGTGCTGCGGCTGTTCCCGGGTCAGCCGGCCGACAAGCGCGGGCTCGGCGGCGGCGACGCCGCGCAGCAGCTCGTGCAGGGCGCCCAGCACCTGGCCGGCCAGGGCTTCGGAGACGGCGGCCTGGGTCTCGCGGCTTTCCTTCAGAAGCGCCTTGAGGCGGCGTTCGGTCGGGGCGCTGAACAGCTGGAAATCGTCCAGCACCAGCTTCAGCCCGCCCAGCATCGGCCGGCCGGCGACGGTGCCGAGCGCCCGCAGCGGCATGGACAGCCAGCCGGACGTCTCGCCGCGCGGCGCATAGACCAGCCGCAGCTCGCGATCGGCGATCATCAGCCCGGCCAGCACCCCGGTCTCGCGCAGCAGCCGCTCGAAGCGCTGGTGCGGCGTCGCCTCCCAGCCTTCCGCCGCGCCGCGGGCATCGGGGTCGATGCCGGGCGCCACCCGCTTGACCAGCAGCTGCCAGGGCGCATCCTCGCCGAAGCCCTGCACCGCCCAGTCCGGCGCCAGCACCGTCTCGTGCTCGGGGACGGAGCGCGACAGGCTCTCTGGCAGCGGCGGGCCGCCGGGAGCGCCGGCGACGAAGCGGGCATCCCAGCCGAGAACGTCGCGGACGAAGGCCCAGGGATCGGGCAGCGCCGGCCGCTCGGGATCGGGGTCGAGATGTTCGGCCGCGGCGGCGCTATCGGCCTGGGTCTGGTGGGCCGGGACGAGGGCGTGTTCCTTGATGACCGTGGGCGACAGGACCAGGCCGGTGGGGCTGACATGGTCCAGCCATTCGAGATCGGGATCGCGGTTGAGCGTTTCGGCCATGGCGGGCTGCGGGGTTTTCGCGCCGGTCGGGGTCAGCCGGTGACCGGCCAGAGATAGACGAGGCCGACCGGCTCCAGCCGCTCGGCCCGGACGTCGAAGGAGGCGCGGACGCGGGCCGGCTCTTCCTCCAGCTCGCGATCGAGGCGCCGCAGGCGCTCGAGCCAGTGCCGGCGGTCGGCCCGCTTCTGGCGGCGTTCGGCCTCGGCGACGTTGGGCAGGTCGAGCTGCCGGTCGTCATAGGCCGCCTCGGCCTTCTCGATGCGCTTGCGCTGCTGCTGCAGAAGCTCCGCGAGGGAGCGGGCCTCCTCCGCGCCGCGCTCGTCGAGATCGGCCTTGGCGGCGTCGATGGCCTGGCGGGCGCGGCTCTGCAGGGCCGGCAGCAGGTCCTCGACATCGCGCCGGACATAGGACAGGGCCCGCGTCACGACGGCGTCCGAGGGACGGCGCGCCTGGCTCAAGGCATCCTCCAGCTCGTCGAGCGTGGTTGCCTCGCCGGCGGCGCCGAGCGGCGTCAGCGGTTTGTCGCCGCGCCCGAGCTCGGTCCACATTGCCGTGACCGGCAGGATTTCCTCATGCAGGCGGGCCGCGCCGGGTCCGAACAGGGCGATGCGCCCGATCAGCGCGACGCGCGGCCGGGCACCGGGGCCGAGGATGACGGCGGCGCGGTTGAGGCCGCTCTGAAAGCCCTGGCTGAGAAAGCGGCCGAGCAGGCGGCGCACCAGCCGGTGTTCCAGATGGACCTGGACGACATTGTCGGCATTGCGGTTGTCGGGCAGCACCGGCGGCTCGAAGGCGATGGTCCGGAGTGGCGCATCCCGGCGCCAGTCGCCGACCCGCTCGCCGCGGCGCCGGCGGCGGCTGCGCAGATCGTCGAAGGCGTCCTGCCAGCTGGTGTCATGGGCAAAGGCCGGGTGATGCGGGTCGAGCGCAAAGGTTTCCACCTTGCCGACCGGTTCGGCCTCCGCCTCGCCGAGCGGGAAGCGGGCGCGGTCGAGCGCGATGCCGACCACTTGCTGCAGCTCCTGCGGGTCGACGCCGACCCGCTTGCGGGCCCGGTCGAGCGAGCGGCGCATCTGGTCGATCTCGGCCTTGACGCGGTCGAGCCGGCGGTCGGCGGCGTCGTCCATCTCCTCCCGCGCGGTGGCGGTCAGGGCGTCGTCCCGCTCCGCGTCGATGGCGGCGGCGAGTTCGGCGGCCCCGGTCCGGGCGATGCCGCCGGCGGTCAGGCGCCGTTCGATGCGCTCGGCAATGACCTGGCCGGCCGAGCCGAGCTGGCGCTGGATCACCTCCGTCTTGCGGACCAGCGCGTCGAGGACGATGTCCTCCGGCCGCTGCTCGTACCGGAAATAGCGGCAATAGACTTCGGGCGCCGGCTGCAGCTTGCGGTCGATGCGGCCATTGCGCTGTTCCAGCCGGGCCGGGTTCCAGGGCAGGTCGAAATGGACGAGGTCGTAGCAACGGGTCTGCAGATTGACGCCCTCCCGCGCGGCGTCGGTGCAGAGGAGAATGCGCAGCGGCTCGACCGCCGGATCGGCGTTGAAGCGCTGCTTGATGTCCTCCCGCGTATCGGCCGCGGTCATGCCGCTGAACACGGCGAGACGCGCATCGGCGTCGTCCGTATGGGCGAGCGCCTCGCGCAGGCGCTTTTCCAGCCAGCGCCGGGTATCCTCCCACTCGGTAAAGATGATGAGCCGCCGGTCGCGCCAGCGGGTTCCGTCGAGAAGGTGCGCGGCGATCCAGTCGGTCAGCCAGCGTATCCGGGCATCCGGGCGGCCTGCGGCGGCCCGGGCTTCCGCCAGCATGGCGTCGACCGCCGCCAGCTCGGCCCTGAGCGCGACGGCATCGGCGCCGGCCGCACCCAGCCTCGCCGCATTCCCCGCGGCCGCCTCGGAGTCCGCTTCGATCATCGCCTCCAGCTCGGCCGGATCGCGGTCGGTGTCCCCGTCGGCGTCGAGCGCCAGCGCCTCCAGCCCGCCGCCGGCGCGGGCATAGGCCTCGGCCGCCTCGGCGACGCCGCCGGCAAAGCCGTCGGCGCTCTCGACCGCCTTCTCCAGGGTGTGTTTGTGGACCGCCAGCGTCTTCGCGAATGCGGCGACCGACGACAGAAGACGCTGTTGCAGGCCGGAGAAGGCCAGGAAAGCTCTGGCCGCCTGCCCCGGCGCCAGAGAGGCGATGCGGCGGGCTCGCAACTCGCCGTAATCGGCCAACAGACGCGCAAGGCGAAGCTCGGGGGTGGTCTCGGGCAGGCCCTTCAGCACGATCGGCACGATAGCCCGCTTGGGGAAGCTTTCGCCCAGCTTGCGCAAATCGTCCTTCAACCGGCGGATCATGACCGGCGCCAGGTCGCCGGCCCGCACCGCGACGCCGCGGGTGAAGCGTTGCGGGTCGAGCATTTCCAGCAGCGACGAGAAGCTGTTGGAATGGCCGTTATGCGGGGTGGCGGTCAGGAACAGCCGGTGCTCGAACCGGCCGGCGATGTCGCGCACGGCCTTCGTGAACTGGCTGTCGATGGCGTAGCGGGCGCCGCTGGCCGGCGCGGCATGGTGCGCCTCGTCGAGGATGAGCAGGGCACGCGGACGGAACTCGCCCAGCATGTCGCGCAGGCCGGCCATGTACGTCTCGTCGGTAAGCAGCCGGTGCGAAATGAGGAAGCGCGATCCGGTCGACCAGGGGTTCACGCCGAAACCGCGCAGCCGCCGCAAATCGGCCAGCCGGTCCCGGTCGATGATCTGGAACGAGAGGCCGAACTTGGCCGCCAGCTCGTCCTGCCATTGCAGGGTCATCGACGGCGGGGCTGCCACCAGCACGTAGTCGATGCGCCGGCGCAGCAGCAGCTCCCGCATCACCAGCCCGGCCTCGATGGTCTTGCCGAGGCCGACATCGTCGGCAATCAGCATGTTGACGCGCGGCAGCCGCAGCGCCTTGTCGAGCGGCGCCAACTGGTAGGCGTCGAGACGGATGCCGGCCCGGAACGGCGCCTGGAAGAGCCGCCGGTCGGCGGCCGTCGCCGTGCGCCATTTCAGGGTGCGCAGGAAGGCGGCAAAGACTTCGGCGTCGTCGGGACCGTCGCGGCCGATGGTCGTCCAGGGGTCATCGTCGATCAGCCGGGCGCCAATTTCGGCATCCCAGATGACCGAGAGCTGCTCGCCCTGGGCGTCGTCATCGATGCAGGATAAGGTGGCAACCGGCAGGCGGTCGCCGCGATCTTCGAAATCCTCGATAAGCCAGCGCCGCGCCCGGACCTCGACGAAGTCGCCGGGCTGCGGGGCCGGTTGAGATGGAAATTGCATCATTGCGGCTCTGCGCAACGTGCGGTTCGTCTATCTCGCGACATTCCAGGAATATGCCCGATTTCAGGAAGGCTGAACAGCCATGGTCTGAGATCGCCGCGTGTCATCGCCCGGATACTCCCTTTCGCGCAAAGCCTGCCGTCCCATGCTATTTCTATAGCACGGCCCGGCCGCCGCGGCACGCGAAAGCGGGTCAGGGCGGTGGGGCCGGTTCGGCGTGCGCGGGGTCGATGACGGCGGTGATGACGATGACGGGGACGGGGCCGTCGGCGCCGAGATAGCCGGGGCGCGGCTCGACTGTGCCTTCGACCAGATAGCTGTCCTCGAACAGGGCGCGGGTCAGGTCCGCGCGCTCGCCGTCCGGCAGGCCGAGCGGGTCCAGGTCGACGTCGTAGACCGTGGTGGTGGCACCGGTGGCGAGGTCGGCGACCGTGCCCATGGGGCAGGGCGGCCGGGCGCAGGCGGCATGGGCGAGGGTGACGCGCAGGTTCGGCTGGGGCGGCGGCGGGGCGGCGCTCTCCGGCGGCGGTTGCGAGGCCTGCCGATTGGCCTGGCAGCCGGCCGCCAGCGCCAGTGCCGTCACGGCCAGTCCCAGGATGCATATGCGGATCAGTCTCATCTCGCCCTCCCGGCTGTTGTTGCTTTGTTGCGCCGATGACGGATTACGCCGTCACCGCCGCGCCTGGCAAGCCGGGCGTCGCCGACCGGCGAGCACGCGAATGACTTCGCCTCAAACTCCTACGAATGATTGTTTCGTTCTGTAAGAATTGACTTGCACACCCCCGTACCCTCTCAGAGAGTGAGGGACCCGGACCGACCCGCCTGATGACTCCGTCCCGTGCAGCCTGCCCGATTCCTGAGTGGCCTGGGCCTCGCCCTGCTCGCGCTGTGGGCGCCGGTGGGGGCGCAGGCGCCGCCAATCCTCAATGACTACGGGAATGTCGGGCTGATCGAGCTGCCCAGCGCCCGGACGCTGCCCGAGGGCCATGCGGCGGTCGGCGCGGCCCGCATCCCGCCCTATCGCCATGGCTTCTTTACGCTGGCGCCGCTGCCGCGGCTGGAGGCGACGCTGCGCTATACCGACGACGACACGCGCGGCGCCGGCGGCGAAGAGGTCAATCTGCTGACCGGCGACCTGAAGCTGCTGCTCAACCGCGAGAGCGCCTGGCTGCCGCAGCTCGCGCTCGGCGCCCGCAGCCTGGCCGGCGACCGGCGCTTCTCCGGCGAATATCTGGTGGCGAGCAAGCGCTTCGGCCTGTTCGACCTGACGCTCGGCGTCGGCTGGGGGCGCTTTGCCGGGCGCGGCACGCTGCCCAACCCGCTGCGGCTGGTCGACGATTATTTCGCCCTGGAGCGCGACTTCACCGGCGGCACCGACCGCACCCGCCTGCGCGAGGCGTTCACCGGCCGGCGCATCGGCCTGTTCGGCGGCCTCTCGGTGCAGTTGCCGGTGCCGGGGCTCCGAGCGCTGATCGAGGTGACGCCGGACGATTTCGCGCCGGAACGGGCGCGCGACCCGGACCTGTCGGTCGGCGTGCCGGTCAATGTCGGGGCGGAATGGCGGGCGCTGATCGAGGTGACGCCGGACGATTTCGCGCCGGAACGGGCGCGCGACCCGGACCTGTCGGTCGGCGTGCCGGTCAATGTCGGGGCGGAATGGCGGCCGCTGCCCGGGCTGGCGATCGGTGCGGCGGTCGAGCAGGGCAGCCGGCTGATGGCGCGGGTCTCGCTCAGCGGCAATCCCGGCGCCCTGCCGACGCGGCCGGCGCCGTCGCCGCCGCCGGCGATCCGCAGCCGGGAGGATGCGGCGCCGGCAGACACGCCGTCGGCCCTGCGGGCGGCGCTGCTCGGGGCGGGCGTGGCGGTCAATGCCGTGGCGCTGGGCGGGCAGCGGGCGGAGGCCTGGATCGACGTGCCGCCCGGCGAGCCCGCGGCCCGGGCGATCGGCCGGACGGCCCGCCATTTGACGGCACTGGCGCCGCCGCAGGCCCGCGCATTCGCCATCACCGTCGGCGACCGCGGCCTGCCGAGCGCCACCGTCACCCTGGCGCGCGGCGATCTGGAGCGGGCCGGGCGGCATGCCGGCAGCGCCGAGGAAATCTGGCACGACGCCGTCATCACGCCGCCGCAGCCGCCGGCGCGGCGCACGGCCGGCCTGGCGCCACGTTTCGAGATATGGGGCGAGCTGCGCAACGAACTCAGCCTGTTCGATCGCGAGCAGGCGCGGCTGGCCCGCATTTCGCTGCTCGGCGATGCCACCGTTCAGCCGCTGCCGGGCCTGGTCTTCGGGGCCGGCGCGCGGGTCAATGTCGCCGACAATCTGGTGGCTGCCGATCCGGCTCGCGACATCAGCGACCCGGTGCGCAGCGACCGCGCGCGTTTCGCCGACGCCGCCCCGGTCCGGCTGGAGCGGCTCTACGCCGCCTGGCTCTGGTCGCCGCGGTCGCTGCTTCAGGCGCGGATCGCCGCCGGCTATGTCGAGGAGGCCTATGCCGCAGCCGAGACCGAGGTGCTCTGGCGCCCGGACCTGCGCAGCCGCTGGGCTGTCTCGGCCCGCAGCGCCGTCGCCTGGCGGCGCGAGGCCGACAGCCAGTTCGGCCTCACCGGCCGCACCACGCTGACCGGCGACGTGGCGGTGCACTATCGGATGCCGCTGGATGGCGTCGATGTGCGGCTGTCGGCCGGGCGCCGGCTCGCCGGCGATTTCGGGGTGCGGGCGGAAGCGGCGCGGCTCTTCGACAACGGCATCCGCATCGCCGCCTTCGGCTCTGCCGGCGAAAAGGTGACCGGGACGGACAGCCGCTTTTCCGGCGGGCTCACGGTCTCCGTGCCGCTGCAGCGTCTCGTCCCGTTCGCGCCGCGCTCGCGGGCGACGGCGCGACTGGCGCCGCTGCTGCGCGATGCCGGGCAACGGCTGGAGGCGCCGCTGCGCCTCGAGACCGTGACCCGCCGCACCGGCTTCGCGGAAATCGCTCGCACCTGGCCGCGGCTGCTGGACTGAACGCCCGTTCCGGCGCCACACTGCCGGGCCCGGCAGAGCGGGCGGGGGAGGGCCGGCGTGACGCAGGCGGACAGGCACGCAGGCCGATGGCGCAGGGGAAGGCTGGTCGTGGCGATCGTCCTCGCAACCGCACTGGCCGCCGGGGTCTATGCCGCCGGCGCCCTCAGGCAGCCGACCGGCCCGGCAGCCGGGCTTGGACCGGACCACCCGGCCATGCCGGCCGGACATGGCGCGGTGGGCATGAGCCAGCGCGGCGAGGCCGACCTTCTGCATGTCGCGAGTTTCAATATCCGCCGCGGCCGCGGCCGTGACGGCCGGGTCGACCTCGCCCGGACGGAGGCCTGCCTCGGCGGCTTCGACATCATCGGCCTCAACGAGATCGACGGCGGCTGGCCCTTCGGCCTCGCCCGCGACCAGACGCGGGTGCTGGGCGAGCGCCTGGGCATGGCGGCGCTGTTCGCGCCGACCGAGCGGCGCTTCTGGCACCCGCATTTCGGCAACGGCCTGCTCAGCCGGTTGCCGGTGCTGAGCTGGAGCCGCATTCCGCTGACGCAGCACGCCGCGATCAGCCGGCGCAACATGCTCCTGGTGCGGCTGGCGGCGGGTGACCATGTTCTGTCGGTGATGATCACCCATGCCGATAGCGGGCCGGATCGCGACCGGCAGATCCGGGCAGTGGCAGCGGCCTTCGCTGCCCTGCCGGCGCCGGCGCTGCTGCTGGGCGACCTGAATGCCGGGCCGGACCATCCGGCCGTCGCCGGCCTGATCCGCGGAGACGGGGTGGTCGCGGGCAATGGCGCCATACCGCCCCTGGCCGGCGGCATCGACTGGATCGTCGCCCGCGGGCTGCAGGCGGAAGACGCCGATGCCTGCGACGTCGGCGCCTCCGACCATCCGCGGGTCGCCGTCACCTTCCGCCTCCCGGACGCGCCGGCGGCCGAGACGCGCGCAGCACCGGCGGCGATCGCCGGGGAGGAGAGATGAGCCGGGGCGGCGAAGTCGGGACCATCCTGGTCGTCGGACCGGCCTGGGTCGGCGACATGGTCATGGCCCAGAGCCTGTTCATGGCGCTCAAGCGCGACCACCCCGATGCCCGGCTCGACGTGCTGGCGCCGCCCTGGACCCTGTCGCTGCTCGGCTTCATGCCCGAGGTCGACGGCGCCGTCATCCAGCCGGTACCACGGGGTGCTCTGCGCCTGAAGGAGCGACGGGCGCTCGGCAAGAGGCTGCGCGCGCAGGGCTATGAGTGGGCGATCGTTCTGCCCAACTCGCTGAAATCGGCGCTGGTGCCCTATTGGGCCCGGGTGCCGCTGCGCACCGGCTATGTCGGCGAAGGCCGCTGGTTTCTGCTCAACGATGCGCGGCGGCTGAACCCGCGGCTGCTGCCGCGCACGGTCGACCGCTTCGTCGCCCTGGCCGGGCCTCCGGATTTCACCGACATCCCGGTGATGGAAACGCCGGCACTGGAGGTCGAAGCCGATTTTGCCCGCCGGGTCCTCGGCGAGCTGGGCCTGCGGCCGCCGCGCCGCCCGGTCCTGGGCCTCTGCCCCGGGGCCGAATACGGGCCGGCGAAGCGCTGGCCGGCGGACTCCTTCGCGGCGCTGGCGGGTGCCTATCTGCGCGCCGGCTGGGCGGTCTGGCTGTTCGGATCGCCGGCGGATGCCGATGTCGGCCGGGCGGTCGTCGATGCGGCGGGAGAGGGATCCGCCGGGGCCTGCCTCGACCTCACGGGCCGTACCAGCCTGGCCCAGGCGGTCGCCCTGATGAGCCTGTGCACCGCCGTCGTCAGCAATGATTCCGGCCTGATGCACGTGGCGGCCGGGCTCGGCAAGCCGCTGGTCGGCATTTTCGGCTCGTCGAGCCCGTCCATGACGCCGCCCCTGTCGACAAAAGCCCGGGTGGTCTCGCTTTCCCTGTCCTGCAGCCCGTGCTATCGAAGAGAGTGCCCCTTGGGTCATCTGAAATGCCTGCGGGATTTGTCGCCGGCGATGGTGCATGACGCCCTGGAGGAGCTTTGCGAATCCTCATTGTCAAAACATCGTCGATCGGAGACGTGATCCACACCCTGCCGGCGGTGACCGATGCGGCGCGGGTCTTTCCCGGGCTCGCCTGTGACTGGGTGGTGGAGACCGGCCTGCAGGAGATCCCCGGCTGGCATCCGGCGGTGGATCGGACCCTCGTCGTCGGCCTGCGGGAATGGCGGCGGCAGCCGCGGCGCGCCGGCCTGACGGCGGGCGTGCGCGGTTTTCTGACGGCGCTGAGGGACCGGCGCTATGACGCGGTCATCGACGCCCAGGGCCTTTACAAAAGCGCGGTGATCGCCCTGGCGGCGCGCGGCGCCCGGCATGGGCTCGATTTCGCCTCGGCCCGCGAGCCGGCGGTGGCGGCAACCTACCGCCGGCGTCACCGCGTCCCGCGCGACCGCCATGCCATCGCCCGCGTGCGGGCGCTGTTCGCCGGCGCGCTCGGCTATTCCGCTCCCGACGACTTGCCCGATTACGGGCTCGACCGCGCGGCCTTCGCCGCTGCCGCGGAAATATCGGAGCCTTTGGTGTTCCTGCATGGGACGAGCTGGCCGACCAAGCTCTGGCCGGTGGCGCGCTGGCGGGCCCTCGCCCGTCTCGCCGGCGAGGCCGGGCTGCGCGTCGGCCTGCCCTGGCATGGCGCGGAGGACCGGGCACGGGCCATGGCGATCGCCGACGGCCTGCCGGCCGTCCGGCCGATCGAGACTCCGACACTTGGCGATGCCGCGCGGCTGATTGCGGCGGCGCGTGCCGCCGTGGCCGTCGACACCGGGCTCGGCCATCTCGCCGCGGCGCTCGGGGTGCCGGCCCTTTCCCTGTATGGGCCGACCGCTCCGGACCTAGTGGGAACCTGCGGGGCGCACCAGGAGCATGTGGTGAGTGCGCGGTTCTGTGCGCCCTGCCGCAGCCGCAGCTGCCCCTATGCCGATGTCGCGCAAACCCCGCCGCCCTGCCTCGCCGACATGGCCGAGGAGGCGGTCTGGCGCCGGCTGCAGGCCCTGATCGCCGCGCCGGCGCCCGCAATCCGGGCGGCGCAATGAGGCTGGGGCTGATGATCTTTCGCTGGTTCCCGCATGGCGGACTGCAGCGGGATTTCCTGGCTCTGGCCCGCCGCCTGGCAGGCCGCGGGCATGCCGTCGACCTGCTGGCCGGATCGTGGGACGGTCCGCCGCCGCCGGAGGGGCTGACCCTCCGCCTGTTTCCACCGCGGGGCTTGAGCAATCACGACCGCAATCGCAGCATTGCCCGCCAGGTGCTGATGGCCAGGCCGGGCCTGGCCTATGATGCGCTCGTCGGTTTCAACCGCATGCCGGGCCTTGACGTTTACTATTGCGGCGATGGCTGCTACCGCGCCGAGGCGGCGCGCCGGGGGCCGCTTTACCGCCTGACGCCGCGTTTTCGGCAGATGGCGGCGGACGAGCAGGCGGTCTTCGGCCGCAATGCCGGCACGCAGATCCTTATGCTGTCCCCGCGCGAGCAGGCGCGATACGTCGCGCTTTATGGGACCGAGGCGGAACGGCTGCATCCGGTGCCGCCGATGATCGGCCGCGACCGTCGCCGGCCACCGGAGGAGGAGGCGGCGGCCCGGCGTCGGGCCTTCCGCCGGGCCCTCGGTCTGCAGCGCGACATCTTTCTGGTCCTGGGTATCGGCGCCGCAATGCGGACCAAGGGGGTTGACCGGACGGTCAGGGCCCTTGCCGCCTTGCCTGCGGACCTGCGCGACCGAATCCGGTATCTGGTGATCGGCGGCGGCGAAACCGGGCGGATTGCCCGGCTGGCCCGGCGGCTGGGGGTCGGCGGTCAGGTCCTGGTTGCCGGGCCGCGCGATGACGTGCCGGATGCCTTGCTGGCGGCCGACCTTCTCGCCCATCCGGCGCGGCGGGAGAATACCGGCCAGGCCATCCTGGAGGCGGTCGTCGCCGGCCTGCCGGTGCTGGCGACGGAGAACTGCGGGTACAGCGGTCATATCCGGGAGGCCGGGGCCGGACGGGTTCTCCCCGAGCCCTTCGACCGGGTGGCCTTTTCCAAGACGCTGGCGGACATGTTGGTCTCGCCGCAGCGGCCGGCATGGTCGCGCAATGGCGCTGCCTATGGACGCTCCTATGAACTTTACGGCGGCCTCGACCACGCCGCGGCGCTGATCGAAGAACTGGCGGCAGAGCGGCCGGAAGGAGTGGCGGCATGATGGTGCTCGAGCCGGATTTCGCCGCCTTGCTGGGGCCGGCGGAACAGAGCGTCGAGGGTCTGATGGCTCTGGAGGGCACGGTCTATCGCGCTCTGGAGGGCCGCCGCACCATCCGGATCGTCCGCGGCGGCCACGGCATCTTCGTGAAGCAGCATTTCGGCATTGGCTGGGGCGAGATCGCCAAGAACCTGCTCGCTCTGCGCCGTCCGGTCCTGGGCGCCGAGGCCGAGTGGCGGGCGCTCCGCCACCTTCAGGCTGCCGGCATCGGCGCGCCGCGGCCGCTCGGCTTTGCCGCCCGCGGACGCAATCCGGCCCGGCGGCAGTCCGTCGTGGCCATGGCCGAACTGTGCGAAACGGCCTCGCTGGAGGAGGTGGCCCGGAAATGGCGCCGCCGGCCCCCCGCTCCGGCAGGCAAGTGGGCCTTGATTGCCGCGGTGGCGGACCTCGCGCGGCGGATGCACGACAGCGGCCTCAACCACCGCGACTTTTATCTTTGCCACATTCTGCGTCATGAGAAGACGGGCACGCTGTCTCTGTTGGATTTGCACAGGGCGCAAATCCGGCACCGCGTCCCGCGCCGTTGGCGGATCAAGGATTTGAGCGCGCTGCTCTTCTCGGCGGCTGAGGCGGGGCTGACCCGACGCGACCTGCTGCGTTTCATGGCCGCCTATCGCGGCCGGCCTTGGCGGGCACTTCTGGAGGAAGAGGCGGACCTGTGGCGGGTGGTTGAACGCAAGGCGGCCCGGATTGCCCGGCACGACGCACGTCTGCAGGGCCGGCTGAAGGTTCCGGTCGCGGTTCCGGACGGGGCGCGATGAGCAGCGCCGGCCGCGTCCAGCGGCTGGTGGAGAGGGCCGGAACCGCATGCTTTCTCGCCCTCGCGGTCAGCTTGCCCCTGTTCGAAAGCCCCAAGGCGATCGCCCTGGTGGGGTTTGCCGTTCTGGCCATGCTTCGACTGCTCATGGTGAAGGAGGCCCGGTTTCCGCCCACCGGCACCGAGATCGCCGTGATCGCGGTGATGGGTACAGCCGGTTTGAGCGGCGGTGCCGCGCTTCTCCGGACGCCGGAGGCCGACCCTCGAGAGCTCTTGCACGGCACCGGGGAGGTGCTGCTGCTTGGGCTGACCTTTCTGGCAGTGTTTCGGGCGGGCTTGTCTCCCATGGTACGGAAGGCCTGGCTGTGGGGCGTGCTGGTGTCGGCGCTGCTGGCGATCGCCTGGATGGCCTGGCGGGCGACGGCAGACCTGCCGGGCGCCGACGGGCTCGCCTCCGTCGGCAACCCGAATACCTCGGCGTTGTATCTGGCCATGGTCGGGGGTGCCGGTCTCGCGCTCCATATCGGCGAACGCGAGTATGCCGGCTGGGTACCCGGACTCTTGATTGCGGCCCTGACCATGGTCGTCGGGGCGATGCTCTATCTCGGCAGCCGCAATGCGATGCTGGCTCTGGCCTTGATGCTGGTCGCTCTGATCGTCAAGGCGGTGCCCCGCAACCGGCTGCTCTGGACCGGGGCCGTGGTGGTCGTGATCTGCGCCCTGGTCTGGCTGGCGAGCCCATGGATGAGCGGGAAGTTCTCGGCCATGGGGCTGGAGAATGCCGCCGCCTTTTTCGGGCCAAGGGTGGATTTCTGGCGGCTGGGTGCGGCCATGGCCGGCGAGTTCCCGCTGTTCGGCGTCGGCTGGAGCAATTTCGGCACCATCGATCCGAGGGCCCTTGGATTCGCCTTTCCGCCCGGATCGGAAGTGGCGGCGGCCGACCATGCCCATAATCAGGCCTTGACCGTTCTGGCCGAGACGGGGCTGGTCGGCTTCGTGGCCTGGATCGCCTTCTTTGCACTTGCCGGCTGGGCTCTTTGGCGTCCCGGGAACAGAAAGAGGGATGGCGGGCTGCGCCTCGCCGGCCTGAGTGCCTGGGTGGTGCTCCTCGCCGGCGGTGCCTTCGAAGTGACCCTTGTCGACGAACCCGCGATCCTCGGCATCGTGCTAATCGGCCTGGCCCTGGCTCCTCAGCCGGACCGGGAGATCAGCGTCCGCGACCATTCAGGAGCATCCGATCATGGGCAGCCGCGACCCGCGAAGCCGTTGGATTGACGAGGGCGGTCAATGACAAGGTCGGGGGACCAAACCGTCCCCCGAAAAACATCCAGTTCGAGACCATCTTTTGCCGGCCAGGCCGCGAGAGCAGCGTCACGTCGCGGCCTATCAGGAGCGTTGCAGCGATCGCTGCCGGCGCGGGTCTGTGCGGCTATCTCTCATAGGCGTCGAGACTGGTCAGACTCCAGCTGCCATTGTCCTGTCGGGAGTAGTCAGCCTCGACGACAACCCCTTCGACCGGGTGACGAAAGCGGAGGGAGGCAGCTTCTGCAGAAACCTCCAACAAATCGATGATAATGATGTTCTCGTCCTCGGCAGTTGCGGGAATGGCGTCTGAGGCGATTCCCCGAACCACCGCCGGGGCACCGAAGAGCTCGATTTCATCGATGGTGGTCGAAGTATTGTTGTAGATTTTGACCGGCATTCGACCGGGTTGGTCTTCAATATGGAAATAGGGTCGAACACGATCATCCATGATGACCGTCGTCAAGAAGTCTCGAACAACAGTTTCAGCCATTTCAGCCTCCATTGATGCGGTCAAACCCAGCCTTATCGGCGCGAGAATGACGACAAGAATTACAGTGATGCACGGCAATAGATGCAGTGCTCGGCGGTGTCTGATCATTTCTTGCAGCTTGGTGTCCCGCAGGAATTCTTGCTGGATAGAAAGAGCGCGCCTGCAAGCCCAACAAGCCCCAACGAAGGGAGCATCCCAATCAGCACCGCTCCGGTCGGGCTGGCGGCCGTGCTCGTATGCTCTGGCGGCCGGTTAATGTCTTTGCCATATGCCGCGCGTTCGAACGCCTTTCCTTCTTCGCCGGGTTGGTCTTTGCCATCCTTCCAATCGCCCCAATGAACCAGTTCATGCAGCACCGTCGATTCGACAAGGAGCTGCCAGGCCGCATCATTGGGAACCGTCTCGAATTTGTCGGCGACTTCCTTGGCGAGCGCAATGGCATTGGCGTCAGCCGAGCCGTGGAACCGGCCGTTTGAGCCCGGCATGGTTTCGATGTTGAGGCGCGGGAGCTTGCCATCCGTCAGGGCATCTTTGGCCTGCTTGTCGGTCAGCTCACTGTACTTGAGAAAAGCGTCCCAAGTTTTCTTGGTGTTCACAGCTCGCCCGTAAAGCTTCGTCGATATGAAGTCCTTGAGTTTCGGATATCCGGGTGTCAGAGCATTGAGAATCATGGGAGATCTCCTCTTTGCGCTGCAAAACTGTTCATGGTCAAGACGTATGTTTGCAGCGGTTTTTCGGAATGACGGGTTCCACCTTCTTGACCGACATAGATGGCATCTGGAAAATTTGGCAGATTTATGAGCCCCTTGCAGAAATGGGGCTAGGCTTGGATTCTTCCCGTGTTGTCGGTTTAACATGCCGGAGGAGCTGGAGGAGATCGGGCCGATTCCTGAGGCGACGAAAGAGCGCGTCGCCCGGGCGGATCCCGGGGTGCGGGACCGGTGGCTGGATCGCGTCCTGAGTGCTCGGACGATCGAGGCCGTCTTCGATGCCGATCTTGACTCCTGAGGACGATGACCGCGCCGGACGCGGGGTGCTGCGAAGCCGCTTCCTCATGCTTGCCCGGCGTTGACAGGGAACGGCGATCGGCCTAGCCAGGGCTCTGTACGCACCATGGTTCAGAGTGGAGCCTCCGAGAGGGGGCCGGGGTCGGGTCCGATGCGAAGATTCAAGGTGGCCGTCATCGGGGCCGGCTTTTTCGGCGGCCGCCATGCCGAGAATTTCGCCGCCATCGCGGACGCCGACCTTGTGGCGGTCTGCGATGTCGATCTGGCCCGCGCCGAAGAGGTTGCCGGCAAGTACGGTGCCCGGGCGTGCACCGACTATCGCCCGCTTCTGTCCGAAATCGATGCCGTCAGTATCGCCGTGCCGACGGCGGCGCATTTCCGGGTCGCGAAGGACTGCCTGGAGGCCGGGCTGCCGGTGCTTCTGGAAAAGCCGATGACGGCGACCCTGGAAGAAGCAGACGCGCTGATCGCCCTGGCCGACGCAAAGGGCCTTGTCCTGCAGATCGGCCATCTCGAGCGCTTCAATTCGGCGATCCTGAAGCTGAACGAATTGCTGCACCGGCCCCGATTTATCGAGTGCCGGCGTATCGCCTCCTACCGCCCGCGCGGCACGGATATCAGCGTCGTGCTCGACCTGATGATCCACGACATCGACCTGGTGCTCGACATCGTCAAGGCGCCGATCGAATGGGTCGATGCGATCGGCGTGCCGGTACTGAGCGAGGCCGAGGACATTGCCAATGCCCGTATCCGCTTTGCCGATGGCTGTGTTGCGACCATCACCGCCAGCCGCGTGAGCTGGAAGACCGAGCGCAGCGTCCGGGTGTTCCAGCCCAGTGCCTATCTCGTGGCCGATCTCAACGACAGCAAGCTGGTCGTCACCCGCAAGGTGAAGGGCAATGGCCGCTCGCTGCTGTCGCAACTGGACCAGAAGGAGGAACGCTTCGAGCCGGGCGGCAATCTGCGGCGGCAGCTGGAGAGCTTCCTCCACGCCATCGAAACGGGCACGCCGCCGCTGGTCTCCGGCGCCGATGGGCGGCGGGCCCTGAAAACGGCCCTGGAGATCGGCCGGCAGCTGCAGAGCTGGCGCGACACGCTCGATCCCGCCGATATCGAGCCGGACGAAGGCGCGCCGACCGCAGCGTCGGGCCCCTGAGGTCCGGCCGTCCGGCGATGATCGCGCCTGAGGTCACCATTCTGGTGCCGAACTACCGTACGCCCGAGGTGACGCGGCTCTGCCTGCGGCTGTTGCGCCGGCACACCGATCCGGCCCGCGCCCGGGTTGTCGTCATCGACAATGACTCCGCCGACGACTCGCTGGATTATCTCCGGTCGCTGGACTGGATCACCCTGCTCGAACGCAAGGCGCGAGGGACGGAGGCGGTTGCCAAGGCCCATGCCCGCGCCCTTGATCTCGGGCTGGCGGCCGTCGAGACGCCCTATGTGCTGTCGATCCACACCGATACCTTCGTGCGGCGCGACGACTGGCTCGACATGCTGCTGGCACCGTTCGCGCGCGACCCTGCGTTGGCCGGCGTCGGTTCGTGGAAGTTGGAAATGCGCCCCTGGCTGCAGCGCTGGGCCAAGGCCGCGGAGCGGCAGGTGCAGCGCCTGGTCTTTCCGCTGATCGGCAAGGGCTATGGCAAGCTCGAAGGGCTGGGCGACAACTGGTACTACCTCCGCAGCCATTGCGCGCTTTACCGTACGGACCCGGTGCGGCAATCGGGCCTGGGCTTCGATGCCGGCGACGACCACACGCCGGCCGGCAAGCTGCTGCATCGCCGGTTGGAGGAACAGGGCTGGCGCATGGTCTTTCTGCCCGGCGAGCGGCTGTCCCGCTATCTCGTCCACGTCAACCATGCCACCATGGTCCTCAACCCGGATCTCGGCGCCAAGACGCGGACCATCCGCACCGGGCAAAGGCGCCTGGCCCGCATCCGGGCCGAGCTGGGTGCCGACGCCGTGCTCGCCGACACCAGCCTCGACCGGTAACAGCTTTCAAAGCGCGCCTTCAGTCGGCGCGGCGCAGGGCCAGCACCGCATTGAGACCGCCGAATGCGAAGGAATTCGACAAAGCGGCCCGCAAAGGCTGCCGCCGCGCGTCATTCGGCACGATGTCCAGGTCACAGGCCGGGTCGGGTTCGGTGAAATTGGCGGTGGGCGGTATCAGGCCATTCTTCAGTGCCATGGCGGTGGCGACGAGTTCCAGCGCACCGGCAGCGCCCAACGCATGGCCGTGCATCGATTTGGTGGAGGACACGGCCAGCCGCTCGGCATGGGTGCTGAAGACGCGGCGGATGGCGGCGGTCTCGGTCGCGTCGTTGACTGTCGTCCCGGTGCCGTGCGCGTTGATGTAATCGACGTCTTCGGGATCGAGCCCGGCATCGGCCAGCGCCTTGCCCATGGCCCTGGCGCCGCCGTCCTCGGACGGCGCCACGATGTCGGCCGCATCGGCGCTCATGCCGAATCCGGCCAGTTCGGCAAGGATCGTGGCGCCGCGCGCCCGGGCTGCCTCCAGCGGTTCGAGCACCAGCATGGCCGCGCCCTCGCCGAGCACCATGCCCTTGCGTCCTTTGCTGAAAGGCCGGCAGGTATCCGTGGCCATCACCCGCAGCGCCTCCCAGGCCTTCA
>JAAAOG010000202.1 GCA_009909005.1 Alphaproteobacteria bacterium | reverse complement strand
TGGCCCGGCCGCCGCCGGCCTGGGTGCCCAGCACCGACAGCGCCTCCGCCGCCTCGCCCGGCGCGTCTTCGGCCAGGGTGACGCCGGCCAGCAATTGCTGCGTCTCGGCCTGGCGGGCGCTGGCCTCCCAGCCCTGCCAGAGCTGGAAGCCGACCACGCCGACAATCATGGCAAGGACGCCGGTCAGGGCCCAGCCGCCATAGCGTTTGGCCCATGTCTTCAGGCGGTCCTGGCGGACCGCCTCGTCGACCTCGCGGAACAGATCGGTCATGCGTCTCTCCGATCGCCGGCCGGACACCCCGGCCGGGGTCCAGGGCTCAGGCGGCGCGGCGCCATTTGATCGAGCAGCCGATGCTGGGCATCTGCTCGTCCGGGCCCTTGCCGGTGCGCGCCACCTGGCGCATCGCCGCCAGCAGCTCCCGCTCGGCATCGGGTGCCGGGGTCTTGCCGGCGGAATCCAGCCGGCCGCGATACTGCAGTTCCAGATCGGCGTTGAATCCGAAGAAGTCCGGCGTACAGACGGCGTCATAGGCGCGCGCGACTTCCTGGGTCTCGTCGATCAGATAGGGGAACTGGATATGATACTTCACCGCGAACCGTTTCATATTGTCGAAACTGTCCTCGGGATAGGCCTGGGTGTCATTGGGCATGATCGCCACGCAGCCGATGCCCTCGCCCTCCAGCTCCCGGCAATCGGCAACGATGCGGTCGATCGCACTCTTTACATAGGGGCAATGGTTGCAGATGAACATCAGCAACAGGCCGTTGGCGCCGGTCACATCGGCCAGCGTATAGGTCTGGCCGTCGATGCCCGGCAGCCGGAAATCCACGGCCTTCCACCCGAATGCGCAGGTCGGCGGTTGAAGCGCAGCCATCCCCGGGCCCCTTTCTCTTCCAATGCCGCGATGGCATTTACCTAATCCATCTTGAAAGGGAACTCAACGGACGGTCAACAGCGGCCGGAGTCCGCCGTCCCGGCCGGCGCAACAAAACCGGACGCAACAAGGCTGGACGCCGGGAGAATTTTCAGGAACAGTGAACCGTCATATATCCTTCACAGGGTCGCCGCGCCGATCCCGGCCGGATTCCCGGCCTCCGGCCGAATTCGGACCGCCGGCCTCCGGCCGCATTCGGACCGCCGGCCTCCGGCCGCATTCGGACCGGTCGCATCAAGTCTCTCCACCAGGCGAGGACGCGCCGCCCCCATGTCCCAGGTCGTTCGTCTGTCCGATGTCCAGCGGCAGCGCCGCGGCCGCGTCGCCTTTTCCCGGGCGGAGCTCTCGCAGCTGCTCAACATCTACAGCCGGCGGGTGGCGCGCGGCGAATGGCGGGATTATGCCATCGACCACGGCGTCGCCATGGCCGCCTTCAGCATTTTCCGCCACAGCTATGAGCGGCCGGTCTATGTCGTCGCGAAGCTGGTCGGCCCGCGCGGCGCGCATTTCGCCGTCTTCGATCATCAGAGCAACTCGATCAAGCGCGGCGAGACCCTGGGCGAGGTCCTGAGCGTCTTCCAGGCGCCCGGCCGCGGCCTGACCGGCTGAGATCGCCGGGCGGGCAGGCGGCGGGAAGCGGGCCGGATACCCGAAAGAGGCGGGTCACGCCGCGGGATAGGGGTGCGGCACGCCGTCGGGGTCGGTGATGGTCCAGCCCTCCGCCTCCGAGCCCGCGACATGGGCCGGGCCCACCGGCACCTTGCCGTGACCGCCCGGGATATCGAGGACATAGGCCGGCAAAGCGAGCCCGCTCAGCCGCCGGCGCAGTGCCGCCATCAGCGCCTGCCCCTCGGCCAGCCCGACGCGAAAATGCCCCGTGCCCGGCGCCGGGTCGAGATGGTGCAGGTAATAGGGCTTGACCCGCGCCTTCACGAGCGCCCGGAACAGCGCGGCCAGCACATCGGCGTCGTCATTGACACCCTTCAGCAGCACCGTCTGGCTGACCAGCGGGATGCCGCGCGCCAGCAGTGCGTCGATCCCCGCCAGGGCCGGCGGCGACAGCTCGCGCGGATGGTTGGTGTGCAGCGACAGCCACAGGGCCGACTCCCGCACGGTCAGGGCATCGAGCAGGGCCGGGGTCAGGCGGTCCGGATCGGCGATCGGCACCCGGCTGTGCACCCGGATCCCGTCGACATGCGGGATGGCGTCGAGCCGGGCAATGAGATCGGCGAGGCGGCGCGGCGCCAGCATCAGCGGGTCGCCGCCGGTCAGGATGGTCTCCCGGATTTCCGGATGAGCGGCAATATAGGCGAGGGCGGCGTCCAGCTCAGCCCGGTCTGGGGGCGGGTGGCCCGGTCCCAGCCGGCCGCGGCGGAAGCAGAAGCGGCAATAGACCGGGCAGATGGTGGCCGGCATCAGGAGCACCCGGTCGGCATGCCGGTGCACCAGGCCGGGCAAAGGCGTATGGGCGGCGTCGCCGGTCGGGTCCGGCCGGTCGCCGGGCCCGTCCTGCAGCTCCGCCGCCGCCGGCACCACCTGCCGGGCGATCGGGTCCGACGGATCGGCCGGATCGATCAGCGCCGCGAGGGCCGGCGGCACCCGCACCGGATGCCGGGCCGCGGCCGCCGTCCGGATGCGCGCCGCCGCGTCCTCGTCGTCGGTCGAGAGCGTGTCCTTGAGAAGACCGTCCAAGCGTGCCTCAGGCCTCGGCCAGGACGCGCGGGAGCTTGAACACCACGTCCTCCTCCGTGATCGTCACCTCCTCGATGGTGACGGCGAAGCGCTGCCGGCAGGCCGCGATCACCTCCTCGACCAGCACCTCCGGCGCCGAGGCCCCGGCCGTCAGCCCGAGCGCCTGCACGCCCGTCATCCAGTTCCAGTCGATATCGGCGGCGCGCTGCACCAGCATGGCATGGGCGCAGCCGGCCTTGGCCGCCACCTCGACCAGCCGCCGCGAATTGGACGAATTGGGCGCCCCGACCACCAGGATGGCATCGCAGCGACCGGCCATCGCCTTCACCGCGTCCTGACGGTTGGTGGTGGCGTAGCAGATATCCTCCTTCCGCGGCGCATCGACCGCCGGAAAGCGCTTGCGGATCGCCGTAACGATGTCGGCGGTATCGTCGACCGACAGGGTGGTCTGGGTGACGAAGGCGACATTGTCCGGATCGTCGACCGCGACGGTTTCCACATCCGCGACGGATTCGACCAGCAGCACCGCGCCCTCCGGCAGCTGGCCGATCGTGCCGATCACCTCCGGGTGGCCGGCATGGCCGACGAGAATGATCTGCCGGCCCTTCTTGTGGTGCATCTCGGCCTCGCGGTGCACCTTGCTGACCAGGGGGCAGGTGGCGTCGACATAGAAGAGGTTGCGCCGCGCCGCCTCGGCCGGCACCGCCTTGGGCACGCCATGGGCGGAAAACACCACCGGCAAATCGTCGGGCACCTCGTCCAGCTCCTCGACGAAAACGGCGCCCTTGGCCTCCAGGCTCTCGACGACGAAGCGGTTATGGACGATTTCGTGCCGGACATAGACCGGCGGGCCGAAGCGCTCCAGCGCCCGCTCGACGATCTGGATGGCCCGCTCGACCCCGGCGCAGAAGCCGCGCGGGCCCGCGAGCAGAATGGTCAGCGGCGGCTGCGGCGCGGCCGTGCCCGCGCCGTCGGCGCGCGGGCTTGTTTCTGCCAGGCTCATTCTCCTAAAGTCCCTCCCGCGACATCGCTGAAGCGCAACACCTCAAGCCGGACGGCCCCGCGAAGCTCATGCACCCCACGCCCTCGACGACCCCGCCGCCCTTGCTTTCGCCGCCCTTGGTTTCGCCCTTGGTTACGAACGACTCTAACCGGGCAGATGGGCCGCCGCAAACCCGGTTTCCATGGGGCGGCGGCCGCCGGCGCCTGTTCGGCGTCCTGTTGCTGGCCTTTGCCGTCGGCCTCGCCGGCTGCGGCGGCAATGGCGAGGAGGAAGCGGCGGCCGCCGCCGACGATCCGCCGCCGCCCGCCCCGGCCGAACGTCCGGCGCCCCAACCCACCGGCTGCCCGCGCGTCTCGATCCTCAGCGATGCGGCGCAGATGGTGGTGTTCCGCCCCGGCCCGGGCCGTGATCTGACGGATGTGGCGTTGCGGGGCGTCATCGCCGGCTTCGACGGCGGCTGCGAGTATTTCGACGGCTATGTCCAGGTCGCCATGCGCCTCAGCCTCGCCGCCGAGCAGGGGCCGGCCGCGACCGGAGACACCGCCGGCTTCGACTATTTCATCGCCATCGCCGACCCCGAGGGGCGCGTCCTCAGCAAGGAGGTCTTCGACACCGAGGTGCGGTTCCCGCCCGGCGGCGACCAGGGCGGCACGGTCGAGACGCTGGACTACCGCATCCCGCTGGAGGAGCCGGCCGCCGGCCGCTTCTACCGCGTCCTGGTCGGGTTCCAGCTGACGCCGGCGCAGCTGGAGTACAACCGGGGAAGCCCGTGACCGGACCGCCGGTGAAGGGCTATGACCTATTGATATTCCTTAATAATTCTACGGGTCAATAAGTCCGGTAATAGCAGCAATAGCCAATGATATCAAAATAAATCCGATAAAAGAATAAATATGGAGACAGATTGGATAACTGCTTGACAAACGCACATTTTTTGTATTTCGATTGAGCTCAATAAGTGGGACTGCCGTGTCTAGGCTATAAAAAACTCTCTTTATCCATATTTTGAATTTGCACTTTACCCTATCCCAAATCTTGCCCTGACGGCAAGGCGAGAATCGGCAGGGAAGCCAAATTGAACCTATCAATACCCATACAACGAAGGCCAGAAATACTCTTGATGTTTCATAGCCATAACCTAAAAGCCAATCATGGCCTACTAGTGCCAGTTTTCGAAGCCAGGGCGTCGTTGGTCTCGAACGTTCGTGATCGTTTGCCAATATCATGACCTTATCAGATAAAGTTGCTTGACCGCTATTCTCAAGCGTTTGAGCTAGCGCATGAAAAACATTGGGAAAATGATGTTCATCGTATCCCTCCTGAAAGCTCAGGAAATACTCTAGATTTATTATGTCATCAAATTCATCCAAGTACCCAAACTGCCGCCCATCTAGGGAGAGATTGTCATAATAAAAATCTCGCATTTCGACGCGATTTCTAAGCCCGCTCCATCCATCTGGGGTCGTTGTCAAGAAACGGGCCGATGTTTCACGCAGCGTTAAACGCGAACCTCTTTCCCAAGAAGGCAAAGGCAGCATCTTCTGGCCGCTAATACGATCAATTTGAACAAATCTCAATTCATCACCAATACGGGAGGCCGTCATGTCAATATGACCGGAAATTCTACTACCTGACAAATCCAGACTACCTCGTATTTCGGCTGAGTGCAAGTTAATGTCGTTCAGATCGGAGCCACCACGAAGGAATACGTTTGAGGCAGATAGATCTTCGAGAACGATTTGCCCGCTTATGGATGCATTTATCGCCACAAAATCATGAAGAACATTTGAGTTAAGAAAGTTCGCGCCAACCATGATTGCTCGACTTACGTCAAGGTGACCTTCAACTGCCAAGTTAGCGCCAAGAATACTTCCGGCCATTTTTGTGGCTCTCAGATCCAAGTCTCCATTTATGTCAGCGCCAGCAACAACGATGCTTACGTATTCATCTATCGAATCCATCCAGCTCAACCGACGTGAAGTATTTGTTCCAGCAATCGCAGAATTGTACATTGACAGCCTACCCCCTATGGCCGAATTTTCAAGGTTTAAACCCCCCATGATAAGAGCTTCCTCTATAATACATAATTGACCGGTTCGCAGTTCTCCCAAATCTAAATCCCCAATAACAGTCATACCATTCATATTGATCCCGCCATCAATCAAAGATTGAGACAATAAGGCGTTCCTTCCAATAAAGGCATGCTGGCTCTCAAACACGCCTCTCACCACTATTTCACGGGCATCAAAATTGTGCCTTACTGTTATACCATCGACGTCAATTCGACCGCCAATATAGGACCCCATCAACGTCAAGTTTTTTAGGGTGGTGTCACCATCGATAACAAAACTACCTCGAATTTCCGTACCGCCTAAATCGAGATTTCCTATGGAGGATTCGCCCCTGACATTAAAACTACCCCGTATTTGCGCAGAATCCACTCTTAGCTCATATAAAGAAGATAGTAATAATATAAAACTGCCGTCAATATTTGATCCATTTGCTGAGATATAGCCAATTGCTGAATTTTGAACCGTGGCACTACCGACGATGCTATACGCCGCCATTATTACGCTAGACTTTATCTCCTGCAACTCAAGACGGTTCCCCAACGATGAGTTAGCAAGATGGATTTCCGCGGACCATACACGATCCATAAAGAGACCGTTACTAACACTTAATCCAATAAAATTTATCGTACCTCTTACAAACGTATCACTAACGCCAACAAAGCCGGATACGTCAGTACCTGACATGTTTATTCTGTCAACAATGGTATCCCTGACATCGAGGCCACGCCCAAAAAAAGAATCCATCAATAGTAATGCCTCTGCCTCAAAATTAATTTCAAAATTCATAACTCCTCCAACAGTGAGATTTCTTGCATCAAATCGTTTAGTGATTTCAACGTTATACAAAAACACATTTTGGGCAATATCTGAGTATGACATATTAATTTCCGACGAATCTCCCAAACCACTAATGTTATACAGAAAAAGGCTTCCGTTTATCATGCTGTCAAAAAGATTTATATCTTCAAACACACTCATGTTAATCAAACCAACTTCTTCCGAACTAGTGAAGGGCATAATCATAGAGCCGTTGCACAAAATGTCCTGTATCACTATTTCTCGCGAAGAAATACCTGAAACATCAATGCTGTACTTGGTGTCAATATTATTCAGCCGAAGCGAACCACCAAATACTGAATCATTCATCCTAACCTCCTGCAATCTTTGAAGATTACTTAATATCAAAGAGCCTGCAATCCTCATCTCTCTTCCAAAAAAAGCCCCGGAAAATCGTACATCGTGAATGTTAGCGCTTCCGATACTAGAAAAATCTATATTAATTGAGCGCAGCTTCGCATCGCTGATTGTCATCCAATCGACTATAGTTGTAGACTGACTTTCAAACCCCCCAATTAAATTTATGTTTGCCAGATAAACACTCGAGAATTCCGACGCGCTGCTATCAAGTAAGCCCTGTACTCTGCTGTCAACAAGGGCCAATCGAGATAGAGAAGCGTTTTCTAAGCTAAATTCTCCTAAGACATTCGACCTACTTAGCGCAAAATCGCTTTCAAGTTCAATATCATCTAAAAAAATATCCTTTAAAAACAACGTTTGGTAAATGCGAATCTGGTTATCAAAAGCCAGATTTGATAGATTCAAACTGTCCTCAAAAATGGCGCAGGCCAAATGGACACCATATCTGCTGGCTATACTTCTGTACGGATCTGTTCTAAGAATGAAGTTCAAAAATTGGTTGGATATAACCCTATTATCTGAGTAAAACTCAGAAACATTTGTGCTACACTCTTCCTGGTAATCCTCAAACTCTGACAAATCTGCGGCTTGACCAACGCAGATCCGCTCTGACCACACCCATTTTTCCTGATCGCTCCATTCAATATGATGTGGCAAGGGATGCTCGCAAATTACGTTCGATCCCCGGATTTCAGGTTCTTGGAAAGGCTGTTCTGACGCGCTCGTTGCATCAGTCGGCAAGATCGCCAATGCCGCCACGAATAGTGCGGTGAACGCCAAAAAAAAACATCTGAGTTCGCGCAAAGTGCCCATAACGCGGAATCTTAGCCGATTGGCGGGATAAGTTCCAGCTTTTCCTTCTCGTTGGCTGAAAATAGAATTTTCTAAACGAGAAGGTCCAATCGTCGTTTCCCACCGCCGTTCATGGACCCACGCGCTACAACCAACTCTCGGCGGTGCACGCCGCCTTGAGGGTGTCGGCGCGGGCGCGGATGGCGCTCATCTCGCCCGCATCCTTCCGGTCGAG
>JAAAOG010000197.1 GCA_009909005.1 Alphaproteobacteria bacterium | reverse complement strand
GCGTGTTCGCAGCCGGCCGGCGACACGCCCCGGGAGAAGACGGCCGGTGGCGCGCCTGCGGACCCGCCGGCCCCCGGCAGCGTCACGGACGCGACGAAAGCGGCCAATGCCGCCATGGCTGACCGGCTGCCGCTCGACGACCCGGGCGACTTCACGGATGCGCGCCGCGGCCTTCTCGCGCAGATCGAGGCCGACGCCATCCGCGACAGTGAAGGAGATGTCATCTGGCCCATCGCGCAATACGAAGAAGGCTGTCAGTCGAGGTCCGACCGGCTCTCCAGTCCGGGAAGGCTCTGGTGCCTCGCGTCGAAGCGCAAAGACCTGATCAACCCATAAGCTGCAACAAGCAGGAAAATTGCGATCGGGATTCCGGTCGTCAGGGACGCAGTGCGCAGGGCATTCAGCCCGCCGGCATAGAGCAGTACACCGGCCACCAAGCCCTCGGCCAGGGCCCAGAAGACGCGCTGGGCCCGCGGCGGGTTTGGGTGTCCGCCGGACGTGACCATGTCATCGACGAAGGAACCGGAGTCCGAGGATGTCACGAAGAAGACGATGACAATAAGGGTAACCAGCACCCAGAGAAGCTCTTGAAGCGGCAGCACGTCGACCAGTCGCAAAAGTACGATTTCAGGGCTGTCGCCAGCCAGTTCGGCCAGTTGCCTGCGCCCGTTCATCACCTGCCGGATGGCCGTGCCGCCCATCACGGAGAACCAGAGAAAGGTGCCGAGCGTGGGGACGATAAGTGTCGTGACGACAAACTCACGGATGGTGCGCCCGCGCGAGATCCGCGCCACGAAGATGCCGACAAAGGGTGACCAGGATATCCACCAGCTCCAGTAGAACAGCGTCCAGCGCGCCTGCCAGCCCTCTTGTGCACCAGGTTGGATGTGCAGGCTGGAATAGGGTAGCTGCTGTATGAAATAGCCGAGACCATCGAGGAAGAGTTCAGCCACGAAAATCGTCGGCCCCGCCAGCATTACAAAGATGAGCAGGATGGCCGCGAGCGCGACATTCGCCACACTCAGGAAACGGATCCCGCGGTGCAGCCCGGAAACCACCGAAACGATTGCCGCCATCGTGATGCCGGCAATCAATGCCAGTTGAGGGCCGGTCCCGGTCGGCAGGCCGAACAGCTGATTGAGCCCGGCATTTACCTGCTGCGCGCCAAGCCCGAGCGAGGTGGCCACGCCGAACAGTGTGCCGACAGTCGCAAGCACATCGACAAAATGACCGACAGGGCCGTAAATGCCTTCACCGAACACCGGGTAGAGCAATGACCTTGGGGCCAACGGCAGGCCATGGCGAAAATGATAATAGGCGATGGGCAGGGCAAATGCGCTATAGATCGCCCAGGGATGCGGACCCCAGTGAAAGAATGTGATACGCATCCCCTCGCGCATGGCCTCGGAGCTTTCCGGCTCGCCGTCCGGCGGGTCCAGATAGTGCTGCAGGGGCTCGGCCGCGCCGAAAAAGACGATGCCGATGCCCATGCCGGCGCTCAGAAGCATCGCGACCCAGCTTGGGTAATCGAATTCCGGCCGGCTGCCCGGCGAGCCAAGGCGGATCTTTCCAAACCGGCTGAACATCAGCCAGGTCACGAAAATGAGCAGCAAGGTTGCCACGAGTATATAGAACCAGCCAAAGGTCTCGACGATGCCGGTCTGGAGCATATCGAATGCGACGCGCGCGCTGTCAGTGTAGGTTGCGGCAAGTCCCGCGAACACGACCACGATCGCGGCGGCGGGCAGAAAAACCCACGGTTCCATACCGGCTATGAACCGCCGCAACAGGTTTTTCACAGACAACATATAAGAGGTCGGACGCCCCCTCAGCCGGATCGCTTGCATGATCGCAACGCGGCCAGGGCGGGCCGGTTCCGCCGCCAGACGGTCAGGTTGGGCCCGGTTCGAGGCCCATTGCTGACACTCCCGACCGATTGCGCCGCCCTATTGCGCGACCCAGCCGCCATCCATCTGCAGCATGGCGCCATTGATGCTCGCGCCGTCTTCGGAACACAGGAAGCTGGCCATGGCGGCGATCTGATCGGAAGTGACGAATTCCTTGGTCGGCTGGGCCGCCAGGAGCACGTCGCGCTTGACCTCTTCCTCGCTGATGCCGCGGGCCCTGGCCGTGTCCTTGATCTGGCCGTCGACCAGCGGCGTATGCACATAGCCCGGGCAGATGGCATTGCAGCGCACGCCCTGCTCGGCGCCTTCCAGCGCGATGGTCTTGGTCAGGCCGGCAATGCCGTGCTTGGCCGAGACATAGGCGGCCTTGTAGGGCGAGGCGACGAGGGCATGGGCGCTGGCGGTGTTGATGATCCGGCCCCAGCCCTTCTCGCGCATGCCGGCAAGGCTCAGACGGATCGTATGAAACGCCGCTGTCAGGTTGAGCGCGATGATCAGGTTCCATTTCTCGACAGGGAATTCGTCAATCGGGGCCACATGTTGCACGCCGGCATTGTTGACGAGGATATCGACCCCGCCGAACTCGCCTGCGGCATAGCCGATCAGCCCCTCGATCGCGGCCGGATCTGTCAGGTCGGCGCCGGAATAGCCCGCGCGCACACCGAAATCATCCTCCAGGCTCTTGCGGTATGCCTCGATCTCGGCCTCATCACCAAAGCCGTTGATCACGACATTCGCCCCGTCCTTCGCCATGCGGGTCGCGATCGCCTTTCCGATGCCGCTTGTCGAGCCCGTGACAAGTGCGGTTTTTCCGTTCAGCATGCTGCGATCTCCTTGAGGCCGTCCGGGGCCTTGTTTAAAGGCGTTGCTTGACGGTTGCGGTGTAGCCTCGCCGCCGGCCAGTGACAATGAGGTGGCGTATGCAAGCGGAAGTTCAGGCCTTCATTTCCGGCTTTCCCAGTTTCCTGATCTATACGGGAACCGCCGCGGCGATGCTGATCGTGGCCATCGCGATCTATATCAAGCTCACGCCATGGCGCGAGCTGGCCCTCGTGAAGGACCAGAATGGTGCGGCCGGCCTGGCCCTTGCCGGGGCGATTGTCGGCCTGGCCATTCCGATCGCCGCCTGTCTGGCCTCGTCCATATCGCTTGTCGGACTGGTCCTGTGGGGCGTTGTGGCGCTGCTGCTGCAGCTGGTCGCCTACCGGATCACGGACATGTTGCTTTCCGACCTGCCGCGGCGCATCCGCGAGGACCAGGCCGGGCCGGCCATTGTGCTGGTCGGCGCCAAGATCGGGTCAGCGGTCCTCTTGTCGGCCGGCGTCTGGGACCCATTATTGAGAGCGCTGTGATACCGGTTCCATGCGCCAGCTCGACATCGTCCTGTATATTCTCACCCTCGGCGTCGTCCTCTACGCGCTGTTCCTTGCCGATAGCGACACGCATGACGCCCCCGAGCCCCTGCCCGACCACAGTTTCCAGGACGGGCCGACCTTGCCGGACCCGTCGGTGTTTGACGAACGGGTGCTTGTCCAGGTCTCGGAGCCACAGGATGGCGTGGGCACCGCTTTCGCGATCGACACGAATGGCAACTGGCTGACCGCGCGCCATGTCGTCGAGGGCTGTGACCGGGTGAGCCTCCTGGTGGCGCCGGGCCAGTATGTGCCGGTCGGCGAGGTGACCCTCTCGGAAACGAGTGATCTGGCACTGCTCAATACCGGGCGCAGTCCGCGCGCGGTGGCCATTGAGCTCGCCGAACCGCTGCGCGTGGGCGATGAGGGCTATCATATCGGTTATCCGCGCGGCCGGCCGGGCGAAGCGGCGACCCGGCTTCTGTCGCGCTCGCGCCTGATCACGCGCGGCGAGCGGCGCGGCGAGGAACCGGTGCTGGCCTGGGCGGAGATGGGCCGCACGCACGGCCTGGACGGCACGCTGAGCGGGCTGTCGGGCGGGCCGGTTTTCGACAGCGAGGGCCGGGTGCGCGGTGTCATCGTTGCCGAAAGCCCCCGTCGCGGACGGATTTACACCGCCGCGCCGAGCTCGATCGAGGCTTTCCTGGCCGAGGCCGGCGCCACGCCGCAAGCGGGCGAGCCGTCGCCGTTCACTGTGCGCGATTATGGCAAGCAGGCCGACAATGTGCGCAACAGCCTCCAGGTCGTGAAGATCGCCTGCCGGGTGACGAGCTGATGTTTGCCGACCGTGTCATAGAGGCGGCACGCCGGCTGGGGCCGCTCTGCGTCGGCATTGATCCCCATCCGGGGCGCGTGCCGGAACTGTTCGGGGGGGACACGCCGAAGGGGCTGGCCGCCTGGGGCATGGCCGTGGTCGATGCCGCCGCCGGCCGGGCCGCTGCGGTCAAGCCCCAGGCCGGACTGTTCGAGCGGCTCGGCCCGGAAGGCATGGCGGCGCTGCAGGTGGTGTGCGAACGCGCCCGCGCGGCCGGGCTGATCGTCATCGCCGATGCCAAGCGCGGGGATATCGGCTCGACCGCCCGGGGATATGCCGACGCCTGGCTGGACGAAACGGCGCCTTTCGCCGCCGAAGCGCTGACCGTGAACCCGTATATGGGCCTCGACACGCTCGAGCCGGGCCTGGCCGCCTGTGAAGCCACGGGGCGCGGCCTGGCGGTCCTGGTGCGCACTTCCAATCCCGGCGCGGCGGATTTCCAGTCACTCGATTGTGGCGGTGAGCCGCTTTTCCTGCATGTGGCGAGAGCCCTGGCGCCCGCTGCCGGGCGACTGAAGGGCGAGACCGGCTGGTCGGGGCTTATGCTGGTTACCGGGGCCACGGCGCCCCAGGAGGCGCGCGCGATCCGGGCCCTGGCGCCGGAGGCGCTGTTCCTTGTCCCGGGCTATGGCGCACAGGGCGCGGGGGTCGATGAGGCGCTTTCCGGTTTCGTGCCGGGACCGGCCGGGCGCGAGGGCGGGCTCGTCAATGCCTCACGCGCTGTCACTTTCCCGAAAGCCGCAGAAGGGGTCAGCGGCTATCGCGCCTGGCAGGCGGCGATCACCGAAGCGATCGAGACCGCGCAGGCGGCCCTGAAGGCTGGCGCCGCGTCAGGCCTGTGAAACGCTCGACAAGACGGCGCAATCTTATAGTTTTATACCTACACAGGCGCAGCCCGGAAAATCGCGCCGGAGGGAGGAGACACTGATGACGCTCAGGAACACATGCGGACTCTGGCTGGCGGGCGCGGCGGCGCTCACCCTTGCGGCATGCGGACAGGCCTCGCAGACGCCGGAAGCCGACGACGCCCCGCCGCCGGAAACCGAAGCCGCAGCGCCGCCGCAGCCGGATTTCGCCGCGGTCGATACCGCGCGGATCGCCGCGGCCGACGAAACCCCCGACGAATGGCTCAGCTATGGCGGCAATTATGACGAGCACCGGCATTCGGGCCTGACCAAGGTCGATACTGACAATGTCGGACGCCTCGGCGTGGCCTGGACCTATGACCTGACGACCAATCGCGGCGTGGAATCCACTCCGATCGTGGTCGATGGCGTCATGTATGTCACCTCGGCCTGGTCCGTCGTCCATGCGCTCGACGCCGAGACCGGCGAGGAACTCTGGGTCTATGAGCCGGACGTGGACTATGCGGTGGGCGCGAAAGCCTGCTGTGATGTCGTGAACCGGGGGGTCGCGGTCTATAATGGCAAGGTCTATGTCGGTGTGATCGACGGGCGGCTTGAAGCCCTCGACGCGCAAACCGGCGAGCTTGTCTGGAGCACGGTCACGGTCGACCAGTCCAAGCCTTACACGATCACCGGCGCCCCGCGCGTGGTCGATGGCAAGGTGCTGATCGGCAATGGCGGCGCGGAGCTGGGCGTGCGCGGCTATCTGTCCGCCTATGATGCCGAGACGGGCAAGCGCGTCTGGCGCTTCTACACCGTGCCCCATCCGGAAAAGAAGGCCGACAATGCCGCCTCCGATACGGCACTGGCCAAGCTGGCCAATGACACCTGGGATGATGAAGGCGCCTGGGTGAGCGATGGCGGTGGCGGCACGGTCTGGGATTCCATCGTCTATGACACGGTGAATGACCAGGTCATCTTTGGCGTCGGCAATGGCTCGCCCTGGAACCGGGACGTGCGCAGCCCGTCGGGCGGGGACAATCTGTTCCTGTCCTCGATCGTCGCGGTGGATGCCGATACGGGGGAGTATAACTGGCATTTCCAGACCACGCCCGGCGACAATTGGGACTACACCGCCACGCAGACCATTATCCTTGCGGACCTGCCACTGGGCGAGGCGGGCGCGACGCGCCGTGTGGCCATGCAGGCCCCGAAAAACGGCTTTTTCTACGTGATCGATGCCGCGACGGGCGAATTCATCTCGGGGGAGAATTTCGTACCCATGACCTGGGCCACCGGGCTGGACGAGAATGGCCGGCCGCTCGAAGTTGCCGAGGCCCGTTACGGATCGACACCGGTCATGCAGCTGCCCGGGGCTCTGGGCGCGCATAACTGGCAGCCCATGGCCTTCAATCCCGAGCTTGATCTCGCCTATATCCCGGCCCAGGAAATCCCGCAGGCCTATGCCCGCGATCCGCGCTTCAGCGACATGCCGACCAAATGGAACACCGGGGTCGATTTCTCTGCGGGCCAGCCGCCCGAACCGCCCGAAGGCACGATTGATGCGATCCGCGCGACACTGAAGGGCCGTCTCATCGCCTGGGACCCGCTCGCGCAGGAGGCGCGCTGGAGCGTCGAGCATGACAATGCCTGGAATGGCGGCGTGCTCTCGACGGCCGGCGGCCTTGTCTTCCAGGGCAAGCTGGATGGCGAATTTGCCGCCTATGACGCGGCTACGGGCGAGAAGCTCTGGAGCCATGACGTGAAATCCGGCGCCGCCTCCGGGCCGGGCACATATGCCATTGATGGCGAGCAATATGTCACCATAACCACCGGCTGGGGGTCGGCCTATGCGCTGGCGGCGGGAATGGGCTATGACGAGACCGTGCCCTCGACCGTCGGCAAGGTCGTCACCTTCAAGCTCGGCGGCAATGAAATCATCGCCGATCCGGACCTGCCCATGATCGAGCGTACGCCCAAGGCGGAGGATTTTGCCTCCGCAGAAATGGTCCAGGACGGCACGGTGCATTATGCCCGCAACTGTGCGGTCTGCCATGGCCAGCTGGCGATCAGTTCCGGCGTGCTGCCGGACCTGCGCTGGTCGGCGATTGCCGGGGACGCGGAGGCCTGGAACAGCGTGGTCATGGACGGCACCCTGTCAGCCAATGGCATGGTCGCATTCGACGATGTTCTCACGCCCGAGCAGTCCGAGGCCATTCGCGGATATGTCATCCGCCAGGCCCATATCGGGGCCGGCGAGGAGCCGACGGGCGGCCAGCCCTGAACGCCGCGGCGAAATCGCATGGCCGGGCACCGCCCCGAGAGACTACCCGGCCAGCATTTTTCGGCTTAGATTGGTGGTGGCTTGCACGAGGATTGCCATGCATATCATCGCCATTCTGATTGCCATCGTGACTGTCATCGGCGTATGGCAGTGGCGCGTGCAGCGCGCCCGGCAGATCGCTGACGAGCTCGGCGAAGTCGCGGCGACGGCGGCCAATCTCCCCCGGCGGCTGGCCTTCAAGCGCAAATCCGGAAAACGCGGCCTCTCCCTGATCGAGGAACCCCGCGAGGCCGCCGCCGTCATGCTCTACCAGATGGCCAAGGAAGGCGGCGATGTCACGGCGGCCGCGAAGGAGGTGATGCGCGAGCTGATGGTCGATGAGTTCGAGATCACCGATGAGGATGCCGACGCGCTGACCCATCATGCCGGCTGGCTTCTGCGCGAAGGCCCGGTGGCAGATGCCGTCATGGCGCGCATGACCCAGACTATTCTGGCCAGCCCGGCCATCGGCCCCAAGGAGATCGTCGATCTTGACGGCATGCTCGTGGCCGTCTCCGAAGCCGATGGCCCGCCAACCCATGACCAGCTGCAACTCCTGCAGACCTATCGCAACCGCGCCGGCGTGCGGACCTGAACCGGGCCCAATCCTGCACCCTATTGAGACGGTTCATGTCCCCGACAATGAGGCAATATTGAAAGCCGGCAATAATACAATGAATGAGACACCCGGACGAAATATTTACTTATAAGTAATGTGTTTTCAGTAAAAAAGAGGCTGGTCGTGTTTCGACCAGCCTCAGAGT
>JAAAOG010000150.1 GCA_009909005.1 Alphaproteobacteria bacterium | reverse complement strand
AGGTATCCGGCATAGCCGTCGACCTGCAGGATCCCGGCAAAGCCGGTGAGATGCGCAGCCGGACGCTCGCCCTTGCGGTCGGGGGCGTAGACATAGCCGACCGCCGGCGGGTCCAGATACGAGGCCGCCCGGCCCACCCAGTCGGCCAGGGTCGAGCGGTCGAGGTCGATGCCTTGTCTGGCGTAAATCCGGGCTTGCCGATAAAGCGGAAAGTGGTCGGCATATTTGGCGACCGCGACATGCGCGATCTCGACGACCGGCGTGTTCGCAGCGATCCCATCGGCCGCATCGGCCGCGACGACAACCGGCGCAAACCTCATCGGGTCCTCGCCCGATGTCTCCCCGGCTTGACGAGCCTGCCGGCGCCAGGTGAACACCTGTTGCGGCGTCAGGCCATGCCGCCGTGCCACCGCGCTGACAGAGGCGCCCGGCACTTCGGTCTCGGAAAGGATCCGGGCCTTTTCCTCTGCGGTCCAGATGCGCCGCCGGCCCGCGCCCGTGAAGACCTCGAACCTCTGGGCCGGCTCCGATTTAGGCGTAAGCTCAGTGATGGTCATATGTCCAACGGCCTCCTCCCCTCAGGCCGCCAGACTCACCCCCCGCCGCATCGCCCGCAAGGTGCCCTCACAACATCGCTTACCAAATATCTGACATCGATCGCTCAGAAACTCGCGTGCCAACAGCCGCCAGGGACATGACCCATCCGGCACGAAGGACGTGTAGGATAGCGTCAAGGGCCTCCCGCAAATCCATCTCCCGCGAGCGACAGAGCGGTCTATCCTCCGGCAGCTGATTTGCAATTAGCGCCAACTCCGCATCCGCCGAGTCGGTTGCGTAGCGCAGATGCGCGGGGGCATATTTCGGCCGGGTGGTTTCAGTCCACATCTCGTGCCTCCGTCTTTTCTGGTTCACACTGACCGAAAAACGAAGAAGTGAAATTACTCAGTTGTTTTTGGGCCAGCTTTTCAGGTAATCTGCGCAGAAAATGGGCAAATCGCTACCTCAAGAATTCCCTCATTTTTCCTTAGCAATATCAATGAGGTACGAGGAGTCTGATGGGGCCCTGTTGCGATGCAGTACAGCGAATGCCCCGCCGCCAAGCCACGGGAAGAGTTTTCAGGCGATGGAGGCAGTGTCCGTCTCAGAACTCGTAATAATACGAACACATTCCTAATTAAGAACACAATAAAAATTGAGGGGATGAATGAAAGCCGCTACAGCTCTCATGTAAACGACTGATTGGCTGCATAGACCAGACAAATGGCAGATCGGATTATGGGTAACAATGAGTGGAGCCCTCCGGGCCAAGAACTTCCGCCTGTTGCGCCGGTCCTGATGCAGTCGTTTCGGGCTCTGGGGTATTCGGTCGAGGCTGCGGTTGCCGATCTTGTGGACAACAGTATTGCTGCCGGTTCTCGCTGCATCGACGTAACTTTCGCTGCGGTTCCAGAGCCTCATGTCGCCATAGTTGATGACGGCGAAGGTATGGACGAGGCGACCCTGGTCGAGGCCATGAGGTTCGGCAGCCGTGATCCCCGGGACGCGCGGGATGCCCGAGACCTCGGACGCTTCGGCCTGGGCATGAAGACCGCCTCGCTGTCACAGTGCCGCAGGGTGACCGTCATCTCCTTGCGAAGGGGGCAGCTGGGTGCAGCGGAGTGGGACCTCGAAGAGTGCGAGAAAAGAGATTCATGGTGGCTCAGACGGCCTGCCCCCGAGAACGAAGCACCCGCGCTTGTCGCCCGACTGCGGGAACAGGGCTCGGGCACTGTTGTTCTTTGGCGCCACCTGGACCGTTTGGCTCCGCTGGAGGATGGTTGCGGCAGAGCGCTTGACGATGCTCTCGCCGGCCTGGCGGAGCACCTGGGCTTCACCTTTCATCGCTTCACCGATGCGCGAGCGAGGGAACACGTCGCGATCAGCCTGAACGGCCGGGAAGTTCCAGCCTACGACCCGTTCCTGGAGGGCCACACCAGGGGGCAGATGCTGCAAACGGAGGAGCTTTCTGTCGAAGGCTCCATGGTGACCGTGACGCCTTTCGTGCTGCCCTTTCCCTCTCGCCTCTCCGAGAAGGAGATGACGCGCGCGGGTGGCCGAGAACGTCTCAAGTCGGGGCACGGGTTCTACATCTACCGCGGGGGCCGCTTGGTCGTGCCTGGTGGCTGGTTCCGAATTGTGCCCTCCGATGAGCTCGTCCGCTTGGCAAGGGTTCGGGTCGACGTGCCCATTGAACTCGACCACCTCTGGAAGCTCGATATTCGCAAAACGGTGGTGGATCCGCCACGTGAGCTGCGCCAGGGACTGCGTCGGATCGTCGGGCAGGCGGCCAGCCGCAGTCGGAAGATCTACCAGTTTCGAGGCAATGCCTCGCGAGAGAACGGACGCCGCCCGTTGTGGCTCAGGACATCCCTGAGGGAAGGTGCGGTGTCATGGTCTATCGATCGGGAGCATCCCGCAGTCCGGGCCCTTTGCAACGAGGCGCCCGAGACAATCGATCGGCTGCTGCGCCTGCTTGAGCAGAACCTGCCGGTGCATGACATCCATGTTCATCTGGCGAGTGACATTGCGGTCGAGGATCCGGACGAGAGCGACGAAGAACTCGAAGACCTCGCCCGGCGCATCCTCGACGCGGTCGCCGGGGATGCGGAGGTCCGTCGCAGGATGCTGAACAATATACCCGATATCGAGCCATTTAGCCGTCTGCCGGAAGCCACAAGACGGCTAATGAAGAAGCTGGAGGATGCATGATCGAGGTTGATGCGGAACGCCTGGTCTCGATGGCGCAAAGCGGTCTGCGACTTGAGCCTCCGCCAAGCGAAGAAGAGGTGGAGCGCGTTCTGGGCGCGTTGCAGGCTGCGTTCGGCGTCGCCGAGGATATCGTGCGCGAAGCCCGTCACGCACTGCATGCCCGTTTCCAGCTTCAGATGGACAAGGGGCAGACCATTGTCAGCGACGATGAGCATGAACCCTGGCTGGCCCGTCGTCAGGCCGGCATCGACCCATTCTACTGGGAACGGTACCGCAAGTCGCTGGAGCGTGAGGGAAGGGGGCCCTATGTCGTCTCGACACTCAACAAGAATCTCGATGAAATCCTCAATCTGCTGGGCGATCCCGACAGCCCGCGTCCCTGGAAGCGCCGGGGGCTGGTGGTCGGCGACGTCCAGTCCGGCAAGACCGCAACCTACGCCGGCCTGATCAACAAGGCATCGGATGCCGGATATCGAATGATCATCCTGCTGACGGGCACGCTCGAGAACGTGCGCCGGCAGACCCAGGAGCGACTTGATGCCGCGTTCGTCGGCTTTGACAGCAGGGACTACCTGACGGCCGGTCAGTTGCAGAGGAAGAGACATATCGGCGTAGGGCTCATTGACGGTCGCAGGGACGGGGTCGTCTTCACGTCACGGGACAAGGATTTTCGCAAGAACACCGCAACTCAGCTCAACATCGGCCTGGATTCAGTCAAAGACCCTGTCCTTGTGGTCAGCAAAAAGAACAAGGCCGTCCTTGAAAGACTGGCTAGCTGGCTGGGGTCACGAAATGCGGACCGCGAGGGACGGATCGACCTGCCGCTTCTGCTGATTGATGACGAGGCCGACAATGCCTCCATCAACACGAAGAACAACCCCCGGGAAATGACCGCAATCAACACCGCTATCAGGCGTCTTCTAACACTGTTCAAGCGTTCCTCTTATGTCGGCTTCACGGCAACCCCGTTTGCCAATATCTTCATCGACCCAGAGAACTATGACGACATTCTCGATGACGATATCTTTCCACGCCATTTCATTCATCTCCTTGAACCTCCCAACAACTACTTCGGCATGGGCAGCGCTTTTCCTGTGCCGGAGGGCGATGAAGACGAAGTTTCGGCGCCTGAGGACCTGACCCAGGAGATCGACGATGAATCCAATTGGCTTCCCGTCGATCACAAGAAGGACCATGTGCCAGGCCCGCTACCTGAGACGCTACGACAGGCACTTAACTGGTATTTGTTGAGCTGTGCCATCCGGGACCTGAGGTATGAAAGGGGAGACTCTCACAAGGGCGGTCCCATCCATCGCTCAATGCTGATCAATGTCTCTCGTTTCACCGACATACAGGATGCAGTGGCCCGGGATGTTCAGATGGAGCTGGAGCGAATCCAGCTTGCGGTTCGGCACCATGGGCGGAAGCACCCTGATGATGCTGAGGCATCGGCATCAGAGATTGCCACCCTGAGAGAAGTCTTCGATGTTCATGGTTACGCCTGCGGATTCCAGTGGGGAGATGTCCTGGGCGCCCTCCATGAAGCCATCGCACCCGTTCAGGTTCAGCCCATCAATCAGCGGACAGGGTCGGCGGTTCTAGACTACGGCGCGGTCAAGGCACCGCCTGGCATCCGGGTCATCGCCGTAGGTGGCAACAGCCTGTCACGTGGCATCACGCTGGAAGGGCTCACGGTCAGCTATTTCCTGCGCAATTCGAAAGCCTATGACACGCTTCTGCAGATGGGCCGCTGGTTCGGGTATCGCGACGGCTACGAAGACCTTTGCAGACTGTGGATGACTGCCGAAGCAGAGGGATGGTACCGGCACATCACCATGGCCACGAACGAGCTCAAGCGTGACTTCCGACGCATGCGGCTGCAGAAGGCCACGCCGCGGGAGTTCGGTCTTCGCGTTCGCACTCATCCAGATACACTGATCATCACCGCGCGAAACAAGATGGCGAGCGGTGTCGATATTGTGGCTGCGGTACAGGATGTTTCCCTGACTGGCCGGGGAATCGAGACGGCAAGACTGCATCGCAAGGATGAATACAATACCCAAAACCTGTCTTTGGTCGAGCAGTTCCTGACTCACTTGTGTGCGCAGCAGCCGCCGCAGGACGCTCGCGATGGTCATGGCTATCTCTGGACCGGTGTGCCGGCAGAGCAGGTGGCGGAGTTTGTCGAGCAGTTCCTCGTTCATCTCCAGAATCATGACTTCCAGGGAGACAGCATCGCTGCGCATCTGCGGAATGCAGCGGGGGAGCCGGGACATCCATGGGCGAAATGGAAGGTCGCGTTGCCACGCAAGGGCAAAGACAAAGGCGATCCTTGGCGCCTCGATTCGGCCCACAACCTGGAGGTCACCCCGAATTCGCGTATCGTTCTGCCCCGGGGGGCGCCTCCTCCACCATCTCTCCTGATATCCGGCAAGAACGCGAGAGTGGGGAGCCGCTCAGATGTCCTGTATGGTCTTACCGGTGATGAAGAGCAGGAGGCGCTGGCCATCAAAGCCCGTGAATTCCCTGATGCCCAAGGGCCTCTTCCGGAAGACATTGGCCGGTCCGTCATGAGTTGCCCTCTGCTCCTGATCTATCTCGTGCGCGGAAAGCTGAAGGACGGTAGCATTTTTGACAATGGAAAGTTGCTGCCTGCACTTGGACTGCACTTTCCCGGTGAGCGTGATCCGAACGCCAGGAAGCATTACATCCGTTACCGCTTGAACCGCGTCGCCCAGATCGAACAGGGCCTTGTGGATGAAGACGTTCCTGCGGACGAGGACACCGATGATTGAAGCCCTCTGGCAGTCAATCCGGCGCGGTGGCCGGGAGGCGCAGCAGAGAGTCGATCAGTTCCACCCACTTGATCTCTACGCAGACTTCAGGCTGCCAGACCGCCCCGGGCTGATGCTTATCACGGGTCAGCGTCCCCCGGATCATTTCATGCCCAGGGCCATCAGCCTTGAATCTGGGCTGCGCAATGACGGACGCTGGTCCGTGAGAATGTCTCTTGAAGTGCCCGGCTTGCTACCGGTTTTCGCGGAGCTCTGCCGTGACATCATCGAAGCCCTGAGAAAAGACGTTCCTGATCGCAGGGCGGCATCCGCGTTCATCGACCGGATCGAGCGGTGGCGCCTGCTGCTGGAGAAGGGCGCCTCCGGCCTGTCAGTGGAACAGTCGCGGGGGTTGATAGCCGAGTTGACCGTTCTGCAAACGGTCGTGCTTCCCTGTTGGTCGCGAGAACAGGCAGTGGCAGCTTGGACAGGGCCGCTTGCCATGCCTCAGGACTTCCTCCTGCCAGACGGAACGCACATGGAGGTCAAGGCTGTCGGAAGAAATGCTGACAGTGTCAGGATCAATGGACTGCAGCAGCTGGACGCGGGCAACGATGTCCTGCAACTCCTGACGGTCGAGATGGAAAAGACCGGGGCGGACGCTGCTGGCGCAGTCACCGTAGGTCTTCTTGTCGATGCGATCCGACAAGAACTAACAGAGGCGCCCCGGGCGGCAACCGAGTTCGAAAACCTCCTCTCCTTCACGGGCTGGTCGGGGGGCGGGGAGAACTATGCCGTCCAGCTGGGCTCTATTGGAGTCTACCCTGTGGATGTTGCCTTTCCAAGGCTGACAGGGTCCATCGTGCCGCGAGGTGTTCTGGATGCGTCATATACGATCAGATTGCCTCGGCCCTCAGAGACACGGGATCCGGATACATGGATATCTCAGAATTCCACGCAGACCTGATAGCCTCCGCGTCGGCCAAGGCCCAGTCTGTAAGCATCGGTTGGCATGAAGCCTTCGTCATGGAAATGCTTGAGCGTCTCTGGGAAGCGGGCGAGGTGCCGGAGGCCGAGGTCTGCGCTGAGCAGTTGACTGGAGCCCGGTCCCGGAAGCTGGCTGTGGATGCCCAGGCCGTCGATGACGCCGACGCGAGCCTGCACCTGTTTGTCGCTCTGCCATACGGTAAGAATAATCCGCCTTCACTTGCTCCAGCCGAAGCCAGGGAAAAGGGGTTCGGGCGGCTTCTTGCGTTCCACGACCATGCGCGTGATGGATGGATAACCCAGCATGTCGAAGAGAGCCGACCTGCTTGGTCGCTGGCTGACCTCATCCGGCGTGGGCACTACTCTGTTGTCCGCCTGCACATCCTTACTGACCGTCCGCTCAGTCAGAGGGTAAAATCTATCCCGGATGAGGTGCTAGATGGAGGAGTTCTCGCTACATTTCAGGTCTGGGATTTAACCCGCCTCAAGCGAATACATGAGGCGTCAAATCTCCGCGACGATCTTGAGGTTGACTTGTCTGGCCTTCCGGGCGGAGGGTTGCGGGCCCTGAAAGCGACCAGCGGCCAGGAGGACTATGAAGCCTACTTGGCTGTCATTCCTGCGGAACACCTTGCGGCGATATACTTGAGGTATGGCAGTCGATTGCTGGAGGGCAACGTCCGGACGTTTCTGGGACGCCGGGGAAACGTGAACAAAGGAATTCAGAAGACGATCAGCGAGGAACCGGCGCGATTCTTTGCTTACAATAACGGCATCGCCGCGACGGCGTCCGCGATCAAGGCGAACGGGGATGAGGCCGGCGGCGTTCTCATAACCAGCGCCACCGACCTGCAGATCGTGAACGGTGCCCAGACTACAGCCTCACTTGCTGTGGCTCTTCGGGACAGGAAGCTCCCGGATGGCGGTGTTTTCGTTCCGGTGAAGCTGTCGGTCATTCCACCTGCCGCAGCCGAAGACCTCATTCCCCAAATCTCGCGCTACGCGAATAGTCAGAACACCGTGCGGGCAAGCGATTTCTTCGCCAATCACCCCTTCCATCGGCAAGTGGAAGGGATGTCACGGCGTATTCTGGCCCCAGCCGTCGACGGTTCGCAGGTGCAGACACACTGGTACTACGAGCGGGCCCGCGGACAGTTTCTGAACGATCAGGCGGGCATGACAGCGGCCCAGAAACAGCAGTTCCTAAACATGAATCCGGAGAAGCAAGTCATCACAAAGACGGACCTGGGGAAGGTGGAAACTTGCTTTCACCTTGAGCCGGACACGGCCTGTCGGGGTGCAGAGAAGGCTTTCGTCGCTTACGCCAAGCGGATCACCGAGGAGTGGAAGGACGAGAGGAAGCGCGCTGGATTCAGTGATGAATGGTTCAGGGCGGCCGTTGCGCGCACGATCCTTTTTCGAATGACGGAGAGTGTCGTCTCGACAGCTGATTGGTACGAAGGCGGGTATCGCGCCCAGGCAGTAGCATACACTTGCGCAAAACTCGCGTCTCTGGCGTCAGAACTTTCGAGCGGCGGACGCCTTGACTACCGCCGGGTATGGAACCTTCAGGGCGGAGATGACGTACTCAGGCAGCAAGTGTACATCATCGCGGAGCAGATGATGGAAGTGCTCCGCTCTCCGCCGCGCGAGGGGCAGAACGTCAGCGAATGGGCGAAGCAGCAGGCATGTCGAGAGAGGGCCCTGAAGACATCTCTAAATGTGGTGGCTGGCTTCCAAGACTGGCTCGTGGACGCGGATATCGACCTCGCCGAGCACAAGGAGACGCGAGCGACAGGCGCAATCGATGACGACCTCAGGAGGATGCAGGCTGTCCTGAGGATCTCTGTAACAACCTGGTCTTCATTGCGCCAGTACGCCCGCACGCACAAGCTGTTGCTGCCGAATGACGAGACGGCTCTGCGGGCAGCCTGCCGTGAGACGAGAAATCCGGCCAATGAGATTCAGTCGCGTGCTCTTTGGGCGCTTCTTGCCCGAGCAGGAGAGCACGGCTGGGAGGCGCCCGAGGTCATTGACGAACCGGTATAGATGCGCGGGGGCCTCCGGTCTTTGGGAGGCTGGAGGATCATGGACGAAGTGAAGGAAGAGACGCGTCCCCGCCGACATCGTGGAGACATCATGTCCGCTGAAACGAGGTCGGCCGTGATGTCGAGGATCAGGGGGAAGGGTACCGGCCCGGAGCGCGCCGTGGCAGCCATGTTGCACGGTGTCGGTCTCGACTGGGAGGAGCACGCAGGGGATCTTCCGGGCCGACCCGACTTCGTCTTCCGAGACAAGGGCGTGACCATTTTTGTTGATGGAGACTTCTGGCACGGCTGGCGGTTCCCCCTGTGGCGCGACAAGCTGTCCGAGAAGTGGGAGGCGAAGATCGCCGCAACCAGGGCGCGAGACCGGAAGAACCACCAGCGCCTGAGACGCAAAGGTTGGACTGTGCTACGCATATGGGAGCACCAAATCAGAAAGGATCCCGACCGTTGCCTTGAACGAATTCTGGTGGCACTGGGTGAGAGCGAGGCCCGGGCCGGCCCAAAGTAGGCCTGGCGCCTTCCCGCTAATGGTGATATAATGGTTTTATTATGATTCGTGTTCTTGACCTGTTCTGTGGTGGGGGAGGGAGCAGCCATGGAGCAGAACGGGCTGGTGCCGAGATCGTGTGCGGAGTTGATGGCTGGGATGTAGCCATTAAGACCTTCCGTCAAAATTTCCCAAAAGCAAAGGCCATCAAAGCCTGGATGAGAGAGGACAGCAGCCCGGCGGAATTGACGGGCGGTATTGGGCAGATCGACCTGATCCTGGCGTCGCCTGAATGTACCCACCATACCTGCGCCAGGGGCGCCAAGGAGCGCAACGAGAGCAGCCGCGCCACAGCCCGCTTTGTCTTGAATTTTGCTCGTGCTCTGCAGCCGCGCTGGGTCATTCTGGAAAACGTTGTCCACATGAAGAAGTGGGCCGGGTACAGGGCACTGATCGATGAACTTGAGAACGACTATTTCGTCCGAGAGCAGCCCCTCGACGCCGCGCACTTCGGTGTCCCCCAGACACGTCGCCGCCTCTTTCTGCTCTGCGATCGAGAACGCCTACCTGAGGCGGTCCTGCCAACTTGGTCGGCCGCCCCCCGGACAGCCCGCAGTATCATAGAATGGGACGGGACCTGGAAGGCCGGTCCGCTAGACAATGGCCGCAGGGCCGTCGCCACGCTGGCCCGTGCGCAGCGAGGCATTGATGCTCTTGGCGAAGGCATCGACTTCCTGATGGTCTACTACGGCAGCGATGCCTCCGGCGGCTGGCAAAGCCTGGACCGCCCGCTTCGCACGATAACGACGCTGGACCGTTTCGGACTGGTGCGTTGGCGTGATGGAGAGCCGACCTTGCGAATGCTGCAGGTCCCCGAACTCCGAAGAGCGATGGGCTTTGGGCCGGACTTCCTGCTGGAGCAAGGCTGTCGCAGGGAGAACATCAAGCTTTTGGGGAATGGTGTCGCGCCGCCGGTGGTGGAAGCGATCGTCCGGACACTGACATCCACCACACTTTCTACACAAACGCGCGCACCCGCGATTGCAGCAGAGTAAAAGGTAAAGCTTATATTTAGGGTCGGTACAAATGAGGTCTCGGAAATGGCCGGGTCTCCATCTGCCCCCTTTGCCAACCTGCTGCCGGTATGAGGGGCGCGTGCCCCAAAAATCGTCAGCGAAAGCGTCGCGAAAGTCCAATCCAATAGGCGCCCGATCCGCAGGCGCCCAATCCGCTGCGTAGATTAACTTTCTGGCCTTCTCGAAAAGCGACTCCCATCGAAATGAGTAGCTTCGCAGAAAGAATTTTTTATATATTTCAGCTGCTTAATAACCAGTTCACCAAATCGGCGCAGTCATCAGGTCCGGAGAATATCGGCCCTGAGAGACCGCTTCTGGCCCTCCCGGCGCTGCCGCCAGTGAACAGCCCAACCCGCATAACCCTCGAAAACAACGAGAAAATCCGGCCGCAACCGGATCGAGAGAACGCTTTCGTGAAGGCAAGTGGCGGATGGGGTGGGATTCGAACCCACGAGGCGCTCTCGCGCCTGCCGGTTTTCAAGACCGGTGCCATCAACCGCTCGGCCACCCATCCGGCGCTGTTCCGGCAATGTAGCAGAGCCGGGGCCGCTTTCAAATTGCCGCCGGCGGTTGGTCAGGCTTCGTCGTCTTCGTCGGCCGCCTCGCCGGTCAGCCTTGTGTAGGCCAGCCGGGTCATCGTCTCGTAGGTGCTCTTCAGGTCGTCGAACACCTGCTCGGTGTCGATGTCCTCGCCGCCGGCCCTGGCGGCGTTGTCGAGCTGCAGCAGCATGACGGCGGTCAGCTCGGCCATCGCCCGGCTGACCCCGAGGATGATCCGGGTGATTTCCGTGCCCTCGCCGAGGGCGCCATTGGCCAACTTCAGCACCTCGGCCGTGATCTCATCGCGTTGCGGATCGTCTTCCATCATGGCGGCGGCTCTCCTCCGGCTCCGCGAAACGTCGAACGGTCGGCGGTTTTGCCGCTCCTGTCAACCACCGCACGGGCGAGCGGCCTGCATGGCGCCCGGCCCGGTGGTCACCAGATCCGGGGACAGGGATCGCGGCCCTCGCATGCCCTACCGCGGGGGGACGATCTATCCTATGATCCGGGTTTATGAGCCGGGGCGGTGGCCGCCGGCCGCCCCGTTCCCGCGATCCGTCATGGGGTTAGGCGATGTTTTTGATCTCCCGTGCCGGCAGGCTGGCGCTCGCTGCGGTGCTGCTGCTGTGCGTCACGCTCCCGGCCCGCGCCACGATCGAGACCTCGGCGCGCGAGGCCATCCTGATCGATGTCACCACCGGCTCGGTGCTGCTCGACCACAATGCCGACCAGCGCATGCCGACCGCCTCGATGAGCAAAATCATGACCATGTATATGGTCTTCGAGGCGCTGGACGAGGGCCGCCTCGAACTCGACGACCGGCTGCCGGTCTCCGAGCGGGCCTGGCAGACCATCGGCTCGCGCATGTTCGTCGAGGTCGGGGCGATGGTGCGCGTCGAGGACCTGATCCGCGGCGTCATCGTCCATTCCGGCAATGACGCCTCGGTTGTGCTGGCCGAGGGCCTCGCCGGCTCCGAGGCGGAATTCGCCCGGCTGATGACCGAGCGGGCGCACGAGCTGGGCCTGGTCAACAGCAATTTCACCAACGCCACCGGGTTGCCGGACCCCGATCACTATTCCACCGCCCGCGACCTGGCGCTGCTGGCGCAGCGGCTGATCAGCGATTTCCCGCAATTTTATCGATATTACTCCGAGACGAGCTTCCAGTACGGGGTAACGGCGAGCGGCGAGCCGATGGACCCGCAGCACAACCGGAACCCGCTGCTCTACCGGGATATGGGCGCCGACGGGCTGAAGACCGGACATACCGAGGAGGCGGGCTATGGCCTCACCGCGTCGGCGGTGCGCGACGGAAGGCGGCTGGTGCTGGTGATCAACGGCCTGCCCAGCGCCTCGGCCCGGGCCGAGGAGGCGGTGCGGCTGCTGGAATGGGGCTTCCGGGAGTTCGAAACGCTGAACCTCTTCGCCGCCCATGAAGTGGTCGAGCACGCCGAGGTGTGGATGGGCACCGAGCGCGAGGTCGGGCTGGTCGCGCCGGAGGCCCTGGCGATCACCCTTCGCCGCGGCGAGCGCGACGGCCTGCGCGTCGCCGTGCGGGTCGCGGAGCCGGTGCCGGCGCCGATCGTCGCCGGTGCGCCGATCGGCACGCTCAGCATCTCGCTGCCAGGCATGCCGACCCGCGAAGAGCCGCTGCTCGCCGCCCATGCGGTGCCGGGGCGCAGCTTTCTGGGCCGCGTCGCCGGCGCGGTCGAGCATTTCGTGCTGGGCTGGCTCTAGGGCGTGGCGCCGGGACGCTTCATCACGCTGGAAGGCGGCGAGGGGGCCGGCAAGTCGACCCAGGCCCGGGCCCTGACCGTGGCGCTGGCGGCGCGCGGCCTGCCGGTGCTGGCGACCCGCGAGCCCGGCGGCGCGCCCGGGGCGGAGGATATCCGCGCCCTGCTGGTGGAGGGCGAGCCGGGCCGCTGGGACGGGCTGACCGAGGCGCTGCTGCATTTCGCGGCGCGGCGCGCCCATGTCGTCGCCGCCATCCGCCCGGCGCTGCGATCCGGGTGCTGGGTGGTCTGCGACCGCTTCGCCGACAGCACCATGGCCTATCAGGGCTATGGGCACGGCCTGGGACGGCCGGCCATCGAAACGCTGGCGGCGCTGACGCTGGAGGAACTGGCGCCGGACCTCACGCTGGTCTTCGACCTCCCGGTGGCGGACGGCCTTGCCCGCGCCGACGGCCGGGCAGGGGCGGAAACCCGCTATGAGCGCATGGACCGGGAGTTCCATGAGCGGGTGCGGGCCGGCTTCCTGGACATCGCATCCCGCGAACCCGGGCGCTGCGTGGTCGTCGACGCCACCGCGCCGGTCCAGGCGGTGACCGCGGCGGTGCTGCGCGCCGTCGATGCGCGGCTGCGGGGCGCATGAGCCCGGAGACGCTGCCGCCGCCGCGGGCGCGGGCCGACCTTGTCGGCCATGAGGCGGCCGAGCGCGACCTGCTCGCCGCCGTGCTCGGTCACAGGCTGCCGCATGCCTGGCTCTTCGCCGGACCGCCGGGCATCGGCAAGGCGACCCTGGCCTTCCGCTTCGCCCGCTTCCTGCTGTCGGGTGAGGCCGAGGCCGGCGGCGGCCTGTTCGGCGCCGGGCCCGAGAGCCTCGCCATCCCGCCCGACCACCCGACCTTCCGCCGCGTCGCCTCGGGCGGTCATGCCGATCTGCTGACCGTCGAGCGTCCGGTCGTCGAGAGCAAGGACAAGGGCGAGCGGCGGGCCCGCGACCTGCCGATCGAAGCGGTGCGGCGCATCGCGCCATTCCTGCGCATGACCCCGGCCGAAGGCGGCTGGCGGGTGGTGATCCTCGACGAGGCGGAGCGCATGAACCGGCACGGCGCCAATGCGGTGCTGAAGGTGCTGGAGGAGCCGCCGGCCCGCGCCCTGATCATCCTCGTCGCCAACAACCCGGGCGCCCTGCTGCCGACAATCCGCTCGCGCTGCCGCCTGCTGCGCTTGTCGCCGCTGCCGGAGGCGCGCGTCGCCGCGGTACTGGCGGAGGCGGCCCCCGACATGCCGGAGGCGGATCGGCGGGCGCTGGCCCGGCTGGCCGAGGGATCGATCGGCCGGGCCCTCGGGCTGTTGCGCGAGGACGGGCTGGCGCTCTACCGGGCGCTGCTCGATCTGCTGGCCGGCCTGCCGGACCCCGACCCGCTGGTCGTCCACGCGCTGGGCGACCGGCTCAGCGGCCCGGGCGGGGAACAGGCCTGGCAGACCATGACCGAACTGCTGCAGGGCTGGCTGGAGCGCTTGGTGCGCGGTGCCGCCCGCGGCGCCTGGCCGGCCGATATCGTCGGCGGCGAGGCGGCGCTGATGGACAGGCTGGGCGGGCGCCGCAGCCTTGATCGCCTGCTGGCGCTGTGGGACAAGACCGGGCATCTGTTCGCCCGGACCGACGGCGCCAATCTCGACCGCAAACAGGCCGTATTGGCGGCGTTCGCCACCCTCTCCGCCGGGTTCCGGGGCTGATCTCGGGTGGTTCGGGGGACACAGGGCGGCGCCGGTGGCGGCCGCGACATTGGGGTTCGGCCCGGCACGGCCTATGTCTGGCAGGCCCCGCCCCGCTCCGATGCTTCGGGAGACCGCGACATGGCTGCGGCCACACGCTATTACGTCACCACGCCGATCTATTACGTCAATGATCGGCCGCATATCGGCCACGTCTATACGACCCTGGCTTGCGACGTCATGGCGCGCTTCATGCGGCTGGACGGGCACGATGTCTGGTTCCTGACCGGCACCGATGAGCACGGCCAGAAGGTGGAGAAATCGGCCCGGGCCGCCGGCATGGATCCGCAGGCCTTTACCGACCGGGTGAGCGGCAATTTCCGCGAGCTCGACAAGCTGATGAATTTCTCCAACGACGACTTTATCCGCACCACCGAGGACCGCCATGTCCGCGCCTGCCAGGCGCTCTGGCAGGCGATCGAGGCGAATGGCGACATCTATCTCGGCAATTATGCCGGCTGGTATTCGGTGCGCGACGAGGCGTTTTTCGGTGAGGACGAGCTGCGCACCATCGATGGCCGCAGGATTGCGCCGAGCGGCGCCGAGGTCGAGTGGGTGGAGGAGCCGAGCTATTTCTTCCGCCTGTCGGCCTGGGGCGACCGGCTGCTGGCCTGGTACCGCGACAATCCCGACTGCGTGATGCCGGCCACCCGCCTCAACGAGGTGAAGCGCTTCGTCGAGCAGGGGCTGCAGGATCTGTCGATCAGCCGCACCACCTTCAACTGGGGCATCCCGGTGCCGGGCAACGACAAGCATATCATGTATGTCTGGCTGGATGCGCTGACCAACTACATCACCGCGATCGGCTATCCCGACACCGACAGCCTGAGCTTTCGCAAATACTGGCCGGCCGACCTGCATATGGTCGGGAAGGACATTCTGCGCTTCCACGCCGTCTACTGGCCGGCCTTCCTGATGGCGGCCGGTTTGCCGCCGCCGCGGCGCGTCTTCGCCCATGGCTGGTGGACGAACGAGGGCGAGAAGATCTCCAAGTCGCTCGGCAATGTCATCGACCCGCACGCCCTGGTCGGCGAGTACGGCCTGGACCAGGTGCGCTATTTCCTAAGCCGGGAGGTGCCGTTCGGCAATGACGGCGATTTTTCGCACCGGGCGATGGTCGGCCGGATCAATGGCGACCTCGCCAATGATCTCGGCAATCTGGCGCAGCGGGTGCTGTCGATGGTCGGCAAGCATTGCGGCGCGGCAGTGCCCGAGCCGGGCGCCTTCACCGACTCGGACCGGGCGATGCTCGACAAGGCGCGGGCGCTGCCCGCCCGGCTGCGCGCCGACTATGCCGTTCAGGCCTTTCACCGCGCGCTGGAAGGGGTGTGGAGCGTCATCGCCGAGGCCAACCGCTATGTCGACGAGCAGGCCCCCTGGGCACTGCGCAAGACCGACCCGCCGCGCATGGGCACGGTGCTCTATGTGGTGATGGAGGCCCTGCGCCATGTCGGCATTCTGCTGCAGCCGGTGATGCCGGATGCCATGGGGCGGCTGCTCGACCAGCTGGGCGTCGGGCCGGAGGTGCGGACCTTCGCCCATTTGACCGAGGGCCACGCCTTGGCCGGCGGTACGAAACTGCCGCCGCCGCAGGGCGTCTTCCCGCGCTATGTCGACAAAAGCGAGGCGGGCTGATGCTGGTCGACAGCCATTGCCATCTCGATTTCCCGGACTTCGCCGACGACCTGGACGGCGTGATCGCCCGGGCGCAGGCGGCCGGGGTGGCGTACATGCTGACCATCTGCACCCGCCTGCACCGGCTGGAGCGGACGCTCGAGCTGATCGAGCGCTATGACGGCGTCTACGGGGCCGCCGGCGTCCACCCGCACGAGGCCGAGAAAGAGGGGGACGTCGCGCTCGACCGGCTGGTCGAGATCGCCCGCCACCCGAAGATCGTCGGCATCGGCGAGACGGGGCTCGACTTCTACTACGACCACAGCCCGCGCGCCGCGCAGGAGGCGAGCTTCCGCACCCATATCCGGGCGGCGCGGGAGACCGGCCTGCCGCTCATCGTCCATACCCGCGATGCCGATGCCGACACGGCGCGGGTGCTGGCGGAAGAGGGGGCCGGGCAGGGCGGCGACAAGCCCCTGCGCGGGCTGATCCACTGCTTTTCCAGCGGTCGCGAGCTGGCGGAGGCGGCGATCGGCTTCGGCTTCCTCATCTCGCTGTCCGGCATTTTCACCTTCAAGCGCTCGCAGGCGATCCGCGATATCGTCGCCGACCTGCCCATTGACCGGCTGCTGGTCGAGACCGACGCGCCCTACCTGACGCCCGACCCGATGCGCAAGGTCCGGCGCAACGAGCCGGCCATGGTGGTCCACACCGCCGCCCGGCTGGGCGAGGTGAAGGGCCTGACCCCGGCCGAGACGGCGCGGCGGACCACCGCCAATTTCTTCGCGCTGTTCGACAAGGTGCCGGCCCCGGCCGTGCTCGGAGCGGAGGCCAGGGCGGCCTCATGAAGGTGACGGTGCTGGGCTGCGGCGGCTCGATGGGCGTGCCGATGGTCGGCAACAATTGGGGGAAGTGCGACCCGGCCAATCCCCGCAATCGCCGTCGCCGCCCGTCGATCCTGGTCGAAACCCGCAAGACGACGGTGCTGGTCGACACCACGCCCGATCTGCGCGCCCAGCTGCTCGACGCCGCGGTCGGCCATGTCGATACGGTGCTGTTCACCCATGAGCACGCCGACCATGTGCATGGCATCGACGATCTGCGGCCCTTCACCTACCGGACCGGCAAGCCGGTGCCGGTCTATGCCAACGACGTCACCGTGCGTTCGCTGGAGGAGCGCTTCGGCTATGCCGTCGCCGCGGTCGACACCGACCGTGGGCCGTACAAGCCGATCGTCGTCGCCAACCGGATTGACGGGCCCCTGCGCCTCGGCGACCTCGACATCGTGCCGTTCGAGCAGGGCCATGGGAACACCGTCTCGCTCGGCTTCCGCTTCGGGCCCTTCGGCTATTCCACCGACGTCGTGACCCTGTCCGACGAGGCGTTCCGGGTGCTTGAAGGGGTGGAGGTGTGGATGGTCGATGCGACCCGCGAACAGCCGCACCCCAGCCACGCCCATCTCGCCCGCTCGCTGGAGTGGATCGACCGGCTGCGGCCGCGCACCGCCTATCTCACCCATATGAACCATACGATGGACTATGACTATCTGACCCGCATCCTGCCGGCCAACGTCCTGCCGGCCCATGACGGCCTGGTCCTGGAATTCTAGACCGGTCCGATGCGCCGATCCTTTTGACCCACGCGGCCGGAGCGCCCCCGGCTCCGGGCCGCGGTCGCCGCGACCACAGCCCGCGATGTTGCATACCCCGGTCTCTTTTACGGTTGATTAGTTCGCTAACTAATGAATAAATCCCGGTATTGCCCGCTCGGGTGGTTCCACTGACCGTCACCATGCTCCCATGACGCTTGACGAGGCCTGCGAGCAGTTTCTCGTGCATTGCCGGCTGGCCAAGACCCTGTCGCGCAACACGTTGCGCGCCTATGGCGTCGATCTGGCCGAGTTTCAGGCCTTTGTCGGCCCGGGCGTCGATGTCGAGGCAATCGACCGGCTGCGCCTGCGCGCCTTTCTCCAGCATCTGGTCGATGCGCGCGGGCTCAAGGCGTCCAGCGTCAAGCGCCGCATGGCCTGCCTGAAGGTGATGTTCAACTGGCTGGAGTCGGACGAGGTGATCACGCTGTCGCCCTTCCACCGGCTCGGCGTGCGCATCCGCCTGCCGAAGCGGCTGCCGCGGGCGCTCAGCGGACACGAGTCGAAGGCCGTGGTGGCGGCGGCGGTGCGGCGGCTGGGCCTGCGGGCCGGGGTGCCCTATGACCGCGCGGTGCTGCGCCGGGCGGTGGATGTCGGGAACTTCGACGCCTTCACCGCGCTTGTGGCGATCGAGGTGATGCTGACCACGGGCGTGCGGGTGGGGGAGCTGACGTCCATCCGCCTGCGGGACGTCGACCTGCCGTCGTCGGTGATCCGCATCCACGGCAAGGGCGATCGCGAGCGGCGGGTGTTTCTGGTCGATCAGGCGATGGCGGCTCTGGTCGAGACCTATGTGGCGCTCCGGGAGCGGGCGGCGCCGCTCACCGACCTCGTTCTGGTGACCGGGCGCGGGGTGCCGGCGACGGCCCAGTTCGTCCGCAAGCATTTGCACGATCTGGCGGAGGAGGCCGGGCTGGAGCGCCAGATCACCCCGCATATGCTGCGCCACACGGCGGCGACCCAGCTGCTGGAGGCCGGCGTCGACATCCGCTTCGTCCAGAAGCTGCTCGGCCACCAGAGCATCTCGACCACCGAAATGTACACGGCCGTCAGCGACGAAAGCCTCCGCGCCACCCTCCTCCGCGTGCAACGCCCCCCGGGGTAGCGGGATGCCGAGCCGGCTTCTCCCTATTCCGCGGCCGCTCTCTCGGTGCGGAAGCGGCCATAAAGATAGTGGGCGGCGCAGGCGCCTTCGGGGGAGACCATGCAGGAGCCGATCGGGTTGTCCGGGGTGCAGCCGGTGCCGAAGATGCGGCATTCGGCCGGGCGCTTGACGCCGCGCAGAATGGTGCCGCATTCGCAGGCCGGATGGTCGGGCACGGAGAGCGACTCCGGGCCGAATTTGCGCTCGGCGTCGAACGCGGCATAGGCATCGGCGACCCTGAGCGCGCTCTCCGGGATGCTGCCCAGGCCGCGCCATTCGAACGACTCGCGCAAGGCCAGGGTCTCGCGGATCAGGTCCAGCGCCTTGCGGTTGCCGTCGCGGCCGACGGCGCGGCTGTACTGGGTCTCGACCTCGGCCCGGCCCTGGTTCAACTGCACCACCAGCATCTCGACCGACTGCAGGATGTCGAGCGGCTCGAAGCCCGACACGACGATCGGCTTGCCATGATCGCGGGCAAAGGGCTCGTACGGGGCCGATCCGATGACCGTGCTGACATGGCCGGGACCGACAAAGCCGTCGACCTGCAGGCCTTCGCCGTCCGGGCTGTCTTCCAGCGACAGGATGGCGGCGATGGCCGAAGGGGTCAGCACATGGTTGCAGAAGACGCTGAAATTGCCGAGGTCCATCGCCCCGGCCTGCTTCAGGGCGGCGGCGGTGGCCGGCGTCGTGGTTTCGAAGCCGATGGCGAAGAAGACGACCTCGCGGTCGGGGTTGGCCCGGGCCAGGGCCAGCGCGTCGGTGCTGGCATAGACCATGCGGACATCCGCACCGTCCGCCTTGGCGCGCATCAGGCTGGCGCGGCCGGAAGCCGGCACCCGCATCATGTCGCCATAGCAGCAGAGGATCACCTCCGGCCGCCGGGCAAGGTCGATGGCCATGTCGAGCCGGCCGATCGGCAGCACGCAGACCGGGCAGCCGGGGCCGTGGATCAGCCGGATGCTCTCCGGCAGCAAATCCTCCAGCCCGTAGCGGCTGATGGTGTGGGTGTGGCCGCCGCAGAACTCCATCAGCCGATAGGACCGGCCGGGCTCGACCAAATCGGCGATGCGGGCGGCAAGGGTGCGGGCGACGGCGCCGTCGCGGAATTCGTCGACGAACCTCATGCCGGGACCTCCTCGCGATCGGCGAGCGGCCCGGTCAGGGCCATCGCTTCCTTCATCAGGGCGAGGGTCTGGGCGGCCTCCTCGGCGTCGACCTTGGCCAGCGCGAAGCCGACATGGACCATCACATACTCGCCGATCGCGACGTCCTCCAGCAGCAGCACCGAGACCGTCTTGCGCACGCCGTCGAGGTCGACCACCGCCTGCTCGGCCGGCAGCAGTTCGATGACCTGCGCGGGGAATGCCAGGCACATGGGTTCCGTCCTTCCCTAAAGAGAGTGTTCTTCGAGGGCCCGGGCCGCGACCCAGGCCTGGCCCAGAGCCAGCCCGCCGTCATTGGCCGGCGCCTGGCGGGGGTAGAGGGCGGTGACGCCCTGCGCCGCGAAACCGGCGATCAGCCCTTCGGCCAGCACGGCGTTGCACAGGCAGCCGCCGCCGAGCGCGACCGTGTCGAGGTCATGGGCCGAAAGGGCCGGCAGCGTCCAGGCGACCAGCGCGGCGGCCAGGGTGCCGTGGAACAGCTCCGCCCCGTCCGCCGGGTCGCGGCCGATCAGCGCCGCCAGCAGCGGCAGGAGGTCGAGACGGCCGTCCTCGTCGATCCGCCAGCCATCCGCCAGAACCCGCGGCGTGCGGACCAGCGATTCCAGCGCCATCGGCGCCTCGGCCTCATAGCGGGCCTGCGGCACGACGCCGAGCAGCCCGCAGGCGGCATCGAACAGCCGGCCGCAGGAGCTGGTGAGCGGCGCGTTGATGCCACGGTCGAGCATCCGGGCGATCCCCGCGGCATCGCCATGGCTCCCGAGGCGGGCCGGGATCTCGTCGCCGCGGCCGAGCGCGTGCAGCGCCGAAGCGGCCATGCGCCAGGGCTGGCGGGCGGCAATGTCGCCGCCGGGCAGGGCGAGCGGCCGCAAATGGCCGAGCCGATCGAAGTCCGGGCCGTCGACCCGCAGCAGCTCGCCGCCCCAGATGCCGCCATCGCGGCCCAGGCCGACGCCATCGAGGGCGAGGCCGAGAGCCGGGCGGGTCACCCGGTGCTCGGCCAGCACCGCGGCGATATGGGCGTGATGATGCTGGACGGCGATGCTGGGCAGGCCAATGCCGGCGGCGAAGCGTGTCGACCAGACATCCGGGTGCGGGTCGTGTGCCACCGCAATCGGCTCGACCTGCAGGACGTGGAGGAGATGGGCGACCGTCTCCTCGAAAAAGCCGATGGTCGCGGCATTGTCGAGATCGCCGATATGTTGGGAGAGGAAGGCCTCGTCGCCGCGGGTGACGCAGATCGTCGTCTTCAGATAGTCGCCGACCGCCAGCACCGGCGGCCCCGTCCGGGCCAGGCGGATGGCCTTGGGCACAGTGCCGCGGGCCCGGCGCAGCGGCGCCGGGGCACCGGCGATCACCCGCGTGACGCTGTCGTCGGCGCGGATGACGATGTCGCGGTCATGGTCGACGATGATATCGGCGATGCCGGCGAGGCGCTGTCGGGCCTCCTCATTGCCGATGACCAGCGGCTCGCCGCCGGGATTGGCGCTGGTCATCACCAGGCACGGGTCCTGCGGCGCGCCGAGCCAGGCGGTGCCGGCGGGCCGGCCGGCCGCCTCGTGGAACAGCAGATAGTGCAGCGGCGTATAGGGCAGCATGACGCCCAGCCAGCCGAGCCCCGGGGCGATGGCCTCGGGCAGGGGCGGCGCGCCCTCATGCCGGCGCAGCAGAACGACCGGCCGCTCGACGCCGGTGAGCAGCCGCGCTTCCTCCGGTCCGATTTCGGCCAGCGCGGCGGCGCTCTCCGGGTTCGCGACCATCAACGCAAAAGGTTTGGCGTCGCGGTGCTTGCGGGCCCGCAGGCGCTCGACGGCCTCGGCATTGCGGGCATCGCAGACGAGGTGGAAGCCGCCGAGCCCCTTCAGCCCGACAATGCGGCCGGCCCGGATCGCCGCGAGGATGTCCTCGACCGGCAGCGAGAGGCGCGGGCCGCAGGCCGGGCAGGCGACAGGCTGGGCGTGGAAGCGGCGGTCGGCGGGGTCGGCGTACTCCCGGGCGCAGTCCGGGCAGAGCGGAAAGCCGGCCATGGCGGTCTGCGGCCGGTCATAGGGCAGGCGGCGGGTGATGGTATAGCGCGGCCCGCAATGGGTGCAGTTGAGGAAGGGATAGCGGTAGCGCCGGTCGGCGGGATCGAACAGCTCGGCCAGACAGTCCGGGCAGACGGCCGCGTCGGCTGAGATCGCCGTGGAGACGGCGCCGCCTTCGCTCTCCCGGATGGTGAAGTTGCACTCGCCAGCCTGGGCCGGCATGCCGGTCGCTTCGACGGCGTCGATGCGGGCGAGCGGCGGCGGCCGCCGCTCCAGGTCGGTCAGGAACCGCCCGGTCTCGAAACCCTGCACCTCCAGCAGCACGCCGTCGCCGTCGTTCAGCACCCAGCCGGTCAGGCCGTGCGCCCGCGCCAGGGCGTAGACATAAGGGCGGAAGCCGACCCCCTGGACCAGGCCGCGCACCCGCACCCGGCGGCGCGCGAGAGGAGCGGCGGCGGCGTCGGGCATGGCGCTATTCGGCCGCCGCGCCGGCGGCGTCGCCCGCCGCCAGGGCGGCGCGCTCGCGGTCGAGCCAGGCGAGCCAGTCGGCCATGCCGTCGCCGGCGGTCGCCGAGACCTTCAGCGCTTCGATCTTCGGGTTGACCTTGCGGGCATTGGCGATGAGCGTATCGGCATCGGCCGGCAGATAGGGCAGCAGGTCGATCTTGGTCACCAGCATCAGGTCGGCGGCGGCGAACATGTCCGGGTATTTCAGCGGCTTGTCGTCGCCCTCGGTGACCGAGACCATGACCACCTTGTGCGCCTCGCCGAGGTCGAAGCCGGCCGGGCAGACGAGGTTGCCGACATTCTCGATGAACAGCACCGACCCAGGGGCGAGGCCGAGCGAGCCGGCGGCCCGGGTGATCATCTGCGCGTCGAGATGGCAGCCCTTGCCGGTGTTGATCTGGACGGCCGGGACGCCGGTCGCGCGGATGCGGTCGGCATCCAGGCCGGTCTGCTGGTCGCCCTCGATCACCGCGGTGGTCAGCCGGTCCTTGATCGCGTCGAGGGTGCGCACCAGCAGCGTCGTCTTGCCGGCGCCCGGGCTGGAGACGAGGTTCAGGCAGAGGACGCCGAGGCTGCGGAACAGCAGGCGGTTGGCGCCGGCGAACTCGTCATTCTTGGCCAGGATGTCGCGCTCGACGCTGATGATCCGCGCCCGGGCGGGATCGGCAGCATGCCCGTGAGCATGGTGGTGGGCATGATCGTGGTCATGGTCATGGTCGTGGGCGTGCCGGACGCCGGCCGCATGGGCGGCCGCATGCGCCTCGGCATGGCTGTGGGCGTGCGTATGGGCATGGCCGTGGCCATGGGCGTGGCCGTGAGCATGGTCGCCGTGATCGCCATGATCATGACCGTGATGATGGTCATGGCCGTGATCGTGGTGGTGACCATGGCCGTGATGATCATGATCGTGGCCATGATGATCATGGCCGTGATGATCGTGGCCGTGATGATCATGGTCGTGATGATCATGGTGATGAGCGTGGCCGTGGCCTGTTGCCCCGCCCTCGATGGTCGCCTCGCCATGGCCGCAGCCGCACACACTGCACATGATCGGCTGTCCTTTCAGTCGCCCGGAAAGCCCGGCTGTCGCGGATTGTCGCCCGGAGGCTGTTGCGCTTTGCTATACTCTCTCACATTAAAGCATGAGACAGGTCCGCACGGCCGGTCCATGATCCAGATCAGTCGCGTTGCGCGTGCCTCTCAATTGCCGGAGCGAGCCCGATGGCCGATCCCGCGATCCGCCGCATGACCCTGGCCGAATTCCTGGAATGGGATGACGGCACCGACCGCCGCTACGAGCTGATCGACGGCGTCCCGGTCGCCATGGCGCCGGCAAAATTCGGGCATGGCCGGTTGCAGATGAGATTGGCGAGCATCCTGGAGACAAACCTTCAAAAGCCTTGCCAGGGCGTCATCGACGCAGGTATTGCATTTTCCAATGCAGACGATTCGTTTTTTGTTGCCGACTTGGCTGTATTTTGTGTCCCGATCGATCTGACGACATCGTATCACCTGTATCCGCAGACTGTTTTTGAAATCCTGTCGCGCGGGACGGCGCGAGAGGACCGGCTGGTCAAGCTGCCGAAATACCGGGAGGTCCCATCGCTGCAGGAAATCGTTTTGCTGCATGCGGATCGTCGCAAGGTCGAACTCTGGACCCGGCGGGGCACGGACTGGCGCCTGCAAGAACTTGAAGGCGATGCCGCATTGCCGCTGGCATCGCTCGCTTTGGAGATCGGCTTGGCGACGATCTATGACGGCATTGTTGACTGATCGGCCGTCCGCCCTCCAGGCATAAGCGCGGAGGCACATCGGCCGTAACGTTCGGTGGCCCCACCTGTCATCTCGCGAAAGCGCGGTCCCGAGCTCTTCAATTTTTTTCGAAAGGGATCGTCGGTCGCAACGTAACCCTCTGCAACCGTCAAAGTTTTTTATTGTCAGACAGGATAAACATTGCTACCTTAAGATTATGTAAGGTGCAATCCAGAGGGTAACATGAAGACTTCGCGAAATCTACGATACTTCGTCGCGTCAGTGTTTTTGACATCAATCCTTGCGGCATGCTCAACAGTAAATACTCCACAAAACGCACCTGCTCAGCATGTGCTGGAAACAGAAAGCTGCGACAATGAAGAATGCACCTACACTTGGACACTTGTATCCCGTCTGGGAAATGCAATCGATTACATCGAAGAGCGTATTGGGGAGAGAAATAAAGAATATACGATCCTAGGCGTTGAATTAGTCATAGACTCCTCCCGGCCTAAGGTCTGGTATCCCCGGCACGATTCTGGGGAGAGGTATGTAATTGTTCAAATTCCTTCTGAAAATTCGCACGATGAATGCGTAGCATCGTATCAACTTGCACACGAGGCTATGCATCTTATTGACCCTGGGCCTGGAACAGCCTCTTACTTTGAAGAGGGGCTTGCTGAGTATTTTGCAAGTCAGTTATTGGAAGACTGGTTTGAGCATGACGATAATTGCTTAAACAAATTGCAATCTTTGAGATATCAGCCCGGTGTGAATGAAGAGTATGCAAATGCTTTAGATATGGTAGAGAGATTATTACAACTCCATCCTGACGCCTTTTCTAGAATTAGGTCTTTACGAGAACAAGGTGTGACTCTAGATGAAATTTCTGAGCGACATTTATCACAACTTTTCCCAAATATCAGCGCTGCGCTGGTAACTGCTTTTAGGTGGTGAACTGTATCATCGAGCGCCGACACCATTGTTTGTCCGCCATTTTTTGGAAAGTTGATTTACTAGAAGTCAACGTTCCTTGGGTGAGTCAAGAAACGGTCTGCAAAGCCAACATTTTCATTAGGGCTCGCCCAGACGCACCCCCGGGCCACCGCCATTGGTATCGATGAAGATGATGCCGGCCGCTTCCAGAGCCGAACGGATGTCCATGAGTGTGCGGTCGTAGGGGTTTCGGGCACCGCGCTCGAAATCGGCCAGGGTCTGCTTGGCAACATTAGCCTTGGCGGCCAGCTTGGCCTGGCTCCAGTTCAACGCCCCGCGCGCCATGCGGCATTGCTCCGGTGTGATTATGTTTTTTGACATAAGGTCAGCTCAATATATTGACATGGCCGCCGCCATATGTCACTATTTTGGCCTAAGCTTGAGCGATGGTCAATTACGGAGGGCGCGGCCATGCCATCATCCAACACAGAGTCCTTTGGAACCGAACTGATCCGCACCATGCTGGCGCATGCGCCGCGACCCGCGGACGGAGAGATTACGACCATTCTGATTGCCCTGCATGACATGGTCGAAGCCTGGAGCCGCGCCGCCCGGCCTGACGATGAGCAACCGCTCCACGACCTCGTCTCGCCCCTCTACGCTCTGCTGGAGGACTACCGGCCCACAACTCTGGCCGGCGTCGAGGCGATGATTGAATTCACGATCCGGGAGGTCGAGCAGGATGCCCTTGCACGCGCCCAGCTCGGCACTCTGCGTGTGCTGCTAAGCAGCGTTCGCGACCTCGCCAGATTGGAGGCAGACCGCCACCACAGCGACGCCATCCCACTCCTCCGCCTGTCCAGCCCTCGCGGCCATAGGTGATTTAAAATGCGGCGATAAGAGGAAGATTGCAGGTTGCCTCAATCGTATCGGTAGGATATTTTTCGGCCACGTGGTAAGATTTGCCGTGCTCACAAGGGCATGACGCATATGAAGACAAAATTTGTGAGGTAAATATGGCCAGAAAGATCAATTTTTCGCAATTAAAGAACAAGGCTAGACAGCTAGAGCAAAAAAAGCGCCAAGCGATTAACAACTATAACAGCAAAGTCCGGGAGTATAACCAAAAGGTCAAACAGGCAGTAGACAATTACAATCGCGAGGTCAGGGCGCATAATCAGAGGGTTCGCGCCAATCGGCAACGGTTGAAAAGCGAAATCGGCAAACTCGCCCGTAAGAGCAACACCGGACAGTATGCGACGTTTCGCGCGTCAGTCAGTCAGGTACAGTACGCTTATGATCGGCTGGAATCAGCAGCGGAGTCCGATCGTTACGACGAGCGCTACAACGACATTCTGGATCTGTCTGAACGGGAGGCCGCCAACAACGCAGGCCTCATGAATGCACTGCTCGGAGATGCCGAGCCGGAGTCGGAAGCGGCGTGGCCGGACTCGGCTGACAGTCAGGTGACGCCTCTCCTTCGCCGTGTCTCGGATGATCTTGCCGACCGATGGCAGGGCGCTCTGTTTGCCTTGAGTCCCCGGAACCCAGATGCCGCGAGGCATTTCTGCACTAGCGCGCGAGAGATCATCGCCGGAATTCTCGATACGAAAGCTCCGGATGATGCCGTCAGTAGCGCGATCCCCAATTGCCAGCGGACGCAGCAGGGCACGCCGACCCGTCGCGCCCGGATCAAATACATCCTAGATTTAAAGGGAATGGGGCAGGACGAGCTGGAATCCTTTGTTGAGGCGGACATGGAAAATGTTGTGCAGCTCTTCCACACATTTAATAAAGGCACGCATGGCACGGCCGGAAAATTCGATATTCCGCAGCTGCAGTCTATTCGCCAGCGTGTTGAAGAAGCAATTATGTTTCTGACGCGGCTGATCGTGTGATGCCGTTGAAGCAAGTAGAACTCAACCGGTGGAACCGGGACATCCTCGGGAGGGTTATGCGGTTTCTTTTTCCCGAGGCCTGAGTTATAGACCGACTGGCGGCGAGAGCGTGCGCCCTATGGCGGCCCGTCATAGCGCACAGACGATCTTCTGTGACGGTTTGGCGATGATCCGTCGGAATCTTCAAAAGAAAGCGCCCAGGCGAAAAAAACCGGCCGGTCCGATACTGGACAAGAGATGCGATTTTTGGGAAACTTTATTTACAGATTGACGTCAGATATTCTGTCAATCGGCCCGGCGCCAATGCTCGACCCACAGCGTCGTGCCGTATTGGTGGCCGGTCGGCTCCACGCCCTCCAGCCAGGTGGGGAGGATATAGGCGTTGGCGCGGTGGAACAGCGGCAGGGCCGGCAGCTCCTCGGCATAGATGCGCTGGATCCAGCGCCACAGCTCCAGCCGGCGCTCGACATCCAGCTCCTCCTCGGTTGCCTCGATCAGCACGTCCATGGCGGCATTGGTGAAGCCGGTATAGTTCTGGCCCGACCAGTTGTTCTCCGGCGTCGGGATATGGTCGGAGTGCAGCACGGTGCGCGGCACGTTTTCCGGCGAGGAGAACCAGGCGAACATCGCCATCGCCTCGAATTCCCGGCGGGAGACGGTGCCGCCGAAGAACACCCGGGCCGGCTCGTTCCGCAGCCTGATGTCGACGCCGGCCGCCCGCCATTGCGCCTGCAGCACCTGCTGCACCAGCTCGCGGGTGCGATTGCCGGCCGTGGTCATCAGCGTGAAGGCGAGCGGCGTGCCGTCCGCCCGGTGCCGGATGCCGTTGCGCATCTCCGTAAAGCCGGCGTCCTCGAACAAGGCGGCAGCGCGGTCGGGGTCGTGCGGATAGCTGCGCGCATCCGCGGCGAAGGCGTGGTCGAGCGGCGACACGCTGGTCCGCGCCACCGGCTGGCGACCGTCGAACAGCCGGTCGACCATGGTCTCGCGATCGAGCGCGTAGAGCAGCCCCTGGCGGATGCGGCGGTCGGCCAGCAGCGGGTTGTCGAGATTGAGGTCGATATGCTCGTAGAACAGGCCGGGCTGGAACAGGATCTGATAATCGTCGCCGTGCCGGTCGGCGAAGGCCAGCGCCTGGTCGATCGTCACGCCGTTCTCGCCGGCGATCATGTCGATCGAGCCGGAGAGCAGATTGGCCTCCATCGCCGCGGTGTTCTCGATGGTGCGGACGATGATCCGGTCGAAATGCGGCGGCTCGCCGTACCAGGTGTCGTTCGGCTCCAGCACGATATAGGCGCCGCTCTCCACCTCGGTGATCCGGTAGGGGCCGAAATAGAGGCCGGGACGGGTCGTGTCGGTATTGTACAGCGTCCGGTTCGGGTACGCGACCGGGTCGCGGTCGAATACCGGGCGCTCCAGATGCGCCGGCAGCAGCCGGAAATCGTTGATGGCGTTGTAGGTGAAGGTCACCCGGTCGAAATGCAGGGTGAAGGTCTTCGCGTCGACAATGTCGACGGCGTAGATCTGCCGGTAGAGCTCGATATTGGCGAAGGCCGATTGCGGGTGCCGGCCGACTTCCCAGGTGAACAGCACGTCGTCGGTGGTTACGGCCGTGCCGTCGCCCCAGACCGCATCGGGCCGGATGGTATAGGTGACGGCTATGCCCTCCTCACCTTCCGGCGTCTCCTCCAGCACCGCCAGGCCGTTCTCCAGCGTCGGCAGTTCGGTGCAGAGCATGCAGATCAGCCGCCAGTCCGCGTCGTAGGTGGTGAAGGGCCGCCAGGCCATGTGGTGGGTGTAGGACTGCGCCACCGACGGCTCGATGCTGGGGTGGAAAGTCGGCGGGAACTGCGACACCCCGATGGTCAGCGTGCCGTCGCCCTGGGCGCGGGCCGGGCCGTGTCCGGCCAGCGCGGCCAGCAACAGCAGGCAGGCGAGAATGGGCGCAAGGCGGGCAGGGACGAGCATGGGGCCGGGCCTCCGGATTGCGGATTGTTCCTCTGAAGCCACGGAGCCGCCCCTTGCGTCAACCGCGCCGGCGGCAGCGCGGTCTCAGATCACGGGCCTGGTGGATTCGGCGATCGCCCTCAGGCCGGCCTCGTAGATGCCGGCGATCAGGTCCGTTGCCGTGGGCTCGTCGACGCCGCTTGGCCGGAACCGCCCGTGCCACGTCAGCCGGGAGCCCGGCCCGAGCGGTTCGACCCACAGCCGTGCCGCGTAGTCGGCGACCGGCAGCGGGCTCTCGACGATGCAATAGCTATAGGTAAAGGAGGTGCGGCCATCGTCGGTCCGGTCTTCGACGATCACCGCCCCGTTCGGCAAGGTGAGCGTGCGCCGCTCCCGCCCGTCGACACTCGACATCTCGGCCGAAGCGATGCCGGGGTGCCAGTCCCCGATGGCGCCGAAGGGGCCGATGCGCGCCCACAGCACGGCCGGCGGCTCGCTGACTTCCACGGAACGTGCGACCTCGATCACGGCTGCCTCCTCATTTGCGGGCGGATCAACGGGATCGACCCGAGTCCGGTGTCATGCTCCCATCCGGCATCACCCTCGTCAATTCATCCGACATTCGCAACGCCGGCTTGGCAAAGCACCAAGCGACGCCGGACACTACACGGGCCGGCGCGGGCTGCACCTAGTCTGCCACTATGGCTGGCCGGTGTGGCCTGATCATGGTCGTCGCGCTGTCTCGAAAGTGGGCGAACCATTCCTGTTCAGCCTCGGCGAGCCGCTCTGGGGCATTGCCGAGACCCAGGACGAGGCGGTGGCCGTCCACGTCGCCGAGAAGAGTACGGAACGTCTGCAGCGAGGCCTGTTCGGCCCCTTCCGGCGCGAGACTGCCGCGCCGCGACCGTCTTGACCGGGAGGTCCGCTCCGCCTCATCCCAGCACCCTGCGCAGGCAGCCGTCCTCGTACTCATAGAAATCCGGGTTGCGGATGGCGGTGAGGTGCAGCCAGGTCTCGATGGCCGTTTCCAGGCTGACCGGCGCCTCGGGCTGGCCGACGGGGGTGATTTCGATGCGGGCGTTCGCGGCCGAGGCCTCCAGCAGCACGATATAGAGGCTTTCATACTGCTCGTCGCGGCCGCCGGGGTCGTTGCGGCCGGTGAACAGCCGCAGCCGGGCATGGGCGTTGAGGAAGGTCGAACGGCGCCGGCCGGTGGCGTCATGCGCCGCAGCGGCGTCGAGGAAGAACAGCCCGCCCAGCACCGAATAGGGAAAGCGGCGGTGCAGGGTCACCGCTTCGAACAGCATGTCGCCGCGGCGGTTGGTCAGGTTCTTCTGGAAATTGCCGGTCTTGGAATCCCGGAAGTTGATGGTCTTGATCGAGATGCCGAGCAGCAGCCCCGATTCCTCGGTCGCCCAGGTGACGTCGACCTTTTTGGCGCCGATGCCGCCCGCCATGCGCCGCTCCGTGCCGGTCGGATCGGCATGGCCCGGGTCGGCGCCGACCGGCCGTGCCCCCTCCAGGCCGCGCCTGTGAAACTCCGCACCCAGCGTCACGGCGACGGTGTGGGAGATGCGCTCGCTGTAGCGCTTCTTGTCCGAGGCCCGGGCGGTATCCGGCGGCTTGTCGCCCTGGCGCATCAGGGCGAGACGCAGGGCCTCGTCAACCGCCGGCACGCTGTCCCCGCGCCCGCCGGCGGCCGAACAGGGCGGCGCGGGCCAGCCGCAACGCGTCGCGGTCGCGGACCGGCACATCGGCCAGCACGACGGCGTCCACGGCCTCGACGGCGTCCGCCAGCCGGCCGCCCTGCAGCAGCGCCGCCAGCCGCGGCTTGAGAGCCTGCAGATCGCTGCGGCGGTTCTTCAACAGCGCCAGGGAGGGCAGGGGCAGACGGTCAGCCTCGCGTGGCTCCATTTTCAGCAGGCCGCCGCCATAGGCCCGGCCGACCAGCTCGCAGCCGAGCAGCGTCAGGCTGTTCAGGCAGGCGAGCGGCAGCAGCGCCCGGCCGATGGTCTTGCGGCCCTCCTGCAGGGTGACGCCGTACAGAGAGTTGAGGATCTGCGCCTGCGCCGCGTTGGCGACCAGCCGCGGCCGGTCATGGTTCATATAGGTGAGGAACAGGTCGGGCACCGGCACCAGCGGCACCCGCCACCAGGGTCGCCGCACCCGGCACTTATAGGCGTCGGCGACGCCGCGCGCCTCGCCCTCGGCGATATAGCGCCGGGCGGCGGGCGAGGGCGTGTCCGGAGGATAGAGCAGCAGGCCGCGTGCCCCGCGCCGTGCCTGCTCGGTCCAGCCGGCCTCGGTGAAGGCCGGGCCGCGCAGATGGCGCGTGCCGGGCGGCGAGATGCGGAGAGTGTCGCGTTCGCTGAGCCCGAGCCGCTCGGCCTCGGCGAGGCTCAGCGCAAAAAAATCATTGCGGCCGGTCACCGCCCCCAGATAGGTGCGCCCCCAGGCGCTCAGCGGCTCGAACGACCGTGCCCGCAGATCGTCATAAAGTGCGAAGGCCTCGCGCTCGAGCAGGGCGTCGGTCCATTTGCTGTGCCCGGCCGGGGCATGGCTCACCCAGGCGGCGGTCTCGACGGGCGGCAATGCGCCGACGTCGCGCGCCTGGTGCACCTCGATGCACCGGGCCCCGCCGCTGCCCTCCGCCAGCAGCAGCACCACCTCCTCCAGCACCCCGGGGAACACCCGCTCCTCGAACAGGATCAGCCGCACCCGCTGGAAGCGCTCCAGCAGAAAGCGCCGCACCTCCTTGGCATAGCTGACGCTCAGCAGCTCGGCCGGCAGGACCAGCGCCAGCCGGCCCTCGGGCTGGAGGTGCAGGCACGTCTTGATAAGGAAGGACGCCCAGGAGCTGGCGAGGCCGGACAGGCGGATTCCCTGGGCCAGCGCCGCCTCCAGGCCGCGGGCCCGGTTGCGGCCGGCAAAGTTCTGGTAGCGCACGAAAGGCGGGTTGCCGAGGACGACGTCGTAGCGGCGCTCCGCCGGGTGCTCGAAGAAATCCTCGACCCGGACCGTCGCTGCTACGCCAGCCCCGGCCAGCAAGGCGCGGGCGCGGTCGGCCGATTCGCTGTAGACCTCGACACCGGTCAGCTGCCCGGCCGCGAGCCCGTTCGGGGCGCCCAGCGCCGCCAGCCGGCGGGCGGCCGCCAGCAGAAAACCGGCCTCCCCGCAGCCCGGCTCCAGCACGCTGTCCGCCGGGGCGCGGATGGCCCAGGCGGCGAGATAGTCGGCGATCGCCGGCGGGGTGAAATACGCCCCGCGGCCCTTTCTGTGCTGATCGACGGCCATGGTCCGGCAGATCCCGACGCAGACTCCTGAGATGCTGCATAGCGTTCCGGCTTCGTTCCGGCAAGAGTGAAAATCGCCGGCGCGGCCCGGCGGATGGATATTTCCATGCC
>JAAAOG010000126.1 GCA_009909005.1 Alphaproteobacteria bacterium | reverse complement strand
TCCTCTAACCACAATGTCCAACAAGCGCCGGCTTTGGTCCGCAAGACCCGTCCCGAAGCCGGAGAGCCGGGCTTATAGACCCGATCCCCAACCCTGTCAAACGCTTTATGACGGATTTCTTGCGCCCGTTCTGCCGGGCAGAGAGCCTAAAATAAGAGCCCGGTTTCCGGGATCAAGGGCCATGTTCAGGCAAAATCGCAAAGCCCTCGGCAGCCGCGGCATCCAACCACGGAGGGGACCGCGCCAAACGGAAAAGTGCACCGGCGCCCCTTGTCTCGTCTGCCGTGTTTCGACACAGTGCGGCGCACAGAGAGACGCCCGCACCGCAGCATCGTGCCGGGACCGGCCTGTCGGCGTTGACAGCAAAGCCAACATTATGCATAGTGGCTGATCTGTAACGCAAGATGTGGGGCAGGCTCTGGGATTTCCGGCGTTCCCCCAGGACGTTCCCGCAGGAGACGTACAACGTGCCGGTGAAGCTGATGAACCTGTTGGTCCCGACCGCTCTCGTCCTGGCCGGCGCCGGCCTCGCCGCCGGCCTGACCGTGCCCTCCCTGCAGACCGCCGCGACGCCGGCGGAGCCCTCGCAGGCGCAGGTTCAGCTTGCGGCCCTCGACGGCACCGCAGGGGCCGGCGCCGCCGGCCCGCAGACCGGCCGCGTCGAGGCCGAGGGTCGGGCGGAGTTGCCCGATGCTGCCTGGGACCGTGCCGCCCTGCGTGGTGTCATGGCGCTGAGCACCGCCGACAGCCTGCTGGAGGAGCCCTTTCGGATCGGCAGCGAGCGGCGGACCGTCGAGGTACGATCCGGCGATACCGTTCTTGGCCTGCTCTTGCCCCTCCTGACGGCCGATCGCGACGCGCACAATGCCGTCGCGGCCCTGGAGACGGCGTTCGACCCGCGCGACCTGCAGATCGGCCAGGAGGTCCGGCTGCTGCTCGAGCACCACGGCCATAGCACCAGCCTGACGGGCCTGGAGATCATGCCCGACGTCGACCGTCTGGTGGTGGTCAGCCGCGACGACGCGGACGGGTTCGTGGCGGAGACCATCGCCAACGACCTGGAAACCCGGCGGGTGGCGGCCGCCGGCATCATCACCGAGAGCCTGGCCGCCGATGCCGAGCGGGCCGGCGTACCCTATGCGGTGCTGCATCCCCTCATCCGGATGTTCGCACACCGGCTCGACCTGCAGCGCAACCTGCAGCAGGGCGATGCCTTCGAGATCCTGTTCGAACGCGACCATCATGAAGACGGCTCGGTCGCGCGGCTCGGCCCGGCTGTCTATGGCCGGCTGGTGTCCAATGATCGCGACCTGCCGGTCTACCGGTTCGAGACGGCCGACGGCTTCGTCGACTGGTACGACCGCGAGGGCGAGAGTTTCCGCCGCGCCCTGTTGCGCACGCCGCTCGACAATGCCCGCATGTCCTCCGGCTATGGCATGCGCCGCCATCCGATCCTCGGCTATACCCGCATGCATCAGGGGATCGACTTCGCCGCCGCCAGCGGCACGCCGATCGTCGCCGCCGGCGACGGCAGGGTGGAAATCGCCGGCCGGCGCGGCGGCTACGGCAATTATGTGCGCCTGCAGCATAATGGCCGGCTGAGCACGGCCTATGCGCATCTCAGCCGCTTCGCTGCGGGGATCCGCCCGGGCGCGCGAGTTCGCCAGGGCCAGGTCATCGGCTATGTCGGCAGCACCGGCCTGTCGACCGGCCCGCATCTGCACTACGAAGTCCTGGTGAACGGCAGCCAGGTCAATCCGCTGAGCGTCGACCTGCCGGTCGGCCGGACTCTCGAGGGCGCGGACCTCGCGGCGTTCCGCGACATGGTCGACGGCATCGAGCGACGCTTTGCCGAACTGCGCCGCGACGGGACACAATTCGCCGACCGGAGCGAAGAGGAGGAGCAGGGGTCCGCCGGCGACTAGCCGCGCCCCGGCCCGGGCGGCAGGGCCATTGCCCCTGCAGGAAAAAGCGACGGCTGCGGCGCGCTTGCCCTTGGCGGGGGAAGGGCGGGCCGCCACGTCCTCGTCATGATCCCCATCGGCTCCTCCGCCCCGAAAGACGGCACATACTGGCTGGTCGTCACGCTGATCGTTCTGTGCGTCGGCGTGTTCCTGTGGGAGCAGGCGCTGCCGCCGCGCGACGCCCATGCGCTCATCGCCCGCTACGCCCTGATCCCGCTGCGCTATGCCGAGCCGAAATGGGCGCTGGTGCACGGGCTCGACCCGACCAACTACACGCCCTTCGTCGCCATGGCGTTTCTGCACGGCGGCTGGCTGCACCTGATCATCAATATGTGGACGCTGTGGCTTTTCGGCCGGGCGGTCGAGGGGCGGCTGGGGGCGTTGCGCTTCGCGGTGCTCTATGCGCTCTGCACCCTGCTGGCGAGCGGCGCGCATTTCCTGGCCAACACCGACAGCGCCACGCCGACCCTCGGCGCCTCGGGGGCGATTGCCGGGGTCCTGGGCGCCCATGCCATGCTGTTCCCGAAGGCGCGGATCGTCATCGTTCTGCCGATCTGGTTCATCCCGCTGTTCTTCCGCCTGTCGGCGATGATTTTCGTCGCCATCTGGCTGGGCCTGCAGCTGCTGCAAGGCGCCGGGTCGCTGCTCAGTCCCACCATCGGCGCCGGCATCGCCTGGTGGGCCCATATCGGCGGTTTTCTTGCCGGCCTGCTGTTCGTCCACATCCTGGCGCCGCCCGGCGGGCCGACGCCGGACCGGCCTGAGCCGCAGGCCGAACCACGGGAAGACACCCGCCCGGCCGAGACGGCAAGCGAGGCGGAACAGCCAAGGCCCTTGTCCCAGGCGTCTTTGCCGATCGCCCCCAGCGCCGGCGTCAGGTGGCGGCCGGATCGTCGGTCGCAATAAAACCCGGCGCCGCCGGAATCGCATCGGGTCGAGACCTCATGCGCCCCGCGCACCGGGCCGGCCGCGGCCGTCGATCAGCCGGAAGGCGATATGGCCGCCCGGCGCCAGCTGCCGGGCCTGGCCGCGATAGAGGATGGTGATGGTGTCGATGGCCGCCGGCCGGCTGGCGATGCGCAGGCTCTCCTGGTCGATCGCGACGTCGAGCAGGTGCTGGCGATAGCGGATGGTCGCCTTCAGGCCGGTCAGCTCCTGCGGCAGCATCGGGTTGAACGACAGCGCGTTGGCCTGGGTGTCGATGCCGGTGAAGCAGCGCTGCAGCAGGTCGACGGTGCCGGCCATGGCGCCGAGATGAATGCCTTCCTGCGTCGTGCCGCCCTGGATGTCGCTGACATCGCTGTCCAGCGCCTCGCAGAACAGCCGCCAGGCGGCCGCGCGGTTGGAGCGCGCCAGCACCCAGGCATGAACCAGCCGGCTGAGGGTCGAGCCGTGCGCCGTGCGGGCGAGGTAATACTCGACGGTGCGGGGGATGGCGTCCGCCTGGAAGGCGTAGCCCAGCCGCTCCAGCTGCGCCACCAGCTCCTCGGCCGGCAGCAGGTAGAACAGCATCAGCACGTCGGCCTGCTTCGAGGCCTTGTAGGTGTTGGGGCTGTTCGTCAATCAAATGAACTTTCCAAATAAGATTTCCTCCAAATCAAAACCGGTTGGCGTATCCCATGGAACCTCACCTTAAATGAGGCCACCGAAGTTGAAAATTCTAATGCTTGAAACCAATCACAACGCTTGACGAAATGGAAAAAACAAAAGGCGCCATGGAAAACATCACCCGCCCCTAGAGTATTAAGCACGGGAACGGATGGAGGATTTATGAAAAATTCTTTTCCATCAACGAAATATTGGACGGGGCCTTCTTCATTTGTAATAACAATATGCCTGACACCCTTTGAAAAAATTTTGTCGACAGTCTCATAGGTCCCGAGTTTATCATCCCATTTAAAATATTTCGATAATATGACTCCATAAAAAAATGGGAATAATTCTTCTATACCGCACCGCCACCCGCCACCATCAAGTATAATTGGAATATTATTTGAATAAATATCCTTTAATTTAGCTTTAAATAAGGACGGATACTGCCCATCCCAGAGAGCATATTTGTATTCCTTTAAATTTAATTCATGAGATTTTTCTGATAATTCCTCTGGCTGAGAATTGATTACACAGCGTTCACCAGTTTTCTCGACAACAAGAATACTAGAAATTGGTGTACCATAAATGTACGTGGCAACATCATTAATGTCGACCCCATCAGAAACGCATGTTCGGCATATCAAATCACGAAATATATCATCCCCAAACGGGGTAGACAAGCAGACTGACCCCCCAAGCAATCTAGCCGTAAGGCAAGCATTATAGGCACAGCCGCCAATGGTGGTCCAGCTTTTGATTGATCTAAGCTTTTCATTCGGCTTCGGCATATCTTTAAGGAGGTATACATTATCAATGGTCGCCTTTCCAAGAAATAGTCCTTTATTTTCTTTCATTTCTTCTCTCCGAGGAACTTTGCTTCGTTGAGCCACCATGTCAATTTTGACCATTATTTACTTTTTACCAACAGAACGATCCATATAATTGATATGCTTGAGTATAGACTGAACATAATTTGCCCCGAAATCTGCGTGCGATGGGAACAGAATCGACGAATAGCCATATTCCAACGCCCTCTTTACAGGTATCACCCTATCGTCAACAAACAAGGTGCTTCCCCTTGAGGTGCCAACAACATTTTCAACCGTTTCGAACATCTTATGTTGACAGCTATTTTTGGATGCGCCAATGCGACATGATAACACAACCCTTGAAGAAGAAAAATAATTCTTCAGCCCTAACACGTCCCATTGACGCTTGAACCAGAACTCAGTGTTATTAGAGCAGATCGCGAGAGTTAATCCACAGTCGTTTAAATGCTTCAATAGCTGGGTCATATTATCAACCGGCTGTATAAATTTTGATGTGAGAGCAATGAAGTAATCTATCTCTTTCTTTAAATCTGGCCGATTGACAAGATCAAACAATTCTTCCCAATAAACTATTTCTGCGGATTGATAATCTGGCGTTTGCGTATAAGCAAACTTATTCCAGAGCTTTTTTCCAGCAGCCCTCAATGATTGCGCATCAACCTCAATCAATGAAGACACTCCTTCCTTTTCATCAAGGAGGAGGTTTTCCCAGACATCGTAGGCCAAAACACCGCCGACATCAAAAACGAGAGATTCTATCACGCGTAGATCCTCCTTTGCTCACAGTCGATGCAGGGTGTTACTCAATATTGTATGTCTCTCTTCTTATTTCGTCATATTCATCCTCTCTATGTTTATATAAACGAACAATCTTGAAGATGCCATATATAATTATTGATAACATTAAAGTACTGTATGCCAAAATATGGATCAAAGAAAAGTTCCACCCCGAGATAGAATCAGCTTCCCCCACATAACGGTAGATAAAATAGGCAAATGAACCAAAACCTCCGAAGGAGCTTAGGAGCGCAAGCATAAAGAAAAAATCTAAAGTTGCCATGTAAGCGCCCCGAATTTTCCGGAAAGGGGACGTCGTTGGAGATAATGAAATTTGGGTTTTAATTCGGGATAATAACCATGTTCGCAAGGAAATTTTTCCAAAATCTTCATTCTTCACGTGTCTCGGCACCTGCTTTGGCCACCAATACTCATTACGCGTTTTTTCCCTCAGCCAATTTTCCCAGCTCAACACGAAGCAGTTTTCGGCTGACATTCCCGTCAGTCCTGTAGAAGTCGATGGCACGCCAGCAGAAATGCATTGTAGGGCATAATTGATCCTGAGCTCAATTGATGCCATAAATTTGCCCGCTCTGTCCATTCGTCGAAGCTCACCCAGCCAAAGATTGACTACTGTTATACATAAAAATGGCACAATCAAGCAATAAAATATTACAAAAACAAAACTACCGACTAGTAATAGCTCAGTTTCTATGCCACTTATCAGTGCAGAGAGGGGGCAGAAATCAAAAAAATAGACGACGCCAAGCCAAAGGAAACAATTTGTGTGCGAGTTTTGATCGCGTCCATGCTTTCTTGCCTCAATGTCTTATACTCCTCCATCAGAACCCATAAAGCATCCCGCTCAATTTCAGAATTTTCCATTGACCCCCCCCCCAGCTTACGCTACTTATGCCTCCCAAAAATGACTCCTTTTTTGGGAAAGTCCATAGTTAATTAGCTTACACTGAAACAGTATACCACTCGTTCCTCAAAAAGGACATGGCCGCTGAAGGGTTTGACCCTCTTCCATAGTTTCCCCGCGGTAAAACGCCATGAGTGACCCTATAAACGCTTCCGAACGCGTAAACGATCTCGCAAAACTCGTCTTGCGCCGGGTCATAGCCGTCATAATTGAGCGTCCAGCCGCTCATCGCTGCGCTCGTTCTTCGTGCTCGGCCAGCCAGGCGAGCAGCGCGCGCACCGCCTCCGGATCCTCCAGGACATAGGAGGCCGCGGTGCGGCGGGACCGTTCGTCGCGGATGACGAGGCCGATGCCGTTGACCGCGCCGCCGTCCGGGCGCAAGGCACGGAAGGCGTTCTCGTCGGTCAGGTCGTCGCCGATATAGAGCGGAAGGGTTGCGGGGGTATCCAGCCCGCCGCGGGCCAGCAGCCAGGCCAGCGCCCGGCCCTTGTGCCAGTCGACATTGGGCTGGACCTGCAGCACCTCCTTGCCGCGGCCCAGGCGCAGGCGCTCATTGCCGCCGACGACCCCGCCAACGGCGTCGCACACCGTCGGGACTTCCCAGCGCGGGGCGTTGCGGTAATGCACCGACACGTCGAAGCGCTTGCGCTCGACGTTGACGCCGCGCAACCCGGCGAGCTGCGCCTTCAGCGCCCCTTCCGCCCGGTCGAGATCGCCGAGATAGTCCGCACCCCATTCGCGGTCGCCACCCATATCGGGCGGGGCGGCGACCTCGAAGCCGTGGCTGCCGGCATAGGCGATGCCGTCGATCCCGACCAGCTCGCGCAGCTGGGCGAGGTCGCGGCCGCTGACGATCGCCACCGGACAGACCCGGGCCAGCCGGTGCAGGGTCTCGCGCATCGCCGGGGACAGAACCGCGTCCTTGGGGTCGGATACGATCGGGGTCAGCGTGCCGTCATAATCGAGGAAGACGGCCGGCCGGCGTTCCGCCAGCACCTTCTCCAGGGCCGCCTTGGCCGCCTCCAGCCCCGGCAGCTCGTCGATCAGCGTGGTGGGATGGTCCTCGGCGCCGCCGGTGACAACATGCAGGGCGGCGACATGGCGGACGACGACGTCGGCACCGTGCGCCTTCAGGGCCGCGGCCTGGCCGTCCCCGGCCCGGCGGCTGCTGCGGTCGACCCCGACCACCAGCCCGAAACCGCCGGCCTTGCCGGCCTGCACGCCGGCCTGCGAATTTTCGACAATGACCGTCCGCTTTGCCGTCGCCTTAACGCGCCGGGCCGCCTCGATCAGCATGTCGGGCGCCGGCTTGCCCGGCATGGTCAGTGCGGCGAGGTCATTGCCGTCGACCCGGGCGTCGAAGGCGTCGAGCAGCTCGGCATTCTCCAGGACCCGCGCACAGTTCTTGCTCGAGGAGAAGATGGCGACGGCGATACCGGCATCCTTCAGCTCCTGGACGAGATGGACGGCGCCGGGATAGGTCTTGACCCGTTTTTCCTCCAGCCAGCCCTGGAACACGCCGTTCTTGCGGTTGCCGATGCCACAGATGGTGTCGGCGTCGGGCGGGTCCTCGGCGCTGCCCAAGGGCAGGTCGAGGCCGCGCGAGTCCAGGAAGCTCTTGACGCCGTCATGGCGCGGCTTGCCATCGACATAGGCGTGATAATCGCGGTCGATATCGAAGGGCTCGAAGTCGGGGCCGATGTGCTGCTGCAGGACGGCGTCGAAGGTGCGCTTCCAGGCCGCGGCATGCCCCTCGGCCGTATCGGTCACCACTCCGTCCATATCGAAGATGACCGCGTCGAAGCGGCCGCGTTCGATCGCCACATCGGTTTCGTAAGGGTCGTTCATCTCCATCCCGTTCAGACGCCATCAAACGGCCGCACCGGCCGCCGGACCTCCCGGTTCTTCAACCCCCAGCGGCGGAGCGCGGTTCCCAGATGGCAGGATACGCGCCGGCGCGGGGCCGCGTCAGGGTTTTTGCAGCAGCGCTTCGCCCGGTGCCGCTTCGGGGGCGCCGATCTTGTCGCGCAGCCACCAGGCCGGCACGGCGACACCCAGGGCGACCAGCTTTTCCGTCCAGTCGACCAGGCGGCCGACATCCTCGCGCTCCGGCCGGGCGAGGCGGAAGCGCGGCGGCGTCCGGCCGGGCCCGCGATTGAGGGCGATCATCGGCCCGGCAAGGTCGCGGGTCAGCGTCGCCGCCAGCTGCCGCGCATCGGCCCGGGCGATGTCGTGGCGCACCTCATTGTGCTCGCGGCTGACCGCATGGCCGCCGGAAATCGCGTCCGTCGTGGTGGTCTGGCCGAGCACCAGCTTGGAGACCTGGCGGTCCATATACTCGCACAGCTCCTGATAGACCGCCGCCGAGCCGCCCGCGCCTTCCGCCTTGACGAACTCGACGACCATCTCCGCCGGGATGACGGCGGCGGCATCGGCGCCGAGATCGGCCACGGCGCGCATCAGCGCCTGGCGGTCGTCCTCGCTCGACCCGGCCGGGTATTTGCCGAGCCTGAGCGGCATGGCATAGGTTTCCGCGAAGATCATCCAGTCTTTCAAGGCAAAGGACTTGAACAGCCAGGCCCAGGCGGCCGGCCGGGCCAGGCCGCCGCGGATCGGCAGCCCGCTTTTCAGCTGCGGCGCGTGAACGACGAACTTGGCCGGCGGCAGGTCGGCGAGGCTCCCGTCCGCCTGCCTGAGTTTCAGCGTCCGCCCATCGACAGGATCAAAGGCGAACCAGCGCGGGTCGCGCGGTTCCAGGGCCGCCGGCCGCCAGGTGCCGGAGACCGTCTCCCAGAGGATCTCGGCGACGGCAAACCCCTTGCCGAGCCCGTCGAGCAGATCGGCCAGCACCCCTTCGGCCAGTCCGGTGTCGAGCCAGGCGCGCAGCAGGTCGGCATCGGCGAGGTCGTCGGCCTCCTCGCCCGCCGCCACCACGGAGAGGTCGAGCTCGGCCACCGCAAGTTTCCGGGTGCGCAGCACCGCGGCATAATGGCCGTCCTTCTCCTCCAGATCCTCGGCCAGCTCCAGGAAGCGGGTCGGGTCGCCCTCCTCGGCCTCGCGGAGGATCGCGCCCAGCTTGCGCGGGTCGAGGTTCTGCGAGGGATGGTCGGCATAGACCGACCGCACCCCGGCGAGCGTCGGGCCCGCGACCGCCCGGGACAGGGTCTGCGGCGCCAGGGGCCGCCCGTGTTGATCCAGCAGCATGGTCAGAAGCCTCCTTTCCAGCCGGCCCGCGCGCTCCGGTTGCCCGCGCGGTCATCGTTCCCGTCCCGGCCGGCCGCGGCGAAGGGGCGGCGGGCCACGGGGGCATAGTCGACCGGCCGGGCGCCCGTGAGCGCCGCCTGCCAGAGCATCTCGACCGCATCGGGCCCGTCATCATGGTCGGCCATCGGCCAGTGCCGCAGCTGGCGCAAGAGCTCGCTCTGGCCGGGGTGAAAGCGGATCAGACCATTCGCGACATGCGGCTGCAGCCGCTCTATCCGCAATTGCTTGTCGGAGAGGCTGCGGATCGGCTGCACCGGCACCGGCACGCCGCGCGCCGCGCCGCGCTTGACCAGCTCGTCGGCGAAAAAGGCCTGGAACTGCACGGTCTCCACGCCCCAGCGCACACAGCCATAGCGCGCCTGCAGGGCGATAATGTCCTCGATGATCCTGTCGGGCAGGCGCCGGGCGATCTGTGCCTCGATGATATCCAGGACGCCGGTCTTGCGGTCATAGCCGCCGACCAGGATGGCCGAGGGGTCGCGGCCGGCATTCTGCTTGCCCATGGAGGGGTCGCAAGCGCCGAAATAGATCCAGTCGTCCGAGGGCGCGGTCCAATAGGCGAGCGTGCCGAAGGCCGCACCTTCCTCACCGATCGGATCGTTCTGGTATTCGGCATCGAAGGCCGCCGCCCCGACCCGGACGCGAATGCGCATGAGCGACGGAAAGGGCCGGACATCCGGCCAGGAGACCTGCGCACCGCGGGTCATCTCGGCCGCCCGGGCGGCGTAGAAGGCCTCGGCCGCCGGCTCGCCGTCATTGCGCAGGATTTCCTCCCAGCGCTGCCAGAGGTCCATGCGGTCGGGCCAGGCGCGGACGGCCTGAAATGTGCGGCTGTGCCAGAGCGGATGGGCGCGCTTGCGGGCCAGCACACTGTCATAGTGCAGGATCGTGCCGATATACAGGACCACGAGACTGTCATCGGCCGCCCCGACATTCAGCACCGCCTTGTCGATCCAGGCCTCGCGCTTGTCGCGCTGCTCCGGCGAGCGCACGTTTTCGTCGTTCTCGATGTCGTCGAGGACGACCAGGTCGGGCCGGTGCGGGCCGTTGCGCAGGCCGCGCAAGCGCTGCATGGCGCCGAGCGCCTGGACCTTGGCACCCGTCCGGGCGACCAGCACGCCCTCTTTCCAGATGCGGCCCTGGCCGGCAAGTTCGGGAAAATCCAGCGCCAGGCGGGGATTGCAGGCGAGTTCGGTCTTGATCGCCTCGACCATCACCGCCGCCTGGTCATAGGCATCCATGATCACCAGTATGAAGCTCCGGGCACGGCGGGCCAGACACCAGAGCGGAAAAAGCTGGGCGCAGAGGGTCGATTTGGCCTCGCCGCGCGGCGCGGCGATCGCGTCTTTCTCGCCCCTGCCGCTGGCCAGGATCTCGGGAAGCCGGGCATAGAGATAGTCGTGCAGCCGGCTGTTCGGCCTGGCGACATAGTGAGGGAAATAGGTCCGGCAAAAGGTCTCGAACCCATCGGGGGCAAGCGCCGCGGCCCGGCGCGCGGCGATGGCGGCCGGCGCCTCGTCGAGGCCGGTCACTTCCGCCTCGATGCGGGCGCGCAGGGCGCCGGCAGTCTCGGCGATCGTCCGCGCAAAGTCGCTCCTCTCGCCACCGCCGCTCATCGCTTTAGCCGTACTTCTTGAGCAGATGCTGGCCGAAGGGCTCCAGCACCGCGGCCAGGGCCGGCATGGCGTCGGGGTGACGGGCCTCGACGAAGCCGGCCAGCTCGCGCACGAACTCGCCGGCCAGGGTCAAAGCGGTGATCTCCGGGGCGGCGCGGCCGGCCGCCGCCATGGTCTTGGTGAAGGCGTTGGCAAGGCGCGACAGGGCCTCCGCGCGGGCCAGCGGCTCGGCCGCCTCCTCGGCCAGCAGCGCCTGCTGGGTCGCCTGATGGAGGCGCACATAGTCCTCGATCAGCGCCTGGACGAGCAGCTGGCGGGTGTCGGCCGGCGGCAGCGGCAAGGCCCGGGCCTGGTCCCAGTCGTCGCCGGCGGCGGCCGCCTCGCGCTTGTACCTGCGCGCGGTGCCGGCGGCGATGCCGGCTTCCGTCGCGGCCCGGGACAGGCTTTGCCGGCGGTCGACATAGGCGGCGCGCAGCGCGGCCCGGGCCGGAGCGGAAGAGCCAGGAGAACCCTCGGCCTGGGGGCTCATCCGCCGCCGCCTCCCTTCAGCCGCTCGGCGGCCAGGCGGGTGGCGGCCGACAGGCTGCCGGCGCCCATCTGATGCGGCGCCGGGCGCTGGACGCCGGCCTCGCTCTCGACACCGGTCGCCACCTCCAGGCCACGCTCGGTCAGGGCCGGGACCAGCGGCCCGAACTCCCCGGCCGGCCGCTCGAGGCTGACCAGCCCCTTCTCCGCCAGGAAGGCGAGATGCGCCTGCAGCACCTCCCGGCCGATCGGCAGGCCGAAGCCTTTCAGGACGCCCTGCAGATAGGAGTCGTTGGCGGAATAGCCGGGCAGCTGCACAAGCTCGCGCAGCAGGATCAGGCGCTGATGCGCCGCCAGGGTATCGTGCGGCTCGCTCATCGTCCCTCGCCGAAATGGGCCTGCATGATGAGGTGCAGCGGCGTGCGCAGTTCCAGCAGCATGCCGTCGATCTTGCGCTCCAGCGCGCCGAGGCTCTGGTGGAACTCCTCATGGCGCTCGTCTGAGCGAGCGCCGATCAGCTCGATGCGGCCCGCCAGCTGGCCGGTGATCAGGCTGAGATGGTGGAGCTCGTCGCGGGTCGGCAGGCGTTCCGCCGTGGCTTCCAGGGCGCTGACCCGCTGCTTCAGCTGCGCCATTTCGGCGCCGACGCCGGTGAGATCGCGTTCGCTGGCGAGGCCGCGGCGCATCAGCCACAGGCAGAGGGGGAGCACGACAAGCGCCGCAGCCAGAACGAGGCTCGGCCAACCCATGTCGAAACGGTCCGGCACGGGATCAGGCGGTCCGCTTGAGAGTGCCAACCGCACCCGGTCGCGTCCTTTGTGATGCGGCTCCGACCATGGCTCTGTCTCCCGCGACTCCGAATTGCGCCGTCGCGGGGGACCCTGGCGGAAAGCGGCAGTGTGGCTGCAGACGGCAGGACTTCCCCTGCCGCCGGCAAGAGGGCCTCAGGCCTCAGCGACCGCCGAAGAAAAACGTGTAACGAATGCCGGCAGCCTCGATGCTCTCGTTATCGTCGACGAGGCCGGCGTTGGAGGCGTGGTCGGCATAAAGCGAGAGCCCATGGGTCTCGCCGAAGCGTACGCCGACCTCGACCGCCAGGTGGAAAAGGACCCGCGAGCCGAGGGCCCGACGGTCCGGCTCGCTCTCCTCCAGTTCGCCGTCATGGATGGTGCCGCCGACGGCACCGCCGACGAACAGCCAGTCGATCGGATAGTAATCCCAGTAAAGCCCTGCATAGCCGCGGCTGGTATCGCCGACCGTATTGATGTTGCCGCCGATAATGGGTCGCGGCGAGAAGATGTAGTCCCAGGCCTGCCATTCGGGCTCAGCGAACTGGATTTCGAGGTTGATGTCGACGCCATCTTCCGTGTTCGAGGAAAAAGCGCCCCGGTCGTGTGCCAGCACGCCGCCGCGGACATTGTGGATAAAGCCGCCGAACGCGTCCTGGGCCGCCGCCGGGGCAGACGGAAAGGACAGAAGAGCGCCCAGGGCCAAAGCGGCGACCTTATCGCCGATCTTCCGCGGCTCTTTCCTCGCTGCACACGCCATCTCGAAATCCTTGGTGGGGTTTTCGGTTGCGGCAGACACTACACGGGCACGTCTCTGGCGTTAAGCCCGAAGGCCCGGTTTGAGAGACATTGTGATCGCCAATATCGGCGCCCGGACCAGCGCGGGAAACGTCCCGAGTCAGCCGGAATCGGGCCGTCGGGCGCCGGGGTTTTCGGAGAGGCTGCTGCGGGAATATTCGCCGCGCGGGTAGATGCCGTCGATCCGCGGGTGGATGAGCGCAACATAGCGCCGGGTCTCGGCCGGCAGCGGCCGGCCCCGGTTGACGTACTCGGCATAGCGGCCCGGGCCGGCATTGTAGGCCGCGAGAAAGCCCGGCGAGCCGAACAGGTCATACATCTTTCGCAGATAGGCGGTGCCGGCGAGGATGTTGTCGCGCGGATGATGCGGATTGCGGCCGAGATCGTATTCGCGGCGCAACTCCTCATAGGTGGCCGGCATCACCTGCATGAGCCCCATCGCCCCGGCATGGCTGACGATCAGCCTGCCATCGCTGAAATGCGTGCGGCCGCCGCTTTCGACATGCATGACGGCGCGAATCCATTCCGCCGGTATATTGAAGCGGTATGACGATTCGAGAATATAGTATTCGAGCTCTTCGGCGCTGACCATCGGCGGCGCGTCGGCTGGCTGCGGCGAGCTGCAGCCGACCACGGCGGACGCCACCGCCAGCCCGGTGAGAACGGGTACGCTGAGGAACTGTCGCCTGGACCGGACCGGCCCCGAATTACGCCGCATGTCTCGCCCCATTTATGAACGACCGCTTCTATCCGGTTGTCTCTTATACCAGAATCCTCTGAATGACCAATCACGAAATTTGGTTAATGGTGCGGATTCCGCCTTTCTTCGGCAGAGCGGGGCGGCTGAATTTCAGAGAAGCCGGTTACGGTCACTCTTCGAAAACGGCGTCGCGGGTCGGAGCGTCGAGGATGCGGTCGAGCCAGCGATCAAGGGTTGCTGAATCGGCCGCATCAATCCGTTGGCGGAGGTCCTGCGGCACCGGTCCGAAGCGCCGCTCTATCTGGCGCACAAGGATATCGGTTTGGGCCTCTTGCCGGCCTTCAACACGGCCTTCCACCAAGCCTTCGGCCCGACCTTCTGCCAAGCCCTCGGCCAAGCCCTCCGCGCGTCCCTTGGCCAAGCCTTCGGCCGTCCACTCTTCTCTCCAGGTCTTGCCCAGCGTCGCCAGCATCGTCCGCATGTCCTTCAGATCGTCCGGGATGGCCAGCGGCACCCCCGTCCCGTCAATTGCATTCGCCACGAGTTCGGTGAAGAGCCGTTTCAGTCCGTCATAGTCAGGATGCGCCCGGAACCAGTCGATCACCGCGTCGATCAGCGGCACCAAGGTCTCGGGCTGGTGCCGCTGCTCCAGCCGGACCAGCAAGGCGGCCAAGCCGTCCTTGCGGGCCGCGTCGTCACCCGTGGCCCCGCCCATGTCCAAAAGATGGTATCGGGCCTGCGGCTGCCAATACGCAAGCGGCGAGCCCTTCGGCAAGGCGATCAGCGCTGCAATATCGGTTTCCGCCGACCAGCGCGGCCCGCCATTATAAAGCACGAGGAGCAGAAGCGGTGGCAGAAGTTCGCCGGGTTTCAGCCGTTTCTCGGCGATTATCTGCTGCCAGAGCAGGCCCTGGTAGACCAGCGTGCGGACGGCCATCCAGTTGTCGCTCTGCGACTGGAACTCGAGCATGAGGTACAGGTAGATGTCGGTGCCGTAGCCGGTGGGGATACGCCAGATGACGTCGCCTTCCCGCCGCACCCCGGCGCGGCTGAAAGCCTTGCTATTGATCCGTTCCATGCCCTGGAAATCCAGGTCGGCAGCCATGGCCTCCGGCACGAAGTCCCGGACCAGCTGCTCGACCATCAGCGGATGGGAGAACAGGCGGTGATAGATCTGATCGGCGGCGGCCATGGCCCGTGTCCATGCGCCCGGTTGCCGGAGCATGCAATGCGCCAGATCATGCCTGGGCAGGCACCACCACCCGTGATTATCAAAGAGCCGCGACGCGGCCGGATAAGCCGGGGTTCCAAGCCCTTCAGTCGTCGTGGATCAGGGTGCCGATGCCGCCTTCGGTGAAGATCTCCAGGAGCAGGGCATGCGGCACCCGGCCGTCGAGAATGACGGCGCCGTCCACGCCCTGCTCGACCGCATGCAGGCACGTTTCGACCTTGGGAATCATGCCGCCGCTGATCGTGCCGTCGGCCATGCGGGCGCGGGCCGCGTTGAGGTTGAGCGCCTGGATGCGGGAGCCTTCCGTGTCCATCACGCCGGGGACGTCCGTCAGCAGAAACAGCCGGCGTGCGCCGAGTGCCGCGGCGACCGCGCCGGCCACGGTATCGGCGTTGATGTTGTAGGTCTCGCCATTGGCGCCGACACCGATCGGTGCGATCACCGGGACGAACTCGCTCTCCTCGAAAATGTCGAGGATCTCGGGATTGACGGCCGAGGGCTCGCCGACAAAGCCGAGATCGACGATCTTCTCGATATTGCTGTCGGGGTCGCGGCGGGTGCGGCGCAGCTTGCGGGCCTGGATCAGGTTCCCGTCCTTGCCCGACAGGCCGATCGCCTTGCCGCCGACCTCGTGAATGGCCGAGACGATCGATTTGTTGATCGAGCCGGAGAGCACCATCTCGACGATATCGACGATTTCCCGGTCGGTGCGGCGCAGGCCGTCGATGAACTCCGACTGGATTTTCAGGCGGTTGAGCATCTGGCCGATCTGCGGTCCGCCGCCATGCACGACGACCGGATTGGCGCCCACCTGCTTCAGCAGCACCATGTCCCGCGCGAAATTGTGGGCGAGGCCGTTATCGCCCATGGCATTGCCGCCATATTTGACGACGAAGGTGGCGCCGGTATAGCGGCGCATGAAGGGCAGGGCCTCGACCAGCGTCCGGGCCTTGGCAAGCCAGTCCTCCTCGATATGGAACGGGCTGACGATGGGTTTTTCGGTGCTCATGAAGGCCGTACGGTCGGGGCCCGCGCGCACGGGCAAGGCAGGAAAGGCGCATGGCGCCGACCGCTTGCCGGCGCGGGCGGGACTGTAGCCCAAACGCCGCGGCAATCCAATCGGTGCGGAACGGCTTCCGCCCGGCCGCTCATTGCCCGGCGGCGAGGAGGGCGAGATCGGCGCGCAGTTCGGCGATGCCCAGCCCCTTGAGCGCGCTGGTCGCCAAAGGCGCCGGACGCGCTGCCGGGTGGGTCTTCAGCGCCGCCTCGATCTCCCCCAGGGCGGCGCGGCGGGCCGCCTCGGACAGCTTGTCGGCCTTGGTCAGCACGATGCGATAGGGCACGGCGGCCTTGTCCAGCCGGGTCATCATCGCCCGGTCGCTGTCCTTCAGGCCATGGCGGGCATCGACCAGCAGGCAGGTGCGCTGCAGCCTGACCCGGCCCTGCAGATAGGCGGTCAGCAGGCGCGTCCAGGCGGCGGATTCCGCCTTGCTCACCTGGGCATAGCCATAGCCGGGCAGGTCGACGAGGCCGAGGCGCCCGGCCAGATCGAAGAAGATCAGCTGGCGGGTTCGCCCCGGCGTGTTGCTGGTGCGGGCCAGGGTATTGCGCCCGGTCAGGGCATTGACGAGGCTCGACTTGCCGACATTCGAGCGGCCGGCAAAGGCGATTTCGGGCAGGCCGTCGGGCGGCAGCTGTTCCAGGGTCGCGGCGGCGGCGACGAAGCGGCACTCCTGGGCGAACAGGACCCGGCCGGCCTCCAGGTCCTCATCCGTCCAGCCCGGCTCCGGCAGCGCTTCGTTCGGGGCCGCGCCGGGGCCGGCCATCAGCTCCGCTTGCGCTTGCCGCCGGAAGAGCGCTTGCGCGCCGCCCCCTGGCGGGGCTGGCTTCGCTTCGGCCGCGGCGGGGCCTGGCGCGGACCCGTCTGGGTCCCGGCCGACGCCTCTCCCGCGTCTCCCGCATCCTCGCCCTCAGCCGCGGAACCGGCCGGTTTCTTCGCCGCGGCCGGCGCCTTTTTCTTCGGCGCCGCAGCTTCCGCAGGCGCGTCTTCGGCCTCTTCCGCCTCCGCACTGCCGGCGGGCGCTTTGCTCTCCGCCTTGCTGCCGCTCGCACCGGCGCTCTTCCGTGCCCCACCGCCGCCGAACAGGTCCTTGAAGGAAAGCCCGGATCTCTGCCCCGGCGGGATGGTGCCGCCGCCGATCGGCACGCCCATGCGCTTCATGATGAGCCATTGCTGCAGGATCGACAGGGCATTGTTCCAGGCCCAGTAGATCACCAGCCCGGCCGGGAAATGCGCCAGCATCAGGGTGAAGACGAAGGGCAGCGCCATGAAGATGCGCTGCTGCATCGGATCGGTCGGCGCCGGGTTCAGCTTCTGTTGCAGGTACATCGTCGCGCCCATGATCAGCGGCCAGATGCCGATGGTCAGGAGCTGCGGCGGGTCCCAGGGAATGAGGCCGAAAAGGTTGAAGATCGAGGTCGGGTCGGGCGCCGAAAGGTCCTGGATCCAGCCGAAGAACGGCGCGTGCCGCATCTCGATGGTGACGAACAGCACCTTGTAAAGGGCGAAGAACACCGGGATCTGGATGAGGATCGGCAGACAGCCCGAGGCCGGGTTGACCTTTTCCCGCTTGTAGAGCGCCATCAGCTCGGTGTTCATGCGCTGGCGGTCTTCCTTGTACCGATCGCGCAGCTTCATCATTTCCGGCTGTAACGCCTTCATCTTCGACATCGCCTTGTACGACTTGTTGGCCAGCGGGAAGAAGACCAGCTTGATGGCGACGGTGAAGATCAGGATGGCGATGCCGAAATTGCCGACGACGCCGTTGATCCAGTTCAGCGCAAAAAAGAACGGTTTGGTCAGGAAGTAGAACCAGCCGAAATCGATCGAAAGGTCGAAATTCTCGATATTGTAGGTACGCTCATAGCTGTCGATGAGCGAGACTTCCTTGGCCCCGGCGAAGACGCGGCTGGTGTTCTCGGCGCTTTCGCCCGGTGCCAGCCGCACCTGACCGCCGATATAGGTGGCGGCGTAGAGGTCGAGCGTCGGGTCGGCCATCTGGTGGGTGAACTCGGCATGCACCGCCGCCGACTGCTCCGGCACCATCGCCACCAGCCAGTATTTGTCGGTAAAGCCGAGCCAGCCGCCGGTGGTCTGGTATTCGATCCGGCCGTCCTCTTCGAGGTCGTCGTAGTTGTACTCCTCCAGCGTGCCGTCGAAGACGCCATAGGGCCCCTCGTGCAGGATGAAGAAGCCGAGCGTCTCCGGCGTGCCGAAACGCAGCACCCGGCTATAGGGGTTGAGGGCCTGCGGGGCCTCGCCGGTATTGGTCACCCGCTGGGTGACCGTGAACATGTAGTCGTCGTCGACTGAGATGGTGCGCTCGAACACCAGCCCGGCGCCGTTGTCCCAGGTCAGGGTGACCGGCGTTTGCGGGGTCAGCCGGTCGCCGCTGGCGGTCCATTGGGTGTCGGCCTGCGGGGTCGGCATGTCGAGGCTCGCCGCCCGCCAGCCGAACACCGTGTAATACGGGTTGGGGGCGTTGCGCGGCGACAGCAGGACGATCTCGGGGCTTTCCGGGTCGGGGGTGAGCCGGTAGTCGGCCAGCGTCAGGTCGTCAAGCCGGCCGCCGGTCAGCGAGATCGACCCGTGCAGGCGCGGCGTTTCCACCTGGATGCGCTCGCCCTCTTCGGCGGTCAGGGCGGTGTCGCGGGGATCGGGCGCCACTGCCATTTCGCCGGGCAGGCGCGGCATTTCCAGGTTGGAGGGCCCGGCAGCCGGCGTTGCGCCGTCGCTGCCGACCGCCGGCTCGGCTCCGGCCAGCGCCGGTGCCTCGTTCGGGTCGCCGGCCAGCCCTTCCGTCGCCTGCTGGGGCTGCTCCTCCTCGGGCTCGCCAATCATGAACTGAAAGCCGATCAGGATGACGATTGAAATGACGATCGCCAGAATGAGGTTTTTTTGTTCCGGCATGGAAGTCTCCGGCTCGGAGCGCCCGCGTCTCGGGAAGCCTGGGGTCGAATAGGAAAAGTTGGAGGCGCACCCGGTCTCAGGGTTGCCGCGTCACGGCATCGGCCGAGCCATCGTCCGGCGCCGGCCGGCGCGCGTCAGGGACCGGGTCCCATCCGGCGCCGCCCCAGGGATGGCAGCGCACCAGCCGCCGGCCCGTCAACCAGGCGCCGCGCGCCGCGCCATGTCGTTCGAGCGCCTCCAGCGCGTATTCCGAACAGGTCGGCAGAAAGCGGCAATGCGCGCCGACCAGCGGCGACAGCGTGTAGCGATAACCGAATACCAGCGCCCGAAGCGCCTGCACAGCCAGCCTCACCGGCGCCGCTCCCTCTCGGTCCCGGTTCCGGTTCCGGTCCCGGCCTCATCCGTTTCGGGCGACGCCGCGCGATACAGCCCCAGGCGCCGCAACGCCCGCACCAGATCGGTACGCAGCGCGTCATAGGGGCGGGTCGCCGTCGCCTGCCGGGCGATCAGGACGAGATCGTAGCGGGGATGGGCATGGTGGGGAAGCACTTCCGCCGCCAGGGCCCGCAGACGCCGGCGCGCCCGGTTGCGCACCACCGCCTTGCCGACCTTGCGGCTGGCCGTAAACCCGAGGCCGATGCCGTCGCTCCCGTCCGGGGTGCCCGTGTCCGGCTTGTCGCCATGAGGGCGCGCCTGGAGGACAAGCCCCGGCTGGGCGGCCTTGCGCCCGTGCTTTGCCGCTGCGACGAATTGCGCACGGTCGGTCAGCCGGTACAGGCGGACGCGGCCGGGGCTCTCCGGCATAGCCGGCTGCGGCCGTGATCGGGCCGGGCCGGCGTCCTCCACGCGCTGCGTCATGCCGAGAGCTTCTTGCGCCCCTTGGCGCGGCGGTTCGACAGGACACGCCGGCCGGCGGCCGTCGCCATGCGGGCCCGGAAGCCATGCCGGCGCTTGCGAACCAGCTGGCTCGGCTGAAAGGGTCTTTTCACGTCGGGTCTCCCAAAAATGGTCGCGTGGCGCGAAGACGATGAAATTGGCCCGGGCTTATAGGCACTTGCACATGGCGTGTCAATTCGGCGGCGCAACAGCCCGGCGGTCGCGGCCCGCCGACCCTATATTGGCGGCACACCGCTCTCACCCAATGGTGACTGGCCGGTGAGCACCCGGGCTGCCAAATAGCGGCATTGTTGCGAGAGGAAAGGGGCACCCTTGTCTGGGGCGGCCCGGGAGACGGGTGTGTTTGTGGCGGAACGCAATGTCGACGACCCGATGCCGGCGGAACCGGCCGCAAAGGCCGGCTGGCGGCGGTTCATCCCGCTGGCGGTGCTGGTGGCCGGGCTGATCGCCTTTTTCGGGCTGGATCTCGACCGGTTCGTCAGCCTCTCGGCCCTGCGCGAGCATCACGACACGCTGGAAGCCTTCGTTGCCGCCAATGCGGTGAGCGCCTCGCTCCTCTTCATGCTGGTTTATGCGCTGGCCGTGGCCTTTTCGATCCCTGGTGCGGCGGTCTTCACGATCTCCGGCGGTTTCCTGTTTGGCATGGTCTGGGGAACCGGGCTGGTGGTGGCCGGTGCGACGATCGGCGCGGTCGGTATCTTTCTCGCTGCCCGCACGGCCTTTCACGATACGCTGCGGCGCCGCGCCGGACCCGCCGTTCAGCGCCTGGAGGCCGGCTTTCGCGAGAACGCCTTCAGCTATCTGCTGACGCTGCGGCTGATCCCGATCTTTCCTTTCTGGCTGATCAATCTCGTCCCGGCCTTTTTCGGCGTGTCGCTGGGCACGTACGTTGTGGCGACGGTGCTCGGCATCGTCCCGGGCACGGTTGTGTATGTCGGCGTCGGCAACGGGCTGGGGGAGACGCTGGAGGCGGGACGCGACCCGGACCTCGGCATCATTTTCGAGCCGGCGATCCTGCTGCCGATCCTCGGCCTGGCGCTGCTGTCGCTGCTGCCGGTCGCCTACAAGACGTACAAGGCGCACAGGACCTGAATCCCGGTCCGGCGCGCTGGGAGGACCCGTCATGGCGCAATCGATCCGCACCGACCTGTGCATCATTGGCGCCGGCTCGGCCGGGCTCAGCGTTGCCTCGGTCGCGTCGCAGCTCGGCGTCGACACCGTCCTTGTCGAGCACGGCAAAATGGGCGGCGACTGCCTGAATGCCGGCTGCGTGCCGTCGAAATCCCTGATCGCCGCCGCCCATGCCGCACATACGGTGCGTACGGGGGCCGTGTTCGGGGCGAACGGCCATGAGCCGCCGATCGACTTTGCCGCCGTACACCGGCACGTACACGGCGTGATCGCCGCCATCGCGCCCAATGACTCGGTCGAACGCTTCACCGGCCTGGGCGTCAACGTCATCCGCGCGCCGGCCCGCTTCACCGGCGCGACCGCGGTGGTCGCCGGCGATATCGAGTTGAGCGCCCGACGGGTCGTTGTCGCCACAGGCTCGCTGCCGGCCGCCCCCCCGATCCCCGGGCTCGACCAGGTGCCCTACCTCACCAACGAGACGATTTTCGACCGGCGGGTCCAGCCGGAGCACCTGATCGTCATCGGCGGCGGGCCGATCGGCATCGAGCTGGCCCAGGCCCACCGCCGCCTCGGCAGCCGGGTCACGGTGCTGGAGCGGGCCACCATCCTGCCCAAGGACGATCCCGAACTGGTCGACGTGGTCCGCCGCAGCCTGCTCGCGGACGGCGTCGACATCCGGGAGACTGTCCGCGTCGCCGGGGTGGAGCCGGACGGCAATGGCGTCGCCGTGACGCTGGACGCCGGCAATGGCGCGACGCCCGAGCGGATCACCGGCAGCGATCTCCTGGTGGCCGCCGGCCGGCGCGCCAATGTCGAGGGCCTGGACCTGGAGGCCGCCGGCATCGCCTGGACGCCCCAGGGAATCACGGTCGACAGCCGTCTGCGCACCAGCAACAAGCGGGTCTTCGCCATCGGCGACGTCATCGGCAGCTACCAGTTCACCCACGCCGCCAGCTACCATGCCGGCATCGTCATCAAGAACGCCCTGTTCCGCCTGCCGGCCCGGGTGGATTATGGCGCCCTGCCCTGGGTCACCTATACCGACCCGGAGCTGGCCCAGGTGGGCCTGACCGAGGCGCAGGCCCGCGCGCGCTATGGCGAGAAAATCAGGGTGCTGCGCTGGAGCTTCCACGAGAACGACCGGGCCCAGGCCGAGCACCGCACCGCCGGCCATGCCAAGGTAATCACCCGCTCGAACGGCCGGGTGGTGGGCGCCGGCATTGCCGGACCCCAGGCCGGCGAGCTGATCCCGCTCTGGGTGCTGGCGATCGGGCAGAAGCTGAAAATCGGCGCCGTCGCCAATATGATCGCCCCCTATCCGACGCTGGGCGAGGTGAGCAAGCGCGCCGCCGGCACCTTCTTTGTACCGGCGCTGTTCAGCGACCGGACAAAGCGGCTCGTCCGCTTCCTCACCCGCTTCGGCTGAAAAGGAGACGGCTGATGCATCTGGAAGGCTCGTGTTCCTGTGGGGCGGTGCGGTTTTCGCTGGAGAGCCGGGAGCCGGTGCCGTTCATGCGCTGCTATTGCTCGATCTGCCGCAAGACGCAGGGTGGCGGCGGCTTTTCGATCAATCTCGGCGGCGATGCGCGCACGCTCGAAGTCGAAGGCCGCGACCATGTCCGCGTCTACCGGGCGGAGTTTCCGGACGCGCAGGGCCGGATCGAACCATCGCCGCATGAACGGCATTTCTGCGGGCGCTGCGGGTCGCATCTCTGGGCCTGGCATGGCCAATGGCCCGACCTCGTCCACCCGCTGGCCAGCGCCATCGACACGCCGTTGCCGACGCCGCCGCACCATGTCCACCTGATGCTGGGCAGCAAGGCGAACTGGGTGCCGGTCGAGGGCACGGCCGCCGACGGGCATTTCGACGAATACCCCGATGTCTCGCTGGCCGAGTGGCACGACGCGCATTGGGACGAGGAGACATAGGCGGCTGTGCCCTCTCAGTCGCCGAGCAGCGAGTCGATGAGGCCGTCCAGGCCTTCGCGGTCGGGGGCATCGCCGGGCTGGCCGGCGCGGTCCGGCGGCGCGGCGCGGACGAGGCGCAGGGGCGCGCCGATCACCGGCCGGGCGGCGACCGGCACCTCCGCATAGACGGCCTCGGCCGGCAGCGCCCGGAACGGCCGGCCCTCATGCGCCGCCAGCATCACGTCGTGCCAGAGCACCGCCGGCAGGCCGCCGCCGGTCACCCCGTCCATCGGCGTGCCGTCGTCATTGCCGACCCAGACCCCGGCGACGAAATCCGCAGTGAAGCCGACGAACCAGGCATCGCGATGCGCCTGGCTGGTGCCCGTCTTGCCGGCCGCCGGCCGCCCGTCCAGCCGCGCCCGCCGGCCGGTGCCGCCCCGGCCGGGGTCGAGCACCGCCTCCAGCATCGCCGTCAGGGCGCGGGCATGGCGGGGATCGGTCGCCCGGCCGGCGCCGCTGCCGTCGCGGCGATAGACGCTGCGGCCCGTCCGGTCGCGGACCAGCAGCACGCCATAGGGCCAGACGGCGCGGCCGTCATTGGCGATGGCGGCATAGGCGGCGGTCAGCTCCAGCAGCGTCACCTCCGAGGTGCCGAGCGCCAGCGACAAATCGTGATTGACATCGCCGGTCAGGCCGAGCCGGCGGGCGGCGTCGACGGCCCGCCCGACGCCGGCCCGTTCCAGCACCCGCACGGCGGCCGCATTGGCGGAGCGCGCCAAGGCCCGAGTCAGCGTGATCTCGCCCTCATAGCGGTCGTTGAAATTGCCCGGCGTCCAGTCGCCGACGCGGATCGGCGCATCGCGCACCAGGCTGTTCGGCGACAGCCCCGCCTCCAGTGCCGCCAGATAGACCACCGGCTTGAAGGCCGAGCCCGGCTGGCGGCGGGCCGTGGTCGCCCGGTTGAACTGGCTGTCGGCGTAGGAGCGGCCGCCGACCATCGCCACCACCCCGCCATCGCGGCGCATGACCACGACGGCGACCTGGCTCACCCGCTCCGCCCGGCCGGTGCGGTCGAGATGGGCACCGGCGATCGCCTCGACCCGGCGCTGCAGGTCGGCGTCGAGCGTGGTGGTGACGTGCAGGTCGACCGGGTCGAAGCCGGCGAATTCCGGCACCCGCTCGGCCACCCAGTCGGCGAAATACTGGCCGCCGCGCCCGGTCGCCGGCCGGCGGCGCGGCAAAGGCGGCAGCGCCTCGGCCGCCGCCAGCTGCCGGGCGCTGATATAGCCGGCCTCCAGCATGGCGGCGAGCACCGTGTCGGCCCGCGCCTCGGCCAGCTCCGGCGCATTGGTCGGGGCGTAGCGCGAGGGCGCCCGCAACAGGCCGGCGAGGATCGCCGCCTGGTGCAGGGTGACATTGCGGGCGGACACGCCGAAATAGGTGCGGGCGGCGGCGTCGACGCCATAGGTCCCGGCGCCGAGATAGACGCGGTTCAGATAGGCGGCGAGGATCTCCTCCTTGCTGTAATTCGCCTCGAGCCACAGGGCGAGCAGCGCCTCCTGCACCTTGCGGCGCAACGAGCGCTCGGGCGTCAGGAAGAGGTTCTTGGCCAGCTGCTGGGTGATGGTCGAGCCGCCCTGGACCATGCGGCCGGCCCGGATATTCGCGACCATCGCCCGGGCGATGCCGAACGGATCGAGGCCGAAATGGTCATAATAGCGCCGGTCCTCGATCGCCAGAACGGCGTGGATCAGGTGCAGCGGCAGCTCGTCCACGGTGACGTCGTCGCCGGCGAGATCGCCGAAGCGGGCCAGCGCCGCACCGTCGGCCGCCACCATGGTGATGGCCGGCCGGCGCACCGGCGCCTCGACCGCATCGACGTCCGGCATGTCCCAGGCGAACCAGGCGACCATGGCGCCGGCGGCGAGCGTCAGCCAGATGGAGGCGACGAAGGACCATTTCAGCGTCCAGCGCAGCAGCCGCCGCCGCCAGGACCGCGCCGGCCGGGCCGCCGGTTTCGCCGGCGCCTTTGCGGCGGCCTTGCCGCGGCGCGATCCGGCGGTCTTGCCGGCGCTCTTTCCGGCGCTCTTGCCGGCGGTCAGGGCGGGGCGCGGCCGGCGCGCCGGCGGGGACTTGCTCATATGCGGCACCTTCCGCTTGAATCGCAGCGATTTCAAGGCGAAAGGGTACAGAGATAAGGTTTTGGTTCAATGAAGTGCGGCAGTTTTCGGGCTAGCTCTCGTCGGTGCCGTAGCGCAGCACCTCGGCCCGTTCCAGGGTCACCAGGCCGCTGTCGATCATGCCGTCGAGCTCCGGCAGGAACGCCCGGATGCGCGCGTCGCTGTCGACGATCTCGACAACCATGGGGAGGTCGTCGGACAGCCGCAGGATCTTCGCCGTGTGGATGCGGCTGGAACGGCCATAGCCCAGCACTCCGCGCAGCACCGTCGCCCCGGCCAGCCCGGCCTCGCGCGCCTTCAGCACGATCGCCTCGTAGAGCGGCCGGCCGTGATGGCGGTCGCGCTCGCCGATGAAGATGCGCAAGAGCACGGCCTCGCGCGGGATCTGCATGGCCTCACGCCCCCCTCAGCTGGTTGAGCGCCGCCGCGGCGACATGGCCGAGCACCACGGCGGCCAGGCAGGCGGCGACCGACAGCGCGATATTGGCAGCGGCCAGCAGCCACTCGCCGTCGCGCAGCAGGGTCAGGGTCTGCAGGCTGAAGGACGAAAAGGTGGTGAAGCCGCCGCAGATGCCCAGCATGAGGAACTGACGGGCATCGGGGTGGACCAGCAGCCGGCCGTCCGGGCCGGTCAGGGTGGCGAGGAAGCCGATGATGAAGGAGCCGACGACGTTCACCGTGATGGTGCCCCAGGGAAAGGCCGCACCGACCCGCTCGGCCACCAGGCCGGAGGCCCAGTACCGCCCCACCCCGCCGATGGCGCTGCCGAGCGCGATCCACAGCCAGGTCATGCCGGCCGGCCCGGGGGGCGGGTCGCGGCGGGGCCGGACACCGGCTCAGCGGTCCAGCGGCCGGGCGAAGCTGATCTCATGGCCGTCGGGATCGGTGATATGGAAGAACCGTTCGCCCCAGGGCGCGTCCCGCGGCGCGGCGTGCGGGGCCAGGCCCTCGGCCACCGCCAGGGCGTAAAGGGCGTCGACATCGGCGACATGGAAGATCGCCCGGCCCCACCATGACCAGGACCGCTCCGGCGCCTCCCCGGTGATGTTGAGGAAGCCGCTGCCGGCGCGGAAGCTGGTAAAGCCGCTGTCCGGCCCGCCATAGAGCATCTCGAAGCCGAGCCGCCGGTAGAAATCGACGGCGCGGGCCATGTCGCGGGTCGCCAGGGTGACGGCGCTCAGGGCTTCGATCGTGGTCACGGCCGGGCTCCGATTCGGCAAGCGCGTGCGAGCGTAAAGGTCCGGCCTCTCGAAGTCCATCGGGGCCGGCATCTTGGGGCGGCACGTGACATCGCTGAGCCGGCAGGTTTCATGCCCGGCTGCGCGTTTTGCGACGGACCTTCAACATTCGGTAACTCCACACGGTTAATAAGGATATTTGCAGCGGCGCGGCGGTCGGCCCCCGGCGTCGCTCATGGACGGACACGGTCAGCGCCGGCGGAAAGGGAGCACTCTCGATGACACTGTCTGTTTCGCGGATGACGATCGGTACCCGGCTGGCTGCCCTGGTCGCCGGGCTTTCGCTCGGGATCGTGCTCGTGCTCGGCATCAGTCTGGTGAAGCTGCACGACGAGCTGATGGCGGACCGGCAGGACCAGACCCGGCGGCTGGTCGAAACGGCGGTGAGCCTGGTCGGCGTCTATCAGGGGCTGGCCGCGACGGGCGCCATGTCCGCCGATGCCGCCCGGGAAGAGGCGCTCGAGCGGCTCGCCGCCCTGCGCTATGACGGCCGGCAATATTTCTGGGTGAACGCCATGGACGGCATCATGCTGCGCCACCCGACCCGGCCGCAGCTCGACGGAACCAGCGTGCTGGACCTGCAGGACGCCAATGGCGAGCGCATCTTTGCCGACATGATCGACCTCGTTCGCGCCGAAGGCGGCGGGATCTACCAGTATTACTGGACGACCCCGGAGAACCCGGATCCGCGCCTGAAGATCTCTTATGTCGAGGGCGTGCCGGAGTGGGGCTGGGTGATCGGCAGCGGCATCTATGTCGACGATGTCGAGGAAGCCTTTCGGGACCAGGCCCTGGTGCTGGGCGGCATCGGCGCCGTCGTGCTGCTGCTGGCCATCTTTCTGGGGACGCTGATCGCGCGCGGCATCTCGCGCCCGCTCGGCCGAATCACCGCCGAGACCCGCAAGCTGGCAGCGGGCGATCTGGACGTCGAGATTCCGTATACAAGCAAGGGCGACGAGGTCGGGGGCCTGGCCCGGGCGCTGGAAGTCTTCAAGGACAATGCCCGCAAGGTCGAAGACCTGCATCGGGCGCAGGAGGCGGAGGCGGCGCGGGCCGACCGGCTCCGCAAGCACGGGCTGGCGGATGTGCTGCACGGCTTCGTCGAGGCCGGCGTGGCCAGCAGCGAATCGGTGGTGCGGCTGGTGCGGATGAAGCAGGAACTGGCCAACGCCAATGCCCAGACCCAGTCCATGGCCTCCGCGGTCGAGGAACTGGTCGCCTCGATCCAGGAGATTTCGGAGACCACGCGCCACGCCTCCGGCGACTCGCAGAAGGCCGAGCAGGCCTCGCATGCCGGGGTCGCGTCGTCGACCCAGGCTGTCGGCTCGATGGAGCAGATCGTCCGGGCGGTGCGGCGCTCCGCCGACGAGGTCAATGTGCTGGCCGAGGAATCGAGCCAGATCGGCACCATTGTCGGCGAAATCGAAAGCATCGCCGCCCAGACCAACCTTCTCGCTCTCAACGCGACCATCGAGGCGGCGCGGGCCGGTGAAGCCGGCCGCGGTTTCGCCGTGGTCGCGGGCGAGGTCAAGTCGCTCGCCAACCAGACGGCCAAGGCGACCGAGGACATTCGCGGCCGTATCGGCCAGCTGCGCAGCCGCATGGACGGCATCGTCGCGGCGATGACGAGCGGGGTGGAAACGGTCGAGGCCGGGCGCGGCGTCATCACCGATCTCGGCGACCAATTGCAGGAGATCGCCGGCCATGTCGGCAATGTCACCGGCAAGATGGCCGAAGTCGCGGGCATTCTCGACCAGCAATCGGCCGCCGCCAATGGCGTCTCGGAAGGTACTGCGACCATCGCGCAGCTGGCCTCGCAAAACGACGCCGAAGTCGGCCACACACTCGATGCCATGGACACGATGAACCAGGCGATCGGGGCGCATATCGGCTCCTTTGCCGACCTTGGCCTCGACCGCATCGTCGTCGAGATCAGCAAGACCGACCATGTCGCCTTCAAGAAGCGCATCGTCGATGCCATCGCCGGGCGGGCCCGCATGACCTCGGCCGACGTGCCGGACCACAAGAGCTGCCGCTTCGGCAAATGGTACACCGCAGTGACCAACCCGGTGATCCGCAATTCTCGGGAGTATGCCGCCATCGATGCGCCGCACCGGCGGGTCCACGAGCTGGCCAAATCAGCGCTCGACCGGTTTCACCGGAACGATGTGGCCGGCGCCATGGCGGAGATCGACGGGCTCGACGAAGCCTCGCGCGAGGTTCTCGGCCTGCTCGATTGCCTTGCCGAGCGCCTCAAGGCGCGCGAGTCGGAGGCTGCGGGGAAGGAAGAGGCGGCCTGACCCCATTTCTGCCGCGGGCGCTCGTGTTTTCGGGTTGATCCGGGCGCCCGGAAGACCGACCTTCACGATGATGGGAGTGCGACATCCTTTGCCCGGTCCTGGGCAGATTCGGCGTGCGCCGTCTGTGCGGCGTGCTGCTTGCGCGATGCCGGGCCTCGGCATCCGCCTTCGGTCGCTCTTCACCCCGGTCTCGATCCCGATATGCATCGGGCGACGGCCCCCTCAATCACCCCGCATCACCCACGACAGACGGCCCCTTGACGGGGACGGGAGGACAGCATGAGTGACGCCATGGCGGACACAGCCAAGCAGGGCGATACCGTTCGGGTTCATTATACCGGCACCTTGACCAGCGGCGAGCAGTTTGACAGCTCCCGTGAGCGCGAACCGATCGAGTTCACACTCGGCGAAGGCCAGCTGATCGCCGGCTTCGAGACGGCGGTCCAGGGCATGAGCGAAGGCGAGCGCAAGACCGTGACCGTGCCCAGCACCGAGGCCTATGGCGCGCACGATCCGCAGCTGCTGCAGGAGGTGCCGAAAGAGCGCCTGCCGCAGGATCTCGACCTGCAGGTCGGCATGGTCGTGCAGGCCGCCGACCCGACCGGCCGGACCATGCGGCTCAGTGTCCAGGAGATCGGCGACGAGACGGTGACCTTCGACGCCAACCATCCGCTGGCCGGCAAGGACCTCGTGTTCGACATCGAGCTGGTCGAGCTCAAGGCGGCGTAAGCCGCATCCGAGGCGTTGCACGGGCCGGGAGACGTCTTCCGGCCTGTCCCGCCGCCGGCCTCTGCCCTGCGTCAGTCCTGGGGATAGGCCATTGTCGTCATCAGGGCGTTCTCCGCCTGGCGGCTGTCAAGGCGGGTGTGCTGGACAACCACCGGCTGGTCCGAGATCAGCACGGCGGCATAATCGGTGTCGCGCGGCACCGGCTCCGGGTCGTCCAGGTCGTTGAAGCGCAGATGCCGGGTGCGCTCGGCCGGCACCCGGACGCGATAGGGCCCCGCCGGCGCGCGATCCGCGAAATAGACGAAGATCGCCAGTTCGGCATCCTCGGCATTGGTGTTGAGGATGCAGGCCGTCTCATGGCTGATCATCTGCGGTGCCGGACCGGTGCTTTCAGCCGGGATATACCCTTCGGCAATCACCCAGACCTTTTTGCCGAGTCCCCGACGGATCATGGTGCCCCTCCTGTGCGGCGTTGTGGCCGGCCGGTGCGGCGGCGAATGCGGCGGAAACCCGTGCTTATCGCCGGTTGTTCCGTGCCTGTGCCGGCTTGCGCGACCGTTCGACCATCTTTCCTCGCGTCGCGGCAAGGGCTATGTCCTGGTGATCCGCGGATTCATCAACGAGACGGGCGACCATGGCGGAACAGGACAGGGCGGCCGCCGCACCGGCGCCGCTGGGCTGGTACCGGGAAATCGTGCGGCCCGAATGGATCGACTATAACGGCCATATGAACGTGGCCTATTACTCCCTGGTGTTCGACCACGCCACCGATGCGGTGCTGGACCATTTCGGCATCGGCCCCACCGACTATGTGCCGCAGGGCGAAGGCTCGCTTTTCGTGGTCGAGGCGCACATCACCTATGACCGCGAAGTCCGGCTGGGCGATACCCTGGCGGTGGCGACGCAGTTCCTGGGGTTGGACGCCAAGCGCCTGCAGCTGTTCCATACCATGGTCCATGCGGGAGAAGGCTACCAGGTGTCGACATCGGAAATCATGCTCATGCATGTCGACCAGGTGCAGCGGCGCTCCAGCCCCATACCGGGCTGGGCTGCGGCGCGCCTGCAGCCGGTGATGGAGGCGCATGGCCGACTCGACCGGCCGGAGCGGGCCGGGCGCCGCATCGCTCTGCCGCGCGCCGAGGCGGCGACAACGCCGGCCGGGGCAGCCTGAGCCGGTGCCGGGCGGCGCTGCCGCTCATCCGATTGTGAGCGGGGCCGCGGCCATATCGGCATTTGCTTCGGCAGCGCTCCCGGTCTACATCATCGGCCATGCCATACCGCCCCACCGCCCTCGTTCTCCTCATGCTCTGCTTCTTCGGCGCGACCGGAGAGGCTGTCGCCGCCTGCACCGACCCGGCCCAGCCCGGCGTCAACTGGCGGCGCTGCTATCATGACGGACGGAACCTCGCCGGCGTCGATCTGACGAATGCCGAACTGCGTGACGCGACCTTTCAGCGCTCCATCCTCGATCGCAGCATCCTGACGGGGGCCGATGCCTTTCGCGCCAAGTTCATCAGCGCCCGGATGATCGGCGTGGTTCTGGACGAGGCACGGCTGATCGAAGCGGACATGACCAAGGCCAATCTGACCGGCGCCAGCTTCGTCGACGCCGATCTGCGCAATGCCCGGCTGGTCGAGGCGGTCCTGCGCGATGCCGACCTCACCGGCGCACGGCTGGCCGGCGCCGATCTGCGCCAGGCCGAGCTGTCGGGCGCGACCTGGCTGGATGGCGAGCGGGTTTGCGCAGAGGGGTCCGTGGGGCAGTGCAATTAGCCACCTTTTAATCCTTTTTGGCGACAAGGGACTCGCGATTACGGTTTCCCGCGCAACGACCGGCGTTCCGGGTCCGAAATCAATTTGTTAGCTATGAAAGGTTCATCGCCGTGGCGGCAGTCGGTAGCTATGAAGCGGCGCAGAAATGCGCCGGGTCGGCCTTCCAGCGCATGGGCGTGGAAGGGCTTGCCCCCACACCGGTGAACTTCACCATTTTCTACCATTATTTCAGCGGCAAGGTCCCGCAGCTGAAGCGGGCCATGGACAATGTCGCCGCCAGCGAAAAGGGCTTTACGGATGAGATCTGCCAGGCGCTTTACGATAAGTGCCTCGGCGAGAACCAGCAGCGACGGCTGACCAGTGCCGTGCAGGCGGAAATCCGCCGGGCGCTGGAGGCGTTGTCCTCCCTGGTCGACGAGGCCGGCCGCGGCGCCGAAAGCTATGGCAACGCCCTCGACCAGTTCAGCGACAGGATGAATGCCGAGACAGGCCTCAATTCGCTGCGCCAGGCGGTGGACAATATTACAACGCGAACCCGGGCGATGAAGAGCCAGAACGAGAAGCTCAGCCTGGAGCTTTCGGAGGCCACGCAGAATATGGATGTGCTGCGCGAGGATCTGGAAAGCGTCCGCCGCGAGGCCCTGAGCGATGGCCTGACGGGGCTTGGCAATCGCCGCTATTTCGATATCGAGCTGCGCACGGCTGTCGCCGAAGCCGGGGATGCGGGCCAGCCGCTGTCGCTTCTCATGGCCGATATCGACAAGTTCAAGGTGCTGAACGACACCTTCGGCCACCAGACCGGCGATGAGGTGCTGAAGCTGGTCGCCCGGATCATGAAAGAGACGGTCAAAGGCCGCGATACCCCCAGCCGCTATGGCGGCGAGGAGTTCGCCGTCATCCTGCCGAAAACGCCGATGAAAGGCGCCATGCAGCTTGCCGAGCAAATCCGCGCCGCGGTGGCCGGCAAGCGGTTCGTCCGGCGCTCCTCGGGCACCGCTCTGGGTACCGTCACCCTGTCCCTTGGCGTGGCGACGCTGCGCGCCGGCGACCGGACGTCGGACCTGATCGCCCGCGCCGATGCGGCGCTCTACGCCGCCAAGCGGCAGGGCCGCAACCGCGTCTTGGCCGAAACCGCTGCCGGCGCCCCGCCGCCGGCGACGTCCGCCCGTCAGCCGGCCGATGCTGCCGCGGGCCTTTCCGGCACCGCAGCCGCCGGCCGCTAGCGTTCGGTCAGTCTGCCGCTTCCGCGGCCAGCCCGGCCAGCGCCGCTCCGGCCAGCCGGTAAGGCCGCCACTCGGACAGCTGTTCGAAACCCAGCGCATCGTAGAAATCGCGCGCCGGGTTCCAGTGCAGGACGCTGAGGTCGAGCCGGCGACAATCGCGCGCCAGGGCGAGGGCGGCCAGTGCCGCCAGCAGCTTGCGCCCGGCCCCCAGCCCCCGGGCCGCCTCGGCGACATACAGGTCCTCGACATAGAGGCTCGGGCGCCCCTCCCAGGTC
>JAAAOG010000058.1 GCA_009909005.1 Alphaproteobacteria bacterium | reverse complement strand
AACGATATTGCCGGATGGCGCGCCGGCCCGCGCCGCCGGCCGGCAGAGCTTTCTCGTCTCGGCTCAGCCGCAGGGCCGGCGCCCAAGGGTGACCGCTACGCCGCTTCGCCTGGTGCCCGCCGAGCGGCAGATTGTCGTTGAAGAAGCCGTCTCATCCGGGACGGGCCTGGATACGCTGGTGCTGCGGTTCCTGTCGCCGGTCGTGCTGCGAGGCAAGGCAACTCTGTCGAATCCGCGGGATGTCATCCTGTCGCTGGCGAGACGCATGTCAGGGCTTGCCCGTTGGCAGGATGCATACAGCCTAATCGACTGGAATTGCTTGGCCGATATGGCAGATCAGTGCCTGATCGACACAAGCAGCCTCGTTCCGTGCCGATGGACACGGTCAAGTTCAGCCCAGAACGGCAAAGCCGTTTACATGTCCGGCTGGACCGGTGATCTGGTGATCTTCGGCATCACGCAGCCCTTGCAACAGCTCATTGAACTTGGCGCGACCTGTAATCTCGGCGCCCGAACCGCATTCGGGCAGGGACGCTATATAATTCTCGACTGAGAGTGGTGTCGTGCGTTTCGTGCTCGACGATATAATCTGGAGGACCATGTGTGTACCTCTCGTGTGTACCACCACATAGAGGCGTAACCCGTTGAAACGCTTAAGGCTTTGACGAATAACGCAGTTTTTCGGGGGGTGGTGCCCAGGAGAAGACTCGAACTTCCACGGCCTTTCGGCCACAGGTACCTGAAACCTGCGCGTCTACCAATTCCGCCACCTGGGCCAGGCGCCGAACGGCGATATGCGTAGCTAAGGGGCCGCGACACGGATGTCAATATCCCCACCGGGAAATCGGACCCGCGTCCGGCCGCAGGAGTCCCGCCTGTCGACAGGGGAAGGCCCGGGCCCTATTTATGTTGGAACGGCCTTTCGACGGCCGGCGCGGGAACAGCACGACAAGCGGGGGAACAAGGCCATGGCGGATCCGACCGAGGTATTCCGCTCACCCGATTACAAGGTCGTCACCATCTTCGGCGGCTCCGGCTTCATCGGCCGGCATATCGTCCGGCGGCTGGCCAAGCGCGGCTGGCGCCTGCGCGTCGCCGTGCGCCATCCCAGCAAGGCGCAGTTCCTGAAGCCGCTCGGCGATGTCGGCCAGATCGCCCCGATCCGCTGCGATGTCGCCGAGGAAGGGTCGATCGCCACCGCGCTCGCCGGCACCGACTATGTCATCAACCTGGTCGGGATTCTCGCCGAAGGCGGCAGCCAGCGCTTCGAGACCCTGCATGCCGACGCTCCCGGCCGCATCGCCCGCCTCGCCAGGGAAGCCGGCGCCAGCCGCATGGTCCAGATCTCGGCAATCGGCGCTTCGGCCGACTCGCCCTCGGTCTATGCCCGGACCAAGGCCGCCGGCGAGCAGGCGATCCGCGACGCCTTTCCGGAGGCGACCATCCTGCGCCCGAGCGTCGTGTTCGGTCCCGAGGACAGCTTCTTCAACATGTTCGCCGAGATGACCCGCACCTCGCCCTTCCTGCCGCTGATCGGCGGCGGCGAGACGCGCTTCCAGCCGGTCTATGTCGGCGACGTCGCCGACGCCGTTGTCGCCAGCCTCGACCGGCCGGAGACGCAGGGGCAGACCTATGAGCTGGGCGGCCCGCGCATCTACACCTTCAAGGAGCTGATGGAACTGCTCCTCAAGACCATTGGCCGGAAGCGGGTGCTGCTGCCCATTCCGTGGGGCATGGCCGAGATGCAGGCACGGGTCTTCGAGCTTCTGCCCAAGCCGCTTTTGACCCGCGACCAGGTCACCCAGCTGAAAATCGACAATGTCGTCCAGCCCGGGGCGAAGACGCTCGCCGACCTGGATATCGAGCCGATGGCGGCGGAAGGCATCGTGCCCAGCTATCTCGAACGGTTCCGCAAGGGCGGCCGGTTTTCCCGGCGCCATGCCGCATGACATGCGCGATCGCGGCGCGAGTCTCGTCGCTGCCGGCCTTCTTGCCTTTGCCGGCATGACCGGCGAACCGGCCGGGGCACAGCCGGCGCCACCGGAGCCGCCGCAAGCCCCGGTCGACGACACCGCGGCCGAGGCGATCGTCACCCGGGTCGTGGACGGCGCCTCCTTCGTGCTGGAAGACGGCCGCAAGGTGCGGCTCGCCGGGCTGGAGCCGGCAGTGCGGCCGCTCGACCTGGCGGCGGAGGCACCCTGGCCTTATGCGGACGAGGCCCTGACCGTCCTGGGCGCATTGCTGCTGGGGGAGACGATCAGTCTGACCCTGGCAGGTAGGACGGTCGACCGGCACGGCCATGTGCTGGCGCAGGTGACGCGGACAAGCGACGGGCTGTGGGTGCAGGGCGAGATGGTGCGCCGCGGCCTGGCGCGGGTCGGGACGCTGCCGGACCTGCGACACCGGGCGGCCGACATGCTGGCCGCGGAACGGCAGGCGCGGCAGGCCGGGCGCGGTCTCTGGGCGCATCCGGCCATGGCCATCCGCAGCCCGACCAATGTCCGCGCGCATGTCGACAGCTTCCAGCTGGTCGAGGGGCTGGTGCTCGACGTCGCCGACATCCGCGGCCGCCTGTATCTCAATTTCGGGCCGGACTGGCGGGAGGATTTCACGGTGACGATTGCGCCCGACGATCGCGATGCCTTCGAGGACGCCGGGATGGACCCCGCCGCGCTGGCCGGCCGCAGCATCCGCGTGCGAGGCTGGGTCGATGTCCGCAACGGCGCGATGATCGAGGCGACGCACCCCGAGCAGATCGAGCTGCTCGACGCCGACTGAGACGGGCGGCCGGATGCGGAGCGTGAGACGGGCCGGGATTGCGGGCCCTTCATCCGTGCGGCAAAGCCGTCTATTGTCCGTCACGCGAGTTTAACGGATTGGATGCGGATGCCGCGCGACGCCCTGTTCCCGCCGATTGAGCCCTATCACGCCGGCTATCTGCGGGTCGACGACCTGCACAGCCTCTACTGGGAGCAGTGCGGCAACCCGCGCGGCGTGCCGGTCGTGTTCCTGCATGGCGGGCCGGGAGCCGGCGCCTCGCCCATGCATCGGCGCCTCTTCGACCCGGCGCATTACCGCATCATCATTTTCGACCAGCGCGGTGCCGGCCGCTCGCGCCCGCTGGGCGAGCTGCGACGCAACACCACCGACGACCTCGTCGGCGACATGGAGATGCTGCGCCGCCATTTCCGCATCGACCGCTGGCACGTCTTCGGCGGATCGTGGGGCAGCACCCTGGCGCTCGCCTATGCCGAGGCGCATCCGGAGCGCTGCCTGTCGATCATCCTGCGCGGCATCTTCCTGATGCGCAGGCACGAGATCGACTGGTTCCTCTACGGCATGCGGCTGATCTTCCCGGAGGCCTGGCAGCGCTTCGCCGAGTACCTGCCGGCCTCGGAACGCGACAACCTCCTGGAGGGCTATTATCGCCGGCTGATCGACGAGGACCCCGCCGTTCACATGCCGGCGGCGCGCGCCTGGAGCCTGTATGAGGGCGCGTGCTCGACCATGCTGCCGAACACCGACAATCTCGCCGCGGCGACGGAGGGCACCCATGCCCTCGGGCTCGCCCGGATCGAATGCCACTATTTCAAGAACAATCTGTTCGAGCCGGAAACCCGGCTGCTCGACGACATCAACCGAATCCGGCGCATCCCGGCGGTGATCGTCCAGGGCCGCTACGACATCATCTGTCCGATCGCCAGCGCCGACGATCTGCATCAGCTCTGGCCGGAAGCCACCTACCGGATCGTGCCGGATGCCGGCCATTCCGCCATGGAACCCGGCATCCGGGCGGCGTTGATCGAGGCCAGCCAGGGCTTCCGGACCATTCGCTGAGGCCCGCTTGCGCGACGCCTTGAGCGGGCCGGCTGCGGACCGGCCGGGGCCGGTTTACGCAGCCCCGCCGGCCGGGGCATAACCGGCGGGCGGCTGTTCGATGACGTCGAAATATTTCGCCTCGAACCGGTAGAAGCCGCTCTCATTGATGGTGTTGCGGGCGATCTCCTTGTTGAAGGTCCCCTCGCGGATCTCGGTCTCGTCCCATTCGCCAACCCGCTGCGCCTCGGCGCCGTCCGGGCAGACCTTGGCCGGCAGCTGGTCGACATGGTGAGGATCGGTGGCGATGAAATAGGCCGGATCGTCCTTGCACTGCAGGATGATGAATCGCATGAGTCGCGTCCTCCTCGTCTCGCCGGCGCAGAATCGCCGGTCTTGCCTTCAAGGCAAAACCATCCGACAGGCAGGGAGTTCCGCCTTTCTGCCTGTCGTCGGCGCGGCGAGACGAGGGCCCGGACTCGAGGCCGCGGGGTCAACCGCCGAGCAAGGCCCCCTGCAGGAGCGACATCACCTGCGGACCGCCATTGCCGCCCGCATAGTCGAGAATGATCGGCAGGAACTCGCCGGCCATCTCCGGCGACATGCCCAGTGACTGGAACGGACCGGCAAGGCTTTGCAGACTTCCCAATCCCGCGGCTCCGGTCGCTTCGCCCATCAGATCGCCCGCCATATCCTCCGCCCCGGCCATCGCCGCGTCGGTATCCGGCATAGCGTCGCCCATATCGGGCATGCCGTCGCCCATACCGGGCATCGCATCGCCGGTCCCAGGCATGCCGTCGCCCATATCGGGCATCGCATCGCCGGTCCCAGGCATGCCGCCGCCTTGCTCCGGCGTGTCGTCACCGACTTCGGTGGCGGTTGCCGCGGACGGTGCCGCTGCGATGAGGTCCTCGACGCCCGGCATGCTTTCGCTCACCGTGGCGAACTCGTCGGGCGACAGCCTTTGCTGGGCCAGACCGAAGATGGCGCCAGCGCCGCCGACGGCCTGCGCCTCGGTGACGCCAAGGCTCGATGTCAGGGTTCCGATCAGATCCGCCATCTGCGCACGCGCGCCTGCGGGAGACATTGTGAGGCTCCCCGCCGCGAACAGCAGGGCGAGGGCAAGGCTGTGTCGTCTGGTCATCATGGTCTCTCCCTTTTCCCGGCGGCCCGGAAAGTTGGACCGTCTGCCGAAGCATATCGCAAATAGCGGTCACGAGACTACTGTCGATAGAAGGCACGCTACTGACTATACCGCCGCTAATCCGCCCGGTTGAGGAGGCGGCTCTCGCGCAGGAAGCGCTGCAGCGGCTGGTAGAAGGCGCGGGCGTCGACCGCCATGTTGAAGTCGAACGGCCCCTCGGGATTGCCATAGGTCGCCGATTCCAGGGCGACGACCCGCGGGCCGCCGTCGACCTCGATGAACAGGGGCGAGCCGGAATCGCCCTGCAGCGTATCGCACTGATGGAAGATGGTCAGATCGTCGAACACCCGGATGACCGGGCAGCCGCGATGGGCGGTCAGCCGGTTCTCGGTGTCGGCGCTGTAGCCGGCCTGGGTGATGCGGTGCCAGCCGCCCTCCATCGCGCGGTGGAGCTCCGCCGCGGTCAGCGGATAGACCGGAATCACCCCGGCCTCGGCGTCCAGCGGCTCGTTGAGGACCAGGAACCCCCAGTCGAGCCCGTCGATGTCGCTTGTCTGCAGATGGCGCACCGGATTGAAGTCGGGCGGCACATACCAGCTGACCGCCCGCGCCCGGGCGACATACCGCCCCTCGCTGAAGCCGGCAAAGAAATCGGTCGGCCGGTCGATGCGGCCGCTGCCGTCGCCGATGAAGAAGCAATGTGCGGCGGTCAGCACCACCCGCGGTGCCACCAGGGTACCGGAGCAATGGCCGCCGCTGTCGAAGTACACCTTGCCGACGGCGCTCCAGGGATATTGCGTCGAGTCGACCTCCACCCGGTCGTCATGGCCGAAGAAGTCGCGGTAATACTGACCGGGCTTGTCTGCGGCCGCCGGCGCCGCCGCGGCCAGCAGCGCCGCGATCAGCAGCGTGATCGCCAGGGCGGCCGCCCGCCGCCGGGGGTGCCCACCCTCCACTGTGACGTTTTCCACCATCCTGTCCTCCGCACGCCCGACGGCCTTGCATGGTCAATGAAGTTACGCGCCAATGCGTTTTTTCCAGGGCGCCGCCATGGCCGGTCCTGGGCCTTGTGCGGCGGGAGGGCATAGGGCGGAGCGATGACCCCGACCGAGAAGCTTGCGATCCTCGACTGGCTGTCGGCGGCGGCGTTGTCCGGCGCCGACGAAGAGGCGCTGGTGGCCGGGTTCTGCCAAATGCTGGCCGGGGCCGGCCTGGCGTTGCGGCGGGTTCTGGTCGGCTCCGACACCCTGCATCCGGTGGTCGAGGGCTATACCGTGGAATGGCGGCACGACCGCCCGGTCCGGCACGTCGTTTATGACCGCCAGGCCATGCGCGACGCTCAGGAGCGCTGGCTGGCCAGCCCGATCTACCATCTGATGACCAGCGGCGACGCGGTTCTGCGCTGCCGCCTCGCGGCCGGGGAGGGCGCCGATCGCTTCCCGGTGCTGGCCGATCTGCGGGCGGAGGGCATGACGGATTTCGTTGCTTACCAGACCCGCTTCGGCGACGGCGCGGCGCTGGGCGAAATGAATGCGCTCTATTCCTCCTGGGCGACCGACCGGCCCGGCGGTTTCGACGACGGCGAAGTGGCGGCGCTCGCCGAACTGGTGCCGCATCTCGTCCATGCCTATCGCAGCGCCGCTGCCGGGCGAATCGCCGATACCCTCGTGGTCACCTATCTCGGTCGCGATCCCGGCCGGCGAGTGCTCAAGGGGCATATCGAGCGCGGTGTCGCCGAGGCCCGGCGCACGGTGATCTGGCTGAGCGACCTGAAGGGCTTCACGCGCATCGCCGACACCGTGCCGGCCGACCGGCTGATGGCGCTGCTTAACGACTACCAGGAATGCCTGGTTGCGGCGGTGGACGGCGCCGGCGGCCAGGTGCTGAAATTCATGGGCGACGGCCTGCTGGCGATCTTCGACATGCATGGCGAGGGCCATGGGGGCGGCGATTCGCCGGCACCGGCCGATCCGGCCTTGGCCTGCCGCCAGGCGCTGGATGCGGCCGACCGGGCGGTCGCCGATATCGCTGCCCTGACAGCGCGCCGCGCCGACAGCGCCGCACCGGTCACCGGCTTTTATCTTGGCCTGCATGTCGGCGACGTGCTCTACGGCAATATCGGCAGCCCGGAGCGGCTGGACTTCACCGTCATCGGCCCCGCCGTCAATGAGGCCAGCCGCATCGCCGGCATGTGCCGGGCGCTCGACCGGGATGTCGTGCTGTCGGCCGCCTTCGCCGAAGCGGCCGGGCCGGAGCGGGCGCGGCTGGTGTCGCTCGGCCGCTACGCCCTGCGCGGCGTCCGCCTGCCACAGGAGTTGTTCACCCTCGACCCGGAGGCGCATTAAAGCCAGAAGCCGTCGGCGAAGGGTGGTGCGTCGAACAATTCGGCAAGTATCGCAAGATCGCCGGCCGGGCCGTCTTCGGCCCCGCTATCGGGACCCGGTTCGGGCTTGTCCGCCCGCACGGCGACGACACCCTCTTCCGTCCGGAAGAGCCTGTCGGGCGCCTCCCCGACGCGCAGGGCGGCGACCAGGAGGTCGCGGGCTTCGCCGGCGTCGTCGGTCGGCGTCGCGCGCACCTCCGGCCGGGCGTCCGGCGGGCGCAAGGCGGCAAACCGGAACCCCTCCTCCGTGCCCGCGTCGACGATGGCGACCGGACGGTCCACGGCGATGCGGATGACAAGGTCGTCGGTGGCGATTGTGACGGTCAGGTCGACCACCGCCGTGTCGAAGCGGAGATCAAGCCGTTGGAACTCGGCCCGGCCGGCCGCGCCGTCCTCACCATCGGCCGGATCGAGGCGCCGAACCTGCTCGAAGGAAAGCCGGTTGGGCAGGGCGAAGGCGCCATCCCGGCCGCCTGTCACGGCCTCGGCTGCCGAGGCGGCCGCCGGCAGGGTTGCGGCGACCGTGCCGTCGCCGGCTGCGGGCAGCAGTGCGGCGGGGGCCGGCGCCGCCGTCTGCGGCGTGGCCGCTTCGATCGGGCCGCCGCCTGGCGCCGTCTCCAGCCGGGGTGCGGCCGGCACCGGTGAAGGCTGCGCGCCTTCGGATCCGGTGGGCTGCAACGCCGGAGCCCGGCTCGCATCGGCATCGGCCGCCGGTAGGGCCACATCCGGCAGCCGTCGGCCGGTCGTCGTCCCGCCGGGGCCGCGTTCGGCGGCCGGGAGCATGCCATCGTCGGCGGCCGGAAGACCTTCTATGATGAGCGCGTCCTCGCCCCCGGCCGGCCGCGCCATGGCTTCCGAGCGGGCGCCGGCGGGCCCGCCGGTTTCGGGAGCGGCGGGGGGTCGGGCGGAGCGGATGTCGACGATGGCGGCCATGTTCGTCGTCCTCCCGTCGGCGCGAGTCTCAGGCCCCGCCGGGCGCCGGCTCCGCCGGCAACGGGTCGCCGGGGTCGGGGGGCGGCCGGCC
>JAAAOG010000175.1 GCA_009909005.1 Alphaproteobacteria bacterium | reverse complement strand
CCGAGGCGGTGCGCTTCACCCCGCTGACCGCGCAGCAGCGCTTCACCGCCCTGCAGGCCGGCGAGATCGACGTGCTGTCGCGCAACACCACCTGGACGCTGACCCGCGACAGCGCGCTGGGCCTGAATTTCGCCGGGGTCATGTTCTATGACGGCCAGGGCTTCATGGTGCCGCGCTCGCTGGGCGTGACCAGCGCGCTGGAGCTGTCGGGCGCCACCGTCTGCGTGCAGCCGGGCACCACGACCGAGCTCAACCTCGCCGATTTCTTCCGTGCCAACGATATGGAGTTCGAGCCGGTCGTCATCGAGCATATCGACGAGGTCAACGCCGCATTCTTCTCCGGCCGCTGCGACGTCTACACCACCGACGCCTCGGGCCTCGCCTCGATCCGGGCCACCGTCGCCCCGAACCCGCAGGACTATGTCATCCTGCCGGAGATCATCTCGAAGGAGCCGCTGGGCCCGGTCGTCCGCCATGGCGACGACGAGTTCTTCGACATCGCCAAATGGGTGCTGTTCGCCCTGATCGAGGCGGAGGAAAAGGGCATCACCTCCGAGAACGTCGACAGCTTCCTGGAGAGCACCGACCCGACCGTTCAGCGCCTGCTGGGCTCGACGCCGGGCATGGGCGAAGCCCTCGGCCTCGACGAGCGCTGGGCCTATAACATCATCAGCAGCGTCGGCAATTATGGCGAGATCTACGCCCGCAATGTCGGCGTCGACACGCCGCTCGGCCTGGCGCGCGGCGTGAACGACCTGTGGACCCGCGGCGGCCTGATGTACGCCATGCCTGTCCGCTAGGCATCCCGAGTCCGTACACCCCTATGTGTGACCGATCTGCATGAGTACGGATGCAACGCGCGTTGCCGGCCCGGCGCCGGCGGCGCGCGGCGCCCCCACCGGCAGCCCGCCCTTGCGGCCACCGAGCATCGTCGCAGCGTCGTGGCTCATCGCGGTTGTCGGCATGGTCGGGCTGGCCGCCGCTCTCTCCGCGCTGCTCGGCGCGGCCGGCATGAGCCTGGGGCTGGTCGGCGATGCCGGCTTCGCCGGTGAGGGCGCCCTGGCCCTCGCCGGTCTGGCCGGCACCGGCAGTCTTCTCCGCCTCGCCTTCGCCGTCGAGATCGGCCGCGGCCGCGACTGGGCCCGCGGCGTCTATCTGCGACTGGTGCCCTTGGAGACGCTGGTCTGGCTGGCTCTGGGCCTGCCGCTTGGCCTGCTGCTCGCCGTCAATCTGGCGAGCTGGATCGCGGCGGCCGTGCTGCTCCACCGGCCGACAGCGTCGACCTGGTTCGACCTCTGCCGGCAGGACGACCCGGTCAGCCGGGTCTGGCAGGACCCGCGGCTGCGGGCCGTCATCGACCAGGCGCTGCTCGTGCTGGCCGTGGTTCTCGCCGGCTGGTACCTCTATTCCAACCTGACCGCCAATATGGCGCGGCAGAACATCGCCACCGGCTTCGGCTTTCTCGATCGCGAGGCCGGCTTCGCCATCGCCGAGGGCCTGATCCCGTACGATGCCAGCGACACGTACGGCCGGGCGCTCATCGTCGGCTTCCTCAACACCATACGCGTCGCCGTAATCGGTATCGTGCTGGCGACGATCATCGGCGTGGTAGTCGGCATCGCCCGGCTGTCGACCAACTGGCTGGTCGCGAAGATCGCCAGCATCTATGTCGAGGCCGTCCGCAATGTGCCGCTGCTGCTCCAGCTGTTCCTGTGGTACGCCGTCATCACCGAAAGCCTGCCGCAGCCGCGCCAGGCGGCGGAGCCCCTGCCCGGCCTCTTCCTGAGCAATCGCGGCATCATGATGCCGGTGCCGGTCTCCGACCCCGTGCACCTGGTCATGGGGATCGCGCTGCTTGCCGGAATCGCCGGCACCTGGGCGCTCAAGCGCTGGGCCGCCCGCCGGCAGGCCGCAACCGGAGAGCAGTTTCCCGTAGTCTGGGGCGCGGTCGGGCTGATCCTTGGACTGCCGCTGCTGGTCTGGCTGTTCGGCGGCGCACCGACGGGCCTGGACGTCCCGGCGCTGCAGGGTTTCAACTTCCGGGGCGGCGTCACGCTCAGCCCCGAATTCGCCGCCGTCCTCTTCGGCCTGAGCTTCTACACCGCCGGGTTCATCGCCGAGATCGTCCGCAGCGGCATCCTGGCGGTCAGCTACGGCCAGACCGAGGCGGCCGCCGCGCTCGGCCTGCGGCGCGGGCTGGTGCTGCGCCTGGTGGTGCTGCCACAGGCCGTGCGCATCATCATCCCGCCGACCACCAGCCAGTACCTCAACCTGACCAAGAACAGCTCGCTGGCCGTCGCCGTCGGCTATCCCGACCTGGTGTCGATCGGCAACACGACCCTGAACCAGACCGGGCAGGCGATCGAGGCGATCAGCATCTACATGGCCGTCTACCTGAGCCTGAGCCTGCTGATCTCCGCCTTCATGAACTGGTACAACCGCCATGTGGCGCTGGTGGAGCGCTGAGCCGAGCCGATGAGCACCGCGCCCGACACCCCCGACCGCTCTTCCGACCGTCGCGACACGGCCCGGCGCCCCCCGACGCCGCCGCCGGTGCGCTGGGTGATCAACAACCTGTTCAACAGCTGGTTCAACGGGCTGCTGACCGTGCTGCTCCTCTGGATGCTGCTGGAGCTGGTGCCGCCGATCCTGTCCTGGCTGATCTTCGACTCGGTGCTGTTCAGCGCCCTGGGTGCAGAGGAGCCGGCGGCGGTCTGCCGCCAGGCCGACGGCGCCTGCTGGGCCTTTATCCACGAATGGTGGCGGTTCATCATCTTCGGCCGCTACACCTTCGATGAGCAATGGCGCCCCGCCCTGGCGATGATCCTGGCGCTCGGCCTGCTGGTCGCCAGCTGCGACCGCCGCCTCTGGTCGAAATGGCTGCTCATCGCCTGGGTAGCCGCCTTGCCGCTGATCGGCGTGCTGATGCGCGGCGGCATCTTCGGGCTGCCGTTCGTGCCGACGACCAGCTGGGGCGGGCTGCCACTTACTCTCGGCCTCGCCTTCGTCGGCCTGGCGGTGGCCTTCCCGCTCGGCGTCGTCCTGGCACTCGGCCGGCGCTCCACCATGCCGGCGGTGCGGGGCATCTGCATCGGCTATATCGAGCTGATCCGCGGCGTGCCGCTGATCACCATCCTGTTCATGGCTTCGGTGCTGTTCCCGCTGTTCATGCCGCGCGGCGTGACCATCGACCAGCTGCTGCGGGCCCAGATCGGCATGATCCTCTTTGCCTCGGCCTATCTCGCCGAAGTGGTGCGCGGCGGCTTGCAGGCCCTGCCGCGCGGCCAGTACGAGGCGGCCGACAGCCTCGGCCTGCGCTATTGGCAGAAGATGCGGCTGATCATCCTGCCGCAGGCCCTGCGCATCTCCATCCCGCCGCTGGTCAACACCTTTATCGGCTTTTTCAAGGACACCTCGCTGGTCATCATTGTCGGGCTGGTCGACCTGCTGGCCGCCGCCAAGCATGCGCTGACCAATCCGGAATGGCGCGGCTTTTATCAGGAGTCCTATTTCTTCATCGCCGTTATCTACTTCCTGTTCTGCTATACCCTGTCGAAATACTCCCAGTCGCTGGAACGCCGCCTGAACGTCGGCACCCGCCGCTGATCGAGGGCCCGCACGCCATGACCCGCCTCGTCCCCCAGGAAGCTCTTGAGACCGACGGTGCCGCGCCCGGCGAGCCGATCATCGTCATGCAGGGCGTCAACAAATGGTTCGGCGATTTCCAGGTGCTGCGCGACATCGACCTGAGCGTCGAACGCGGCGAGAAGATCGTCGTCTGCGGCCCCTCCGGCTCCGGCAAGTCGACGCTGATCCGCTGCATCAACGCCCTCGAAGAGCATCAGCGCGGGACCATCGATGTCGACGGCATCCGCGTCACCCACAACCTGAAGAACGTCGACGCCATCCGCCGCGAGGTCGGGATGGTCTTCCAGCAGTTCAACCTGTTCCCGCATCTGACGGTTCTCGAAAACCTGACCCTGTCGCCGATCTGGGTCCGCAAGCTGCCCAAGGCCGAGGCCGAGGAGAGCGCAAGGCTTTATCTGGAGCGGGTCCGTATTCCCGAGCAGGCGCACAAATATCCCGGCCAGCTGTCGGGCGGCCAGCAGCAGCGCGTCGCCATTGCCCGTGCCCTGTGCATGAAGCCCAAGGTGATGCTGTTCGACGAGCCGACCTCCGCCCTCGATCCCGAGATGATCAAGGAGGTGCTGGACGTGATGATCGAACTGGCCGAGGAGGGCATGACCATGCTGGTGGTGACGCACGAAATGGGGTTCGCCCGCACCGTCGCCAATCGGGTGATCTTCATGGACGAAGGCCGGATCGTCGAGCAGAACGCGCCGGAGCCGTTTTTCACCAGCCCGCAGTCGGAGCGGACCAAGCTGTTCCTCAGCCAGATCCTCTCGCACTGACCGGCCCGGCCGCCCGGCCCGATGCCGATGGACTGGACCGTCTTCCCCTGGCCGGACTGGGCGGCGCTCGCCTGGTTCCTCGCCTGCTGGATCGGCTACACCGTCACCGCCGACCACAGCCCCTTGCGCCGGCGCAGCATCGCCGCGGCCATGGCGGTGCACCGGCGCCGCTGGATGCGCGAGATGCTGGGCCGGGACCTGCGCATTGTCGACACCCAGATCCTCGGCAATCTGGTCACCGGCATCGGCTTCTTCGCCTCGACGTCCATCCTGATGATCGGCGGCCTGTTCGCCGTGATGGGCGCCGCCGACCGGGCGATCGAGGCGCTCGGCCATCTGCCATTCGCCGCCCCGCCGACCCGGCCGCAATGGACGCTGAAGGTGCTGCTGCTTCTCGCGGTTTTCGTCTACGCGTTCTTCAAGTTCGCCTGGTCGTTCCGGCTGGCCAATTACACCTCGATCCTGGTCGGCGCCGCCCCCCACAAGCCGGAGAGCGACACGGCGGCCGATGCCGAGGCGGCGCGCCTGGCCAGCCTGTCGATCCTGGTCAATTTCCATTTCAACCGCGGCATCCGCGCCTTCTTCTTCGCGCTGGCGGCGCTCGGCTGGTTCGTCCACCCGGTCCTGTTCGCCGCTGCCGCCGTCTTCGTGGTCGCCGTCCTTTACCGCCGCGAATTCCGGTCCGAGGCTCTTCGGGTCTTGCGTTGACGTGACCAAGCGCGTTCCGAGGCTCTGCCATGGAACCCCTCGCCACAATCCTGGTTGACCTATGTGGTTGTTGCCCCCTTGCCGGAGCGGATGGCCTTCCCGCCGCTCCGGCCCTTTCCGCAGCGCACGCCACGCAATCTGACAGGAGGTCGACCCGTCATGACCGCCGCCGACACCGGCGCCGGCTCCAATGGTTCGGACCCGAATGCTTCGGGCTCGAACGGTCCTCGCAAGCCGCGCGCCGCCATTAATGGGCCCGTCTTCTTCGGCTCGGCCATTCTGATCTTCGCCTTCGTCGTCTTCGGCGCCTCGGCGCCGGAGCTGGCCGGCACGGTGTTCTCCGCCGTGCAGAGCTGGATCACCGACACCTTCGGCTGGTTCTACGTGCTGGCCGTCGCCATTTTTGTTGTTTTCTCGGTCGCGCTGGCACTCAGCGCCTATGGCCAGGTGCGGCTCGGTCCCGACGATTCCCGGCCGGAATTCTCGAACACCGCCTGGTTCGCCATGCTGTTCAGCGCCGGCATGGGCATCGGGCTGATGTTCTTCGGCGTTGCGGAGCCGCTGATGCACTTCTCGAGCCCGGCGGTGGGAGCCGGCGGGACGATCAGTGCGGCTCGCGAGGCGATGAAGACCACCTTGTTCCATTGGGGGATTCACGCCTGGGCGATCTATGCCGTCATCGGTCTGGCCCTGGCCTATTTCTGTTTCCGGCACGGGCTGCCGCTGACCATCCGTTCCGCCCTCTATCCATTGATCGGCGATCGCATCCACGGGCCGATCGGCCATGCCGCGGACATCTTCGCGGTACTGGGCACCATGTTCGGCGTCGCCACCTCGCTCGGCCTCGGCGTGCTGCAGATCAATGCCGGGCTCAGCTATGTCTTCGGCGTCCCGGACTCGATTACCGTGCAGCTGATCCTGATCGCCATCATTACGCTGCTGGCGACCATCTCGGTCGTCGCCGGGCTGGATGCCGGCATCCGCCGTCTGAGCGAGATCAACCTGTACCTCGCCCTGGCTCTGGTGCTGTTCGTGCTGGCGGTCGGCCCGACACTGTTCCTTCTGCAGGCCACGGTTCAGAATCTCGGCGCGTACCTGTCCGACCTCGTGACCAAGACCTTCACCCTTTACGCGTACGAGCCGAATGTCTGGATCGGCGGCTGGACGCTGTTCTACTGGGCCTGGTGGATCGCCTGGTCGCCCTTTGTCGGCATGTTCATCGCCCGCGTGTCCCGCGGCCGGACGATCCGCGAGTTCATCACCGGCGTGCTGTTCGTCCCCGTCGGCTTCACCGCCGTCTGGATGACGGTCTTCGGCAACAGCGCCATTTCTCTCGATCTCGGCGTCGCCGTCGGCAGTCTGACGGATGCAGTCGACACCGACGTCGCCACGGCCCTCTTTGTCTTCCTGGAGTATTTCCCGCTGTCGGGCATCGTCTCGGTGGTCGCCACGATCCTGGTGGTGACGTTCTTCGTCACCTCCTCGGACAGCGGCTCCATGGTCATCGACACCATCACGGCCGGCGGCGATCAGGATCCGCCGGTGTGGCAGCGTATCTTCTGGGCGACGACCGAGGGACTGGTGGCGGCGGTGCTCCTGTTGACCGGCGGCCTGGCGGCGCTTCAGACCGCCGCGATCGCCGCCGCCCTGCCCTTCACGCTGGTGATGCTGGTCGTGTGCTGGGGGCTTATGCGCGGCCTGCGCGTCGAGACGCTGCGACGGGTCAGCCTCGACATGCCGGTGACCACCCAGGTGGCGGGCGCTCAGGTGCCCTGGCAGAAGCGGCTGCAGACCATCATCGCCCACCCCGACAGGCGGAATGCCGAACGCTTCGTCGGCCGGGTGGTGCAGCCCGCGTTGGAGGACGTCGCCGAGGAGGTGCGCAAGACCGGCCTGGACGCCGGCGTACAGGCCAATGGCCGCGAGGCCTCGCTCACCGTCTTCCACGGCGAGGAGCGGGAGTTCCTCTACGCCGTCAAGCTCAGCAGCTACCGCATGCCGACCTTTGCCTGGGCCGAGCCGCGGCGGGAGACCGAGCGCGAGGAGCGGAAGTACTACCGCGCGGAAGTGCACCTGCTGGAGGGTGCCCAGCACTATGACGTGCTCGGCTATACCAAGGAGCAGGTGATCGCCGACGTGCTGTCACAGTACGAAAAGCACATGCACTTCCTGCACCTGGCCCGTTGAGGCCAAAGCCGACGGCCCCCCAACGGGGGCCGCCGTTTTCTCGGATGACCGGCTAACAGAATCATATTTGATGAGCAACCCGTGCGGCTCTACTTTCCGCCCGCCGTCCGCCATATCACCGAATAGACCTTTCACGGACCGTCGGCGAAGGCCAGCCGGTCGCTCGTCATTTCCCAGTCCCAGACATGGGTGGCGTGCATGTTGGCGACCCGCACGGCGAATCGGTCCCCGGCCGCCACCGTCATGGGCTCGAGCAGCCGCCGGTACCAAAGCACCCAATTGCTGCCCGGATACGGCGGGAAGTCGGCGAGGCTGAACCCCGGCGCCAGATCGGCCCGGAAGCCGGCCATCAGCGCGTCCAGCCGCCCATCGCGATCGATGACGATCTCGAGATCGGCGGCTTCGGGCCGGACATGGCCGGGGTCGGCGATGGCGAAGCGCTCCATCATCGCCGAAGGACCGAGTTGGCGCGGCGGCCGCACCTCCGGCGCCATGGCCGGCATGGGAAATGGCCGAAGCTCCGGGATCAGGCGGAAATCCGGCTCGACAAAATCGTTGAGCCACACCGCACCCTGTGCCGGGTCGCGCTGCACCGGGACGAGGAATGTCTCCAGGAAACGGGGCAGCACCCGGCCGCCGGGTTTCAGCGCGCGCCGGCAGACGCTGGACAGGATCTCGTGAATGCGCTCGTCGACGCCGACATGCCCGAGCAGCTCCGCCATCACCAGATCGGCCGGTTCCGGCAGGTCGACCTCCTCGGCCAGCCCGGTCAGCACGGTGACGCGATCGGCCGCGCCGTTCTCGGCCAGGAAGCGGCGGGCCACCGGTGCGACTTCCGGCTCGCGCTCGACGGCATAGCAGCGCGCCGCACCGGCCCGCACCGCGTACAAGGACAGGATGCCGACCCCGGCACCGACATCGATAACCACATCGCCCGGCCGCACCGTTGCGGCGATGGCATCGCGGAACCGTTCGACGCGGACACGGTCGGACAGAAGCATAATGTAGTTGATCAGCTCTTTCATACACGCCTCTGTGCCGATCGCCAAACCGCACTGCAATCCATCGGAGACAAGTACGTCG
>JAAAOG010000068.1 GCA_009909005.1 Alphaproteobacteria bacterium | reverse complement strand
ATGATCGAGGCCGAACCAGAGCACGAGCAGGAGTTCGACGACGACTTCGGAATGGACGAATTGCCCGAGGGCTTCTCGGTCGCTCGGGAGGCGCCGCGCTACGACGAGTTCGTCAGCGACCGGGCCGACGAGTCGCTGCAGCAGCACCTATTGTGGCAGGCCAACCTGTCGGGTTTCAGCGACACCGACGAAGCCATCGCCAGAGCCATCATCTATGCGCTGGATGAGGACGGCTACCTGAGCGACGATGTCGATACTCTGCGCGCGTCGTTGGCGCCGGAGTACTTGGTTTCCCCGGGAGAAATCGCCGCCGTCCTTGAGCGTGTCCAGCATTTCGAGCCGGTGGGTGTGGCCTGCCGCGACCTGCGCGAATGTCTGCTGGTCCAGCTCAACGCGCGGCCGGGCAACACCCCGGCCCTTGGGCTGGCGCGGTACATTGTCGACCACCATCTCGACACCCTGGCGCGCCAGGATACGCGGCAGCTCGCCCGCGCCAGCGGTTTCGACGCCGCTGATGTCGAGGCGGCGATCGCGCTGATTCGCACCCTGAATCCGCATCCCTGCAGCCGTTTTGGTTCGGATGAGGAAAGCTACGTCGTCCCGGACGTCTATGTCCATCCTCGCGGAGACGGCTGGCGAGTCAGTCTCAACCCGGACAGCGATCCGGGCCTGCGTTTGAACACGCTCTACACCGATCTGGTCCGCAAGAGCCGGGGCGCGGACAAGAAATACCTCAAGGACCGGCTGCAGGAAGCGCGCTGGCTCATCAGCGGCCTGGAAATGCGCAATCAGACCCTGCTCGCGGTCACCGAAGCGATCGTCGAGCGCCAGTCCGACTTCTTGCGCCAGGGCGAGGTGGCGATGCGCCCGCTGCTGCAGCGTGAGATCGCCGAGGCGGTCGGCGTGCATGAATCGACCGTTTCCAGGGCGACGACCTACAAGTACGCGCACACGCCCCGCGGTACTTACGAGCTGAAGCATTTCTTTTCGGTCGGCGTGTCCGGCGACAACGGCGACGCGGTGGCCGCGACCGCGGTGCGCGCCCATCTTCAACGCATGATCAGCGAGGAGCCGCCGGGCAAGCCGCTGTCCGATCAGGCCCTCGTCGATGCCCTGGACGCCCGCGGCATCCGCCTGGCCCGCCGGACGGTCGCCAAGTATCGCGAGCAGCTCGGCATTCCCGGCTCGGCCCAGCGTCGGCGCAACGCGCGCATTCGGGCCTGATAATCCGTTGCGCCTGGTATAAGATGAGACCTCGTGGTGGCCGGATGCGGCCCGATTCGTGGGTCAACCGGCCGCCGCTTTGCACCACGCCAACAGGAGCAGTCCATGCAAATCGAAGTCACTGGACACAACGTCGACATCACCCAGGCGCTGCGGGCCTATATCAGCGAAAAATGCAATCGGCTCGAGCGCCATTTCGACAATCTGATTTCCGCTCACTGGGTGCTGCGGCTGGAAAAGCTGGAACACTCGGCCGAAGCGACGATTCAGGTCGGCGGTCGCACCAATCCGATTCATGCCGATGCCGTGTCCGACGACATGTATGCCGCGATCGATTCGCTGATCGACAAGCTGGACCGTCAGGTCCGCCGCCACAAGGACAAAATCACCGATCACCACCGCACGGCGCGGGCGGCCCAGGCCGGTTAGTCTTCCGTTCTTTTCGGGATTGATCCGGACGCGTTGACATGCAGTTAGCCGACGTTCTAGCCGTCGATCGTATTGCGATCGACCTGTCCGTTTCCAGTAAGAAATCGCTGCTGGAGAAAGCCTCGGAGCTGCTGGCCTCGGCTTCCGAAGGCGCCGATGCACGGCAGATCTTCGAAAGCCTGTGCCAGCGCGAACGCCTCGGTTCGACCGGTCTCGGGCATGGCGTGGCCATACCGCACGGACGGGTGAGCGGGCAAGCCGGTGTGGTTGCTGCGCTGATCCGCCTGCGAACGCCGATCGATTTCGATGCGCCCGACCAGGACCGGGTCGACCTGTTTTTCGCCCTGGCCGTACCGGACCAGTGTTCCGATGTCTATCTGCGTTTGCTGGCCGACATCGCCGAACGCCTCGGCGATGGTCGCCAGCGCGAGCGATTGCGATCGGCCGATGAGGCCGACGAGCTGCTGAGGTTTTTCTCCGAAGTCGAAGGTGACCCGGCTGCATGACAAGCTCGATGACCGCGGCCGAGCTTTACCAAGGCTTTTCCGATCGCCTCGAGCTGCGCTGGGTCGCCGGAAAGCGCATGGCGGAAAACCGCCGGATCACGGCCACGAGCTTCGACGTGCGGCCCTCACTGGCCGGGTTCCTGAACCTGATTCATCCCAACCGGGTCCAGGTGATCGGAGAAAAGGAGCTGGAGTGGCTCGACGGTCTCGAGGCCAAACTGCGCTGGGAGACCGTGGCCCGGATCATCGATCGACAGCCGGCCGCGATCATTGTCGCCGGCGGGCAAGACATGCCCGAGGACCTCGAGCAGTCGGCGCGCGAAACCGACACCCCGCTGTTGACCTCGCCTCAGCCGGGCTGGCGTCTGGTCAACTATCTCGAGTATCAGATCTCCCGCCGCCTGGCGCGCCAGGTGACCCTGCACGGCGTTTTCATGGAAATCTTCACGATCGGCGTGCTGATCACCGGGGATTCGGGGACCGGCAAGAGCGAGCTGGCCCTGGAGCTGCTGACCCGCGGCCATCGCCTGATCGCCGACGACGCGCCTGAATTCACCCAGCTCACGCCCGACAATATCGAAGGGACCTGCCCGCCGGTCTTGCGCAACTGCCTGGAGGTGCGAGGTCTGGGGATTCTCAATATTCGCCGCATGTTCGGCGACGCCGCCGTCAAGGCGTCGAAGTACCTACGCGTCATCATCCATCTGCACCTGCCGGACGCCGAGCCGCCGGGCGGTGACCGCCTTCGCGGCAATACCTCCGATCGCCAGGTTCTGGATCTGGTCATTCCCCAGATCAGTCTACCCGTCATGGCCGGCCGGAACCTTGCGGTGATGGCCGAGGCGGCCGTGCGTGATTTCATGCTGCGCATGAAGGGTTTCGACGCGGCCGCCGAGTTCGTCGAGCGGCACGGCCGCCTGATGTCGGACTGAGGCGACGCGCCATGACCGAGGCGATGATTCCTCTTGTGGTCATCAGCGGTTTGTCGGGGTCGGGCAAGAGTTCGGCCCTGCACGCGCTCGAGGATTTGAGCTATTACTGCGTCGACAACCTTCCCGGCGGTCTGCTGGCCGGGTTGCTCGAGGAAATCCGGTCACAACCGGGACGCTATCCGCGCGTGGCCATCGGTATCGACGCCCGGACCGGACCCGACGGCCTCGATCGGCTGATCCGCCTGTTCGATCAATTGCCGGACGATGAGCAGTTCAAACTCTTGTTCCTGGATGCCGATGAGTCCATTCTGATCCGGCGCTTCAGCGAGACCCGCCGCCGTCATCCGCTGGCGTCGATCGGTGGACTGGCCGCCGCGATCGACCGGGAGCGGGAACTGCTGGCCCCGGTCCGGCAGCGCGCCGACTGGGTCATCGATACCAGCGACAGCAACATCCATCAGCTTCGGCGTCAAGTCTGGCGCACGATCGCCGGGGCGGCCGGTGCCGGTATCCAGTCCATCGTGCTCGAATCGTTCGCGTTCAAACGCGGCGTGCCCCGCGATATCGACATGCTGTTCGATGCGCGCTGCCTGCCCAATCCGCACTGGGAGCCGAACCTGCGACCGCGCACGGGCCTGGACCCGGAAGTCGCCACCTGGCTGGAGAACTCGGAGCGTGTCGATGCGTTTTCCGAGGATGTCCTCAGCTTCATCCAGCGCTGGCTGCCGGCGCTGGCCGAGGACCAGCGCAGTCTGTTGTCGATCGGAATCGGATGCACTGGAGGGCAGCATCGGTCGGTCTACCTGGTCGATCGGATCGGTGCCGCGCTGCGCCGTGCCGACTTGCCGGTGGTCCTGGCTCACCGGGAGCTGGACCGGTGACCGGCATCGTGCTGGTGACCCACGACGGTCTTGGAGAGTCGTTGCGTCGCCAGGCCGAGGTGATCCTCGGGCGCATGGTGGCCATGACCACGGTGTCGATTAGTTACGAGGCCGACCCGGACTCGGCCCTCGGCGAGCTGCTATCGGCCCTGGCCATGAGCGCCGATCAGGGCGGGACGGTCGTACTGACCGATCTGCCGGGTGCCACGCCGCACAATCTGGCCTGCCGCGCGGCCGAGCACCGCGCGATGCCCGTGGTCTCCGGTCTCAATCTGCCGATGCTGCTCAAGGTTATCAGTCATTCGGCCAAGCCGGCGCGCGAACTGGCCGAACTGGCCAGCCTCGGTGGTCGCCAGGGCATTGTGTCGTCGTGATTCGACGCGAGGTGAAGCTGGTCAATCGTCTTGGCCTGCATGCCCGGGCCGCCAGCAAGCTGGTGCGGACCGCCTCGGCCTGGGAGAGCGACGTGTTCGCCGTGTTCAACGATCGCCGCGTCAACGCCAAGTCGATCATGGGGGTGCTGCTGTTGGCGGCACCCTGCGGGAGCGAGCTGGTGCTGGAGGTGCATGGCCCGGATGAAGCGGACGCCGTCAGCGCCCTGGAAAGGCTGGTAGCCGAGCGTTTCGGAGAAAGCGAATGAGTCTGGTCTTGACCGGTATCGGTGCGACCAGCGGCATCGCCGTCGGGCGCGTGCACCGTCTGACCGCGGGGGAGCTGGCGGTGCCCGAGTATCACCTTGATGCCGACGCGGTCGACGCCGAGCTCGAACGGGTCAACCGTGCCGCCGATCGCGGTCAGGCCTTTCTCGGCGATCTGATCGAGCGCATGGGCGAGGACAGCGGGGGAACCGCGCGCGAGCTGCTCGAGGCGCATCGCCTGATCATGCGTGATCCCTTGCTGCTCGACGCAACCTGTGATCGCATCCGGTCCGAGCGCATCAACGCCGAATGGGCCCTGGTCCAGCAGCGCGAGCAGTTGATGGCGCAGTTCCGACGACTCGACAACGAGTACATGGCGTTGCGTCGCGAGGATGTCGAGCAAGCGGTCAGCCTGATCCAGCGCGAGCTGGCCGAACAGCCGGCGACGCGGGTGGGTGCCCAGGTCCCTCACCGGCTCGACCGCACGATCGTCGTGGCGCTGGAGCTGGGGCCGGCCGACATGGCCATTCTTCAGCAGCGACGCGTCGCCGGGCTGGTGACCGAGCACGGCGGCCCGATGTCGCACTCGGCCATCCTGGCGCGCAGCCTCGAAATTCCGATGCTCGTCGGTATCCACCACGCCCTCGATATCCTGGAAGAGGGTGAGTCGGTGATCCTGGACGGGCACTACGGTGCCGTTATGGCGGCCCACGACGAGTCCCTGCTGCGTCACTACCAGGACAAGCAGGAGCTGACGCGACGGCGCCGCAGCGACCTGAAGCGCTATCTATCGAGGCCGTCGCGAACCGCCGACGGCGAGGCGTTCGAGTTGTTCGGCAATGCCGAGTTGCCCGACGAGTTCCAGCGCTGCCGGGATGCGAACGCCGTCGGTGTCGGACTGATGCGCACCGAATACCTGTTCATGGACGATACGGCTCCCGACGAAGAGCAGCAGCACCGCGCCTATCGGGCGGCGGTCAAGGTTCTGGCCGGCAAGCCCCTGACCATTCGAACGCTCGATCTCGGCGGCGACAAGCTGCCGCGGGGTCTTGCCCTGACCCGGGGCCCCAACCCGGCTCTGGGCCTGCGGGGACTGAGGCTGTCGTTGTCGGTGACCAAACTGTTCCGGCAGCAGATCCGGGCGATCCTCAAAGCGTCGGTGGCCGGTCCGGTGCAGATTCTCCTGCCGATGATTACCGGCCTGGCCGAAGTGCGGCAGGCTCGCGGCCTGATCGAGCGCTGGGGCCAGGAACTGCGCGACGAGGGCGTGCCGGTCGACCCCGACACTGCGGTCGGCGGCATGATCGAAACGCCGGCGGCCGCGCTGGCCGTCGATCGCCTGGTCGAAGAGCTGGATTTCATGTCGATCGGCACCAACGACTTGATTCAGTACGTCCTGGCCATCGATCGCGAGGATGAATTGGTCAGCTACCTGTACGAACCCACGCACATTGCCGTGCTTGAGCTGATCGACCGCACGGTGCGGGCCGGGCACTCGAGGAACAGACCGGTGACGGTGTGCGGTGAGGTGGCCGGCGACGAGAAAGCCGTACGCCTGCTGCTGGGCCTCGGAGTTCGTCGTTTGAGCATGCCTCCGGCCTGCCTGCCGGCGGTCAAGAAGAGCCTGATCGAGGCCAATGCCGGTCGGTGCCGGGAGCTGGTTCGGCGCTACCGCGCCAACGAGATCGGTCAGCGGGAGCTGTTGAGCGGACTCGACGCCCGATTCTGAGCGGGAGCCTTTGCGCCGATGTCAATTCGCCCGGGATACGACCAGACGTTGCTTGAGCGCGTCGGTCAGATGGGGCTCGATCGCATGGCGCATCGGTGTGATCAGCTTGAACGGCGCGGCGATGACATGGCCCGAGGTCAGCCAGCTCTCGCCGCCGGCGATATCCATGACGACGCCCCCGGCCTCCTGAACCATCAGCGCGCCGGCGGCCGTGTCCCACGGCTGCAGCCCCAGTTCCCAGTAGCCGTCCAGTCGGCCGCAGGCGACGTACGCAAGGTCCAGCGACGCAGTGCCGGCGCGCCGGACGTCCTCGACCTTGTCGAATAGGTCGTCGAACATGCCACGGTAGGCCGGCAGCAGCCGACGCTTTCGAAACGGAAAGGCCGTACCGAGGACGGCGCCGGACAGGTCCTTGCGCCCGGAAACCCGAATTCGCTGGCTGTTGAGGAAGGCACCCTCCCCGCGGCTGGCCGTGAAAAGCTCCTGACGAACCGGGTCCAAAACGACGCCGTGCTCGAGCCGGCCTCGGACCTGGAGCGCGATCGAGATCGCATAGTGCGGGATGCCGCGCAGGTAATTGCTGGTGCCGTCGAGCGGGTCGACGATCCAGAGATACTCGCTGTCGCCCGAGCGGCCGGACTCCTCGCCGAGAATCGCGTGATCGCGATGGTGTTTGAGGATGTAATCCCGAATCGTCTGCTCGCAGGCCCGGTCGACCTCCGATACATAGTCGTGTCGCGCCTTTCTTTCGATCGGAATTCCCTCCAGGCGCTGCCGGAACTTCATCATCAGTCCGGCCGCCTTGCGGGCCGCTTCATGGGCGATGTTGATGTAGGGGTTGGTCATGGCACGGGAGCGGTTGGGCGAAAGAACCGAAAAGCATAAAGGAAAAGCCCCCCGGATGCGAAATCGACACCGCTCGCATGGACCGGCCGAAGGCCGCCTTTCGCTCGACGGCTGCACTACAATCCGGTCATGAATGGTCTTTCCGAAAGAATTCGTATCGTGCTCGTCGGAACCACCCATCCCGGCAATATCGGGTCGGCGGCGCGGGCGATGAAAGTCATGGGCCTGGGGCGTCTCTACCTGGTGGCCCCCGAAGCGCCATTTCCCAGCTCGCGGGCGACAGCGCTGGCGACCAGCGGCGATGATGTGTTGCAGGAGGCGGTGGTGGTCGACACGCTGCTCGATGCCATCGAGGGCTGCGGACTGGTGCTGGGCACCTCGGCGCGGCAACGCTCCCTGCCGTTGCCGCTGCTCGACCCGCGAGCCGCCGCGGCGCGCGGCGTGGCCGAGGCACCGAGCCACGATGTCGCGCTGGTCTTCGGTCGCGAGAAGTCGGGTCTGAACAACGAGGAAACCCGCCTCTGCCACTATCTGGTCAATATCCCGACCAGCGAGGAGTACCACTCGCTCAATCTGGCTCAGGCCGTTCAGGTACTGGCCTACGAGCTGCACCTGGCCCTGCGTGCTGATACGCCAGGCGAGATCGAGCCGCCGGACTGGCGGCCGGAACCGCCGGAGCGGCTGGAGATCTACTTCGAGCGCCTGGCGGCAACGCTGCAGGCGATCGGCTTTCTGAACCCCAACCAGCCGAAGCGCCTGATGCAGCGCTTGCGACGCCTTTACTTGCGCGCGCGGCCGGACGAAAACGAACTCAATATCCTGAACGGAATCCTGTCTGCAACCCAGAGCGCGGCGCGTGGCCGGACCGAGCGAAACGGCGACTGATCCGGCCGTCGACGATCGCTTCGAGCGCATCTGGTCGGTGGTCGAGGGCATTCCGGAGGGCTGCGTGCTCAACTACGGCGAAGTCGCCCGCCTGGCCGGGCTCAAGGGAAAGGCCCGCCTGGTCGGCATGGCCCTGGGCCGCGCGCCGAAGCGCCGAGGGCGGGCTCGGGGATCCCGGCTCTCCGCTACGCTCCGGCCGGGATGACAGGCGTTGAAGTACATCAAGTCGGTCTGACATCAATCGAATGTCATCCCCGCGCCGGGCGGGATGACAGGCGTTGAAGTACATCAAGTCGGTCTGACATCAATCGAATGTCATCCCGGGCTTGACCCGGGATCTGTGCGCC